>NZ_JAZAQF010000086.1:0-424268 GCF_043235035.1 Limnothrix redekei LRLZ20PSL1 | reverse complement strand
TTTGCGGGTAGGATTGGCAATGACCGGGAGACGACTCATGAGCTGGGTGATGCTTCGGGTAGGTCTAGCCTAAAACCGGATTTAGAGCTGCCAAGTCGGCTTTAGCTTCTCTTTATAAATTAGCTCTTAGGCAGCAACGCTATTTTGATTTCAGATTGAACGAGGGCTTCAGGCATTCATTTGTAACGCTAACAAGCAAATTTGGTCTAAATTTGGTCTAAACTTGGAGAACTAATCGGCATATTCGTATTCATCCAACAAACTTTAGTATTGTCTACAAAGTGATGGTTTTCAGTGCAAGATGGCTTGCTCAGAAAGGCTTTCACCCGTTCACCATTACTGAACCGCAACACTACCGAATTTTTTAATCAATAGATTTCTAAGGAAATGCTTAAAAAGTCTGAATTGCTACTTTGCACGCCCCGATGGTCAATGCAGACAAGGGGCTTAAGCCCCTTGTCCTCCACAATCTTGTCACGGTGTAATCAGGGTTTTGAGCGATTTAGCGACAAGCCCTAAGCCCTTGACCTCCCAACTGTTGGTGCTTCACCAGTACCGCAGGTGACTGCTCAACCGTCCATCGTTATCAGGACGGTTGACCGGTTGGCGTTGAGCTAGAGGTTCATTCGCGATCGACTTCGCCATGCAGCAAATTATTGACCGCTTGGGCCATGTCCGGCTGACGCATCAGCGATTCCCCCACCAACACGGCTCCGGCTCCGGCATTCATTACTCGATCGAGATCTGAACGATTGCCCAGGCCCGATTCACTGACCACCAAAATATCCCGCGATCGCAGTTGCTCACCCCGCTTTTCCAAGAGGACGATCGTGGTTTCCAGCGTCACTTGAAATGTGGCCAAATCCCGATTATTGATCCCCACCAATTTCACCCCATCCAGGGCTAAAACCCGGTCTAATTCGGCCAAGGTATGCACCTCAATCAGCGCCGTCATTCCCAAGGCATTAATAATCTTCAAGAAATATTGCAGATCCGTATCAGTCAAGATGGCTGCAATTAACAAAATGGCATCGGCCCCGAGCGATCGAGCCAGATAAATTTGGTAAGGATAAAGCACAAATTCTTTACAGAGTAGCGGCAAATGCACCGCCTGCCGAATTTGTGCCAAATAATCAAAACTGCCCTGAAAAAACTCCTGATCCGTCAGCACTGACAAACAGGCCGCACCGCTGGCCTCATAGGTTTGGGCGATCGTCACTGGGTCAAAGTCCGCACGAATCACGCCCTTGCTGGGGGAGGCTTTTTTTACCTCCGCAATCAGGGCTGGCTGAGGGGCTGGCGGTTGGCGCAATGCGGCCAAAAAGTCCTGAGGGGGCTGGGCTTCTCGCACCCGTTGCTGAAGTTTAACCAGGGGTAAAGATTCTCGCAGGCGATCGACCTCTGCTTCCTTATGCCAAACGATTTTTTCCAAAATATGGCGAGGTTCACTATCAGGCACACGCACTTGATAGCGCAAGGTGTCAACGGCAACGGCCGGATTAGGCTGAATGCGACGAATTTGCATAGAATTTAGAAGCAGTGAATCGCTAAATGAAGAAAGGGATGAATTTTGCCGATTCTGATGTAGGCTAAGGGGCATCGGAGCATCGATAGCTGACCAATTAAATGAGCCAATTCGCCAAACAGCAAAGTTGGTGATTTAACTGGCAATTTACTAACGAGTAAATTGTCCTGACCAGGGGAGATCAAAGGCGATCTTTGGGTTAGGGTTCAATGGTCGAAGTGCTCTCGGTGATCTGTTAACCTTCATGATCGTTTGGACGATTGATCGTTTTAGCAATGCTCCCTCTGAAACGAGTGAGCAATTGCTTCAAGGCTCTGTAGGCCATCGCTACCCTCTAAACTGCTACTTCTCAAGATCCAGCACCCAAGTCCAGTAGCGACGAATTTGGGTTCAATAGGTTTGCCCACTCGTTTTGGATTGAGCGGCCCTAATCATATGCGAAATCAGTTGTTGCCGGATCGCTCGCCCCATAACTGGTCTGAAACGCCTTGAAATCGCTCTCAGAGAATTCCTTAAGGAATCTCGTAAGCAACTAGTGACTGCTCTGGAATCTGGGAAGCTGAAATCTGGGAAGCTGGAATCTGGGAAATCTAGATCATTCAGCCCGTGGCTGATTCCATGAGAATGCCTAAGAATGCCTAGCTTAGGAGGCCAGCACTGGGACACCGCAGGGGTGCGATCGCGATCGCTCAGACTGACGACAACGATCGACAAGGCCGCCGAGTACTGTCACGCGCCACGGGCTGAACCATCACTGGTTCAATCGGGCGATCGTGACACAATCAAAGTACAAAGCAATCCACCCAGAGAGCATCTATCCCGCATCGGTTGAGCGATGCAACTCCTACCTCTACCCTTCACCTAAAAGGGAGGTTCATCAATGTCTGTGCTACTCGTACTTGCCGTTTTGTTTGCGCCGGTTCTGCTGTCTTCAATGATGGTGGACGAAAGCTTTGATGAGGCTTTGGGTCATCCCAATCGCCACTGAAGCAATGTTTGTGTCACTCCTGTTTGGAATTTCCGTGACCACTCATTGCAGCTTTCTACGCAACTTTTCGTATCTTTGCGTAATTGTCCGTAATTGAGTTGTCCGTATTTGTTCGCAATTGATCGATGAAACCAGTTGAGTAAGACTGGTTCATGAAACCCATGAATGCAGACCATCGCTTATGGGTCAATCAGGAGCTAGTTGATTTCGAATTGGCTGATCACAATTCATTCGTTGCAGAAGTGAATGGGCTTTCAGCAAATGGGTAAAAACTGATGGGTTAAGAAGCGCCCAAACCTGGCTGAGACTGATTTCGACTTCGCATGTCTGCACCACCTGTCAACTCCTAACGCCACAGTTTCGACGTTACTCAGATCCCTTTCAAGATTTAATCTGCCGCAGCCCTTCAAACGCAGTTCAGACGAAGTGCAACCCTAAAGAAGTGCAACCATTAAAAAGGAGAGGATGCTGGTTCATTGAGACATGAACGCATCCTCTCCTTCGTTTAGGGTTCTGGTTGGGGCTGCAGTTTTAGCCGAATCGACCGGTTACATAATCGCGGGTGGCTTCTTCTACGGGATCGTGGAAAATGCGCTCCGTGCGATCGTACTCCACCAAATAACCAACTTTGTTGCCCGAGTCGGTGGCTTGGGCGTTGAAGAAGGCCGTGCGATCGCTCACCCGCGAAGCCTGTTGCATGTTGTGGGTCACGATCACGATCGTGTAGTCACCACTCAGTTCCTTAATCAGTTCCTCAATGCGGAGGGTTGAAATGGGATCCAAGGCCGAGCAAGGCTCATCCATCAGGATCACTTCCGGTTGAATGGCCACAGCGCGGGCAATGCAAAGGCGCTGTTGTTGTCCACCAGAGAGGGCCAAGCCACTGTCGCGCAGCTTGTCTTTCACCTCATCCCAAAGGGCAGCCCGCCGCAGGGAGCTTTCAACTAGCTCATCCATGTTGCCGCGATAGCCGTTGATGCGGGCCCCAAAGGCAATGTTTTCGTAAATGGATTTGGGGAAGGGATTCGGGCGCTGGAACACCATCCCAATGCGGCTACGGATGGAAACAGCATCGACCTTGGGGCCGTAGAGATCTTCTTCGTTGTAAGTAATTTGTCCCTCAACGCGGGCGCTGGGAACCAGGTCGTTCATTCGGTTAAAGCAGCGCAAGATCGTGCTCTTGCCACAACCGGAGGGGCCAATGAAGGCCACAATTTCGCCCCGTGGGATGTCTAGTGATGCGTCGCGCACCGCGATGCTGGGACCGTAGTAGACCGAGACCGATCGGGCAGATAACACCGCATTGGACGTGACAGAAGATTGCATACCAGTCAAACCTGAACTGAAAAGTGAAGAAGCAAAGGAGAGGCTCGAAACATCAGCATCCAGCGCGGTCGATCTCAACCCCATCATCTAGATCCGGTGATTACGGGCCATGAGAAGGGTGTGAGTCCCAATCCGATCGATCAACCGCAGAACGTTTGCAAAACCGTCATAACGTACCGGTCACCAAAGTTCCAAAGACCCAAAGAACTTCAGGGATTCCCGGAACTAGTTAAGGGCTTTCTGGAACCGGTTGCGCAACAGAATTGCTGTGCCATTCATGGCCAACAGAACAATCATCAAGATGACAATCCCGGCGGCAGCGTTGACGTGGAAACCTTGCTGAGGTCGGGAGACCCAGTTGTAGATCTGGATTGGCAGCGCGGTGAAGGGGCTTTGGGGATTGGTGGGGATGAAGGGAACGAAGGTCAAGGCTCCAATGGTGATCAGCGCGGCGGTTTCCCCGATCGCTCGAGATAGGGCCAAAATGGTTCCGGTTAAAATCCCCGGCAGGGCCAACGGCAACACATGGGCCGAAACCACCTCCCAACGGGTTGCCCCCAGCGCAAAGCCTGCCTGACGCAGACCGTCGGGGACGGTGCGCAGGGCTTCGCGGGTGGCCACGATGATCACCGGCAAAATCAGCAATGAGAGGGTTAGGGCCCCGGTCAGAACGCTGCGGCCGCCAGTGATGGGTTGCAGCCAGCGGGCAAACACCTGCAATCCCAGCAAACCATAAATGATCGAGGGTACGCCAGCCAGGTTGGAGATGTTGATCTCAATCAGGCGAGACCACCAGGATTCGAGCGAGAACTCTTCCAGGTACAGGCCCGCACCCACCCCGATCGGGAAAGCAATCAGCGCCGTCAGCACCAGCAGCCAAATGGAACCACCCAATGCCGCGCCCACCCCGGCCAATTCCGGCTTGCGCGAGGGCAGGCTCGTGATGAATTGCCAGCTAATGCGGGGCATTCCATCAATGAAGGTATCCACCAGCAGCACCACCAAAACTAGGATGGCAAGCCCGGTGGCCACCCAGGTGGCCCCAGCAAAGATGTTGTCCTTGACGTAGCGCTGATCCAGACGAGGGTTGAAGAGCAACGCGCGCGATCGCCCTTGGGATTCGTTTGAAATAGCCATTAGTCGTATTTTTCCTGGAAGCGACGCACAAACCAAAAGCTGAACACGTTCAACACCAGGGTCATCACAAACAGGGTGGTACCCACTGCGAACAGGGTTCGGTAGGCGATCGACCCGGCTGGCGTATCCCCAAGGCTGACCTGCACGATGTATGCCGTCATGGTCATGGCGGAAACAAAGGGATTCAGACCCAAAGTGGCATTCTGACCCGCTGCGATCGCCACGATCATGGTTTCCCCAATTGCCCGCGACACTGCCAAAATCACCGAAGCCACAATCCCCGACAGAGCCGCCGGTAACACGACTGCAATAATGGTTTCGCGCTTCGTAGCCCCTAACGCATAGGAACCATCTCGCAAACTCCGAGGCACGGCATAGATCGCATCTTCACTCAGAGAGGCAATCAGCGGCGTGATGGCCACACCCAACACAATCCCCGCACTCAGGGCATTAAACCCTTGCAGTCCGGGGATGATTTTCTGAAGCAGCGGCGTGACAAACAGCAGGGCAAAGTAGCCATAGACCACGGTGGGCACACCTGCCAACACCTCCAGGGCCGGCTTCAGCACCTGTCGCACCTTGGGGCTGGCATATTCACTCAGGCAAACGGCCGACAGCAGACCCAAGGGCAACGCCACCAAAATGGCGATCCCCGTGGTTAGCACCGTGGCGCTGATCAAGACAACGATCCCGAATTGGGCGCTGGCAAAGAGCGGAGTCCAGCGGGTTTCTGTGAAAAATCGCCAAATGGGAATGATTCTGAAGAAATCGATCGTCTCAAAGATCAGGGTGAAAACAATCCCGATCGTTGTGGCAACCGATACAAATGAAAAAAGACCCAAAATCAGTCGAACGATCAACTCTGTACGATGACTCGCTTGACGATTGGGCTGCCAAAGTGCGCGATCGCGCAGGGAACTCTCCATAGGGAAGGGGTGCGGTAACCCGCCAAAACCTTTTCGATTTTCTCTAGATTTAACTGCAAACCGGCAATCGGCTGATCAACCACTCAGTACCTGTCGCATCGCCTTGACCACGGAGCAAAGTGACCGAAGCGTGACCCCTGCTGGGTGCTCGGCCCCAATTGCTCCTGTTCAAGAATCTGCCACAAGCCAAGGGATGATCAGCCCTGTCATCTAAAGCCCCCGTGAGGATTTTAAAGACCCGGGCGATCGCCCCTCAGCGCCAGGCTGAACCCGTTTACTTCTTCTCGGCACCGCCGGCCTTCTCAGCCGCCAGCAGATCAGCCAGCTTAGCCCCAGCCGGAGCCTTGCCACCGAACACAGAACCGGTCACTCCCTTCTCCAGGCGCTCCTTCGCCAGCGTCAACACCTCATCGGGCAGCGGCAAATAGCCCGTATCCGCAATGATTTGCTTGTTAGCCGCATCAATTTGGAATGCCACAAAGGCCTTCACCTCAGGACGGCTGAGGGCATCCTTGCGGACATAGATGAATTCTGGACGCGACAGGGGTTCATAGGAACCATCGGCGATCGTGGCAGCACTCGGAGCAACGCACTTGCCGCTCTCGCCCTTGATTTCCACCAGCTTCAGCTTATCCTTGTTTGCTTCGTAGTAGGCATAGCCAAAGAAGCCCAAGGAGCCTTCATCACCCGACACGCCCTGCACAATCACATTGTCGTCTTCGCTAGGCGTGTAGTCCCCACGGCTCTTACCTTCTTCGCCGGTAATGGCCTTGGTGAAGTAGTCATAGGTTCCCGAATCCGTACCGGGGCCGTAGAGGGTCATCGGCTTGTCGGGGAACTTCGGATCCACATCCTTCCAGCTCTTCACCTTGCCTTCTGCGGCCGGTTCCCACATCTTTTTGAGTTGATCAACGCTCAAGCAGGTGGCGAAGTCATTTTTGGGGTTCACCACCACCGAGAGACCATCAAAGGAGATGGGCAGCTCCACATATTCCACGTTGCCCTTCTTACAGAGTTCGATTTCTTCTCCTTTGATGGGTCGCGAAGCGTTGGAAATATCGGTTTCCCCAGCGCAGAATTTCTTGAAACCGCCACCGGTTCCCGACGATCCCACAATCACCTTGGTGTTGGTGTTGACCTTCATGAACTCTTCAGCCATGGCTTCCGAAATCGGAAACACAGTGCTGGAGCCGTCAACCTTGACGGTGGCCGTTGCTTCCGCCGCAGCGGGGCTAGCACCAGCAGCAGGGCTTTCGCCAGCGGCGGGGCTGTTGCCTGCTTGGGGTGCGCCACCACAGGCAGCTAGGGAGAGAGCCAGGGCTGCGATCGAGCCAGCAGCCGCGTGACGGGTCATTCGACGCAGGAGTGAGTAAGTCATAGAGCTTCCGTAAGGGGTGAAGTCAATCAACCGATCGAGTCTGAGGTCTGAAATCTGAAACCTGATTTGAAATCGGCGATGAGCTGAAGTCGAGTGGGTTGCTTTACGAGGAAACTGCCTCGCGGCGGCTAAAACTGCCGGTTGCGCCGCCCGTTGGTGTGTGGTGAATAATGACAGGGGCAAACGGCGGCTAGCATAAACCGCTTGGGTAAAGAAAAGGTTAATGGGGCCAAGCCGCTTGCTGTCGCGATCGCTACAAATTCTTGGGTTTTGGGCCCAGGCTCCTCGTTGCTCAGAGTTGCCTACCGATTTTCGCATCCCTCCGCAGAAATTTCGCTCATCCGCTTGGGTATAGTTAAATTGGGGCTGCATCTTAAGGTTTCTTTTAAAATTTTCGTCAATCTCACCCCACAGCCCCGATTTTCCGATTTGCGTCAGAGCTAAGCCGCGCGATCGTCAAATCCGGTCTTTGGTTGTCGCTTTTGCCGCTCGGTCAGTCGGCCGCGGCAGGGTTGATTGGTTGTCCACGTTCACTTCTTAATTATTAAGTTCTTCGATCGTCACGAGGAAGCATCATGCCTACCACCCTGACCCCCGGCGACATCGCGATCGTTGGCTATACCGGTAATCAAACTCCAGATTCTTTTGCCTTTATTAATCTCGTTCCGCTGACAGCCGGAACAGTTATCTACTTCACAACTAACGGCTGGACAGGTAGCGCTTTTCGTGGATCAAGTCCAACAGATGGCAATGGAGACGAAGAGCTGCTGAGATTTGAAGTACTCTCCAACATCGCCACAGGCAGCATTATCAATAGTTCTGAGACTAAAACCTCATTTAGCTGGACTACAGTTGGTCAGATTGGTATAACTGCCACTGTTGATGGAGAGTATAGTTCTCTTGACCTTAAATCAGGCGGTGATCAGATCATTGCCTTGCAGTCTACTAATAATGATAATCCCCTTAACTCTGGATTTACGGCTATCTATCAACTGGATAATACAGGCTCTTTTGAGACGACTGGATCTATCTCTGGAGATTCTGCTAGCTATCAAGTTGCCTCATTGGCAAGCAGTAAGGCATTTTCTCTCCTGACATTTACTAATGGAGGTGTTTTTACATTAAGTTCACTCCCTGCTGGTGGGACAAAATCAGAATGGCTGTCAGCCATTAACTCTTCCAGTAACTGGACTTCAGCTACATCAGCAGCAGCACTTCCTCTAACAGACTTTGGCAAACAAATTGTCAAATTGCCGGTTAATTTGTCGATGAGTGCAACTACTGGTTCCGAAGCTGGAACAACAGAAATTACCGTTACTGCCACGACTGATGATGGAAATGCCGCAACTGATGATTCAGTAGTAGGAAATCAGACAGTTACCTTAACGATCACCGGAACAGGAGTTACAACCGGTGACTACACTTTGAATGGATTATCAACCAGCGCAGCCACGATCACAATTCCCGATGGAAAGACTTCGGGAACAGCCACCTTTAAGGTTGTCAATGACTCCATTGATGAGGATGACGAGACCGCAACTCTAACTCTCA
The DNA here is from genome assembly GCF_043235035.1 of Limnothrix redekei LRLZ20PSL1. Lineage (NCBI taxonomy): Bacteria > Bacillati > Cyanobacteriota > Cyanophyceae > Pseudanabaenales > Pseudanabaenaceae > Limnothrix > Limnothrix redekei. The sequence goes on along the minus strand of NZ_JAZAQF010000086.1, from coordinate 415,437 downwards.
GTAGTCCTTCGAGTCGGCTGGTTTTGGGCACGACTACTTCTCAAAATATTACGATTACTGATAATGACACAGCAGGTTTGATTGTTACATCAGCGGCGGGCTTAACAACCACCGAAGGCGGCGGAACAACAGATTTTACGGTTAAGCTCCAATCCCAGCCTACCAGTGATGTAACTGTTTCTTTAACAAGCACAAACACGGGAGAAGGAACAGCTTTTCCTACCCCTTTAACGTTTACATCTATCAACTGGAATATTGATCAGACGGTTACCATTAAAGGTGTCGATGATCTTGTAAAAGACGGTGATCAAGCCTATCAGATCAAGCTTGATCCTAACTCTGTAGACACTAAATATAATGGCTTGAGCGATGTAGCAGTTAACGTAAGCAATACGGACAATGACACGGCCGATATTGTACGCACACCAGCCTCGGGACTAATCACTACTGAGGCTGGTGGCACAGCAACTTTCACGCTAGTACTAACCTCGCCGCCCACCAGCAAAGTCACTGTTAATCTGACTAGTTCAGATACCACTGAAGGAACTGTGTTGCCCGTTTCAGTGGAGTTTGACAACACTAACTGGAATACAACCAAAACTGTGACGGTTACAGGTGTTGATGACTCACTGGTGGATGGCAATATTGCCTACAACATCAATGGTTCCCTGACTAGTAGTGATGCTAATTACTCAGGTAAAACCTTCACAATTACAGCAACCAACACCGATAACGACACGGCTAGCGGCGGTGGTTCCTCCGGAGGCGGCACTTCTGGAGGAACATCGGGAGGCGGCACACCAACCGGTGGAAGCAGCACACCAACCACCAGTGGCCCGGGAGTTGTGATCGATGCGTCGCGGGGCATTGTGATTAATGGTGGATCGAACTCGGGGTCGGGAGTCACTTTCCCGAATATTTCGACGGTTACCCCGATCGGCAGTTCACGGGCCCCCGTTTGTAATTTAGCAACGCAGCCAGCACCGCTGCCGCTGCCTGATTTACCCGGAGTGCAGTTTCAGCAAAACTCGATCGCCCAGCCGGCCACGTTGGGCCGCAACTCCAGCGATTTCATTACCGGATCGGGACGCAGCGAAGAGATTCGGGGTGGCGAGGGAGCCGATCGCATCTTTGGGCTAGGTGGCAACGATAACCTCTACGGTGATGCGGGCAACGACCAGCTCAACGGCAACGCGGGGGATGACGTGGTGCAAGGGGGCCCCGGGCGCGATCGCATCTTTGGGGGCAGTGGCCAGGATGCCCTTTGGGGCGGCCGAGATGATGATTTTCTGTGGGGTGATTTGGGTCAAGACCTGTTGGTAGGCGGCGCGGGCAATGACACCCTGTTTGGTGACCTTGATGGGGGAGTGACCCGAGATCTCCTGGGTAGCGAAGCGGATGCCGATCGCCTGTTGGGTGGCGAAGGTAATGATTTGTTGGTTGGTCAGAATGGCGACGATACCTTGGGCGGCGGCAATGGTAACGACACCCTCTTTGGCGGTTGGGGCAAAGATCTGCTGTTAGGCAACGATGGAGACGATTGGCTAGACGGTGGCCAAGGAGACGATACCTTGGGTGGTGGCGTGGGACGGGATACGTTCGTGTTGGGCGATCGCCCCGGAACCATCACGATTCTGGACTTTGAGCGAGGGGTCGATCGCATCACCGGCCTTGATTTTGGTCAGGTCACCTTCGAGTCTGTGGGCTGCGATACGAAGGTGCTGCTGGGTAATCGAGTGGTGGCATACCTAGTGGGTGCTCCCGCTGACGGCATTAGCGGCTTTTAGACCAACTGGCTGAGGGTTGCTGGTGGGTGCTGGCCAGGGGCTGGGGAAATGGGGCCGATTTTGCGGCGATCGGCTCCCTGTGCGGCATTCTTTGCTCAAAATTGTTTGCTCAAAATTTGAGAGCTGGTTTCAGGGCGATCGACTCCTAGAACCTCTATCAGTCACACCATCCATCGAAAACTATAGAAGTATTTAAGAATCTCAAATGAAATTGATCGTCATCGATCAGAATCAGGCGCAAATGGCCGGTAACCACCAGTAGATGAGCTATATATGAATGAGCGGATCGAATATCCTAAGATTCGTCGTAGCCGACAGCATAATCGCTACCATTGCAAACCCGCACTGGTATTCTGACCGCAAAAGCAACATCGATGTTTAGGCCCTCAAAGCCTGAGTCATCGGTTAGAGCATGTCTGACAAGCCAAAACGGCTATCTTGTGGGTCTTATCGATCGACGACAAGGGGCTTAAGCCCCCTGCCCCGAAGGCAACTTGTGCTTTGCCAGTACCCCAAGTTACGTCTCAGACATTCTCCTAGGGGTGCAACAGGATATTCGTAACTGTCTTCAGTTTCAGGTTCAACTGCTAATCATCGCGTGATTCGCACGGTTCTATGACTTCGCAGCCGACTAGTATTGGTGTTTCAACTGTGGCTGGAACCACTGAAACGGTTCTTCATATCCCTGAGCGCCTCTCTGTTCTGGAAGCCGTTGATTTTAAGGACACCTGCAAAATGCTCTGTGAATCGGAATCACTTCCGGTTCAAATCACTCTGGACTTCAGCCGCACCGCTTTTGTGGACAGTAGCGGTATCGGTGCATTGGTCAGTAGCTATAAGCTGGCCCATGCGACGGGTGTGAGCTTTGTATTGCGGGATGTGCAGCCGCCAGTGATGGCCGTGCTGTCCATGACTGGTCTGGATGCGATGTTGCCGATCGAACGGGCCACCGCCCCAATGAGCGCCAAGGCCGCATCAGAAGATATGTTGCCACCGGCCACTCACCCCTCGGTGCGATCGTGGGTGAAGCGTACCCTCGACATTGCGGGTTCGTTGGTGGGGCTGACCATTTTGGGCGTATTATTTATCCCCCTCGCGATCGCCATTCGTCTCGATAGCCCTGGCCCCATTCTCTTTAGCCAGTCCCGTTGCGGTTGGATGGGTAAGCGGTTTCGGCTTTGGAAATTTCGCTCCATGGTTTCTGATGCGGAAGCCCGGCGTAACGAGGTTAAAAACCAAGCTGAGGGTGCGTTCTTCAAGAATGACAACGATCCCCGCATTACTCGCATTGGCCGTTTTTTACGTCGCACCAGCCTGGACGAGCTACCCCAGTTTTGGAACGTGTTGCGGGGAGATATGAGCCTGGTGGGCACTCGGCCGCCCACGCCTGATGAGGTGGAGCGCTACGAGGTTCCCCAATGGCAGCGGTTAGATGTGCGTCCTGGGATGACTGGTGAGTGGCAGGTTAATGGGCGATCGACGGTGAAAAAATTTGAGGACGTGATTCGCCTAGACCTGAAATATCAGGAAAATTGGAGTTTGAAGCACGACTTAAAACTCATTTTCAAAACCGTCGCACTTCTGTTTTCCCGCAGCAGCGGCGCAATGTAGTTAGGCGAGTCACATGGGCGCGCGTCCTCAAGGTTCGATCAGATCAAACCGCTTCAAATCTCTGCGCGGCCGCCTTGCCTGGTTGCGAGATTGCTTGCGGCCTCGTCGCTGGCAGCAATGGTGGACTCAGGGGTTGGGGCCCCGTCTGCACCATTGGTGGGACTATCAAACGGATAACCGCTGGATGCCCACCAGCCATCAATCGCACCTGCACCTCACAACGGATCTTCAGGAACTGCCTTCGTTGTTGCAGTGGTTTGATGTCATTTTGAAGCGGGCTATTCCTGAATCGCTGCCGCCACAATTTTTGTGGGAGTGCCAGTTGATCTTGACGGAAGGATTTACGAATGCGGCTCGCCATGCGCACCATCACCGCCCCCCACACACCCCGATCGTGGTTGAGGTGGGCCGTTGCGGACGTTGTTTAAATATTCAAATTTGGGACTATGGCGATCCCTTTGATTGGGATGCAAAGTTGGCTTTACTGAAGCAGGAAAAGCGCAGCCCTCTGGATAAGGAATCGGGGCGGGGATTGATGTTTATGGAGCAATTGTCGCGGCGGGTGCGTTACCGTCGCTATGGAAAGCGCAATTGCTTGATGGTTCAAAAATCGTTCCCCAGTTAGCTTTCCGGGTCATTTGTTTGATTCAGGAGTTAAGAGCTTTGGGTTAAAGGGCGGCCGCGCCAAGTCCATCCCCAACCGGTTTCGATTTTGATGATTGAGGCGATCGCGATCGCGAAAACTAAAACGCCACCCACACCCATCAGCCACCAGTAGCGCAGGGATTGGTCCGTTTGTTGGGCGATCGCCCAGCGCATCCAGCAGACCGCGATCGTGGTGGCGAGTGCCAGCCCACAGGACGCAAACCCAAGGAGAGAGGGGCCGTCAATCAGTAGCCCGATCGCCCCGATTAACAACCCCAGCCAGGGCATGGCAAACACTCCAAATAACCCCGCTGCTGAGATTAGGGTTTTAGGGATGTTGCTTTGGTTAGCAATGTGCCAATGTTTGGTCCAACCTTCCCACAGGGCCGCAAAGTTTTGATACATCCGCACGCGCATTAACCCCAACCCCAGCGCGAAATGCAGCGATCGCCCACTTTGGCGAATTTGGCGGGCGAGGGCCAGGTCTTCGGTTAATTCATGGCCCACGGCGGCGTGGCCACCGATGGCGGCATAGCTCGATCGCCGAAAGAACATGAAGGGCCCCGCTGCAAAGGCCGTGGGCGATTTGGGATCGTTCAAGGTGCGGAAGTCAAAGGCAATGGCCATGGCGCTGGCCACAATGGGCTGCACCAACCATTCTGAGAGACAGCCACAAACCAACAGGGGGGCGCAACTGAGCAAGTCGATTTGTTGGCGATCGGCGAGGGTCAAAGCGGCCCCGATCGCCCCAGGAGCCAACCGCACATCGGCATCAATAAACAGCAGATAGTCTACGGTTTCCCCGATCGCCTCTGTCACTTGGGCACAGGCCCAGTTTTTGCCTAACCACAATTGCTCCGTGGGGCGCGGGGGCACTCGCAGCACCCGCAACCGGGCATCGGTGGGCATCAAGGCTGCGGCCAGGGCCAAGGTGCGATCGCTGGATTGGTCATCAGCAACCCACACTTGTAATTCCACAGTGTCCGGTAGCTCACTGGCCAAGACCGATCGCACGCAATCCACGATGTTCACTTCTTCGTTGTAGGCGGGAATTACCACCGCAATCGATCGAGCCGGAACCTCCGCGAGAGTCACCGGCTCCAGCCGCGATGCACCGGCCAAGGACTGGCACGATCGCACCCAAAAGATCCCAATTCCTAACCCAGACAGGGCCAAGAGTCCATCCAAAATCAGCCAACCCACCATAGTCTTGTCACCCGGCTTGTCACCGCTGCTGTGCCTGGTCTCGCAGGCATCGATACCCTATGCACCAATCCATATGCATCAATTCAATGGATTCGTACCCAACCAATGCACTCATCCTAAATGACAAGCGATCGGGCAGGTTATCCCTACCCGATCGCTCCTGGAATGACTCTGAAACAACCCTAAAACGAAGTGAATTTCAGCGGCTGAGCTTCACCTGAGTTTTAGCGCCAGGTTTCGCACCCAAATTTGAGTTACTTCGTTTCCGAGAACTCCGCATCGATGACATCATCGCCATCGCCACCGGTCGAACTATCCCCAGCGGGTGCATCCGGAGCGGCCGCATCCGGGGCCCCTTGCTGATACACCGACGACCCGATCGTATAAAGCGCCTGTTGCAGGGCCTCCACCTGGGTCTTGATGGCCGGGTAATCTTCCTTCTGCAACGCATCCTTCAGGCTGGCGATCGCGGCCTCGGCCGTGGCCTTTTGGTCGTCGGAGATCTTGTCTTCCAGTTCCTTCAGTTGCTTCTCAGCCTGGTAAACCAGCGAGTCGCCTTGATTCTTCAGGTCGATTTGTTCGCGGCGTTCCTTGTCGGCAGCAGCGTTACGCTCCGCATCTTGCACCATCCGCTCCACATCGTCCTTCGGCAAAGTCGAAGCACCCGTAATACTGATGGACTGTTCCTTGCCCGTGCCCTTATCCTTCGCGGTCACGTTCAGGATGCCGTTCGCGTCGATGTCGAAGGTCACCTCAATTTGAGGCACACCCCGGGGCGCAGCCGGAATCCCATCCAAACGGAAGGTTCCCAAGCTCTTGTTATCGTTGGCGAACTCCCGCTCCCCTTGCAGAACGTGAATTTCCACATTGGTCTGGCCATCGGCCGCCGTCGAGAACACCTCGGACTTCTTGGTGGGGATGGTGGTGTTGCGAGGGATGATCTTGGTCATCACGCCGCCCAAGGTCTCCACACCCAGCGACAGCGGAGTCACATCCAGCAACAGGATGTCCTTCACTTCCCCAGCCAGCACGCCGCCTTGAATCGCAGCGCCCACGGCCACCACTTCATCGGGGTTGACGCTTTGGTTGGGCTCCTTGTCCAGAACTCGGCGCACCAGGTCTTTGATGGCCGGGATCCGGGTTGAACCGCCCACCAGCACCACTTCGTCAATGTCAGCCTTGGTCAGCTTGGCATCGCGCAGAGAGTTCTCAACGGGGATCCGGCAGCGATCGATCAGGCCGGCGCACAGCTCTTCAAACTTGGCCCGGGTCAGGGTCAAGTCCAAATGCTTGGGCCCGTCCTGGGTCGCCGTAATGAAGGGCAGGTTAATCTCGGCTTGGGTAACGCTCGACAGCTCGATCTTGGCCTTTTCAGCGGCCTCCGTCAGCCGTTGCAGAGCTTGCTTATCCTTGCGCAGGTCAATGCCTTCGCTGGCTTGGAACGTGTCGGCCAGGAAGTCCACAATCTGCTTGTCGAAGTCATCGCCGCCCAGGTGGGTATCCCCCGAGGTAGCCAACACTTCAAACACGCCATCGCCCACTTCCAGCACCGATACGTCAAACGTACCGCCGCCCAAGTCGAAGACCAAAATCGTTTCGTTTTCTTTTTTATCAAGACCGTAAGCCAGCGATGCGGCGGTCGGTTCGTTGATAATCCGCAGCACTTCTACGCCTGCGATTTTGCCTGCGTCTTTGGTGGCTTGGCGCTGGGAGTCATTAAAGTATGCGGGAACCGTAATGACCGCTTGGGTAACGGGTTCACCGATATATTTGCTGGCATCTTCGATCAGCTTCCGCAGCACTTGGGCGGAAATTTGTTCCGGAGCGTATTTTTCACCCTTAGCTGTGCAGTCAATGCGGACGTTACCACTGACGTTAGCAACGGTGTAGGCTACTTCGGTGGCTTCGTGGGTGATTTCTTCAAAGCGACGACCAATGAAGCGCTTGACCGAGTAGAAGGTGTTCTCGGGGTTCATCACCGCTTGGCGCTTGGCAATTTGACCAACGAGTTTGTCGCCGTTTTTTGCGTAGGCCACGACTGAAGGGGTTGTTCTGAAACCTTCGGCGTTGGCGATGACGGTGGGTTTGCCGCCTTCCATTACGGCAACGCAAGAGTTGGTGGTTCCGAGGTCAATTCCGACGACTTTGGCCATAGGGGTATTGCTGCTTCTGAGGCGATTGGGAAAATTTGGCTGTATTTCTTGCTTTCTATAGTGGTTCGTGGGGGCGAGATGATGAAGGGGTATTTACCGAACCGGCTTGATGGCGGTTTTAGGCGTTGGGGGCATGGTTGAGGCAAGGTTGGGCCCTGGCGATCGCCCCTTGGGAAACCGTCAGGGATACCGACGAGAGCTGGTGATCTGGTTTTGATTCACAGCAAATTTGGGGCGGATTTGGGGTGAATTTTGAGCGCATTGGGATCAATTGAGGGACTAATTGGGATCGATGGAATTGATGGGATCGATTTCAATCACTCGTAAATTGATCAAAAATTGATCAAATTGAGCTAGTTAAATTGAGCACCCCAAGCGCGATCGACTGCCTGGGGTGCTCACGGGGACGCTAAGCCTCGGATGCTGTGGAAGCGGATCGAAACAGCTTCCCAATCCCTTGGATTAAGCTGCTGCGGGGCATGAATCGGCTGGCGTTGACCAAAATTTGATTGGCCAAGCCGCCCGCGACGCAATTGGGCTTCCCTTGGGCGATCGCCTGGAGTGCCTCTTGAACAACGGCTTCGGGAGTGGCGATATCGTTGGGCATCTTCAGGCTGCTGGGAAACTCGGCCACCGCAGCAAAGTTGGTTGCGGTGGGGCCCGGACAAAGGGCCATCACCCGCACGCCGCGGCCTTGGCACTCAACCCACAGGCCTTCGCTGAAGCTGAGGACAAAGGCCTTGGTGGCGGCATAGAGCGAGAGGTAGGGAATGGGCTGAAAGGCAGCGGTGGAGGCAACGTTGATGATTTGTCCTTGGCCCCGATCGAGCATGGGTTGCAAGAAGTGGTGTGTTAGCTCCGTGAGGGCCACCACGTTCAGGTTCAACATGGCCCGCTGCTTGGCCAAGTCCCGAGTGGCGAATTCCCCAAAGTCTCCGAAGCCAGCATTGTTAATTAACCAGTCGATCGGCTGACCGAGGGCTTTGACTTGGGCGGCCAACTGGTCGGCCGCGCCCGGCTCACTGAGGTCAAGCGGCAGGGCGATCGCCTGGACACCAAATTGGGTGGTTAGGGACTGGGCTAACTGTTGGAGTTTTTCGGTCGATCGAGCCGTCAAAATCACACGCACACCACGGGCTGCCAGGGCTTGGGCAAAGGCTGCACCAATGCCGCTAGAAGCGCCGGTAATTAGGGCTGTTGCCATGGAATAGCCTCTCAACTTTGGGCAATCGTGAAGGTTCGATCGTGAAGGTTAATCGACAGGTTCAACGGAGAACACTAGCTTTGGATTGTGGACGATTGGGCCATTCCCTGCCACCAGGTGCGATCGACCAGTGCTTGATCGATTGAAGAGGGAAGGGCGATCAACCTGACTGGCAGCAGAGCGATCGCGCAGAAGAGCAACAGGAAAGCGATCGACTCGGGAGCAATACCGCCAACGGTCGTTAACCCAAAATCATTCGCAACCCAAAATCATTCACGACACCCTCCATGAAGGTTCATGAGCTTGCCTTTCGATCACAAAAGCTCCTTCGTGAAGACTCAATCGTGAAAGTCCATTAACAAAAGTCCACGGCAAATCGAAAGGAAAGCTTAGGATCGATACTGTGCCAATTGCGTCAATGGCACTGCTGGACAGGTTCCCAGGTAAATGCCGGTTTGGAAACCGTGCCATTCTGGACAACAGACCCCTACGAAGCAGCCGATAGTAATCGGGCATGGGTGGCGGGGCTAATCAGCGGTCAGATGTAGCCTGATACAGATGCCTGAACGAATGCCTGAACATTAGTACCTGACCCTATTTTGGGTTGAATTTTGGGTTGAAGCAGGTATCAACCCGATTGAGAAAGGAGAAGGAGTGGATCATGGCTCGATCGATCAAACAACCTCAAGCAGTTCAGCAACCTCCCCTATTGGGTCAACGTGCCATTCGCTGGATTGGCCGAGTCGGCAGCGTGGCCCTGGGAAGTAGCTTGGCGATTGCCTTGGCCGCCGGTCAGGCCCTGGCCCTGGATAAGTTAGTGTTGCGGTTACCGGGACTGGGTGATGTGGATATCACCATGGCAGAGCTAAAAACCTTTGCGGAAACGGGGCAAGCCAGCGGCGACTTTGGACAATTGCTGAGCGATCCCAACGTGGCCAAGCAGGTGAGCCGAGCTGATTTGCAACGGATTTTGAAAAGCCCCTTCCAGGTGGGCAGCGCGGCGGCTCGCACGGCTCCGGCAGTGCTGAAAAGCTGTCCCGGTGAGTTGGTGATCGGCTCCATTAGCCAGGTGCTTTATGCCGACAACGCCCAGGGCAATGCTCAGCCCCTGACCGCCGCGATCGAGAAGGTGCTGTCCCGTGCTTCGGCTGCACCCGTCACGGCCCTGGATGTGTTGATGCAGCTTGAACCGAAAACCATGACAGTGGATGCGGGTGAAGCACTCAAAATCTACACCCGCGTTAAAACCAAGGTGCAACCGATTATCAGCAAGGTAGGCGGCCTAACCGTGCGGGAACTGACCAGCATGGACTCGGCCAAGCTGAGCCAACTGCTCTCAGAAGCCGGGGTGACCAGCAGCGACATCAGCAAGATTCAAGGGGCAATTCAGGCCTTTGGCACGATCGACCCGGGTTCCGATCTGGATAAACTGTTGCGCCAAGTGAATGTTGGTTCCCTGCTGCAAAAGGCGGCGGCTGGGGACTTTTCGGCGTTGCTGTCAGAATTGGGATCGATCGATGTGAGCCAAATCGATCTGAAACCTTATGAAGGACGCGTTAGTGGATTAATGGCAGCCATGATGGAAGTCCTCGGGTTGCCGGTGAATCGGGGTGCAGCCTGTCGAGCGGTGATGTAAGCCCCCTGCGGTTTTGGGCGATTTCTCCTGACCCGGGCTGCCATGCCGAAGAAGCAACCAGTCTGATTGAATTTGATTGCAAACTTAATTGCCATCAACCATCAATGCAGACTGGTTGCGATTCCCTGAAGTCTCTGCTGTCGAAGCGTTGTCCAAAACGCTGCAAAAGCATTGTTAATCGGCCACGAGTCCCCATCCCACGAGTCCCCATCCAAGGACGGTACTGCTGATGGTTATGTCTGTAGGTTCTCTCTTGTCGGATTCCGGGCCGGGGTGCGCGATCGCCCCTGCTAGCCTGCTGGGTGTTGCCCCAGTGAAATCCCTCCGCTGCCTGTTGCGTCGCGGGCATTTGGCCCTCTTGGGGGCTGGGGTGGCGCTGTTGTCGCTGGCTCCCATGGCCCAAGCAGCAGATCAAATCCAAATTCGCTATGGCCCAATCGGGGTCAGTGCTACCCTGAAGGATCTGCAAGCCTTTGCGGCTGATAAGCCGGTTTCCGATAGCTTTAATAGTCTGCTGGGTCAAATCGAGTCCTATGGGAAGGTGCCGCGCGATCGCCTGCGGGGCTATCTGAACACCTCGATCGACCTGAAAGTTCTGGGCATTGATCCCGCCGATGCGGTGAAACTGTCCTATGGTTTCGTGGGCGAGCGGTTGCTGAAGCGGGTGAGCGAAGTCATTTACCCCCCCTACGATCGGGGTAACTTCTACGCCCTGCGCGGGGCCCTGGTCACGGCGATCATGGACGACGGCAAAATTTCGGTTTTGGAAGTGCTGGAGGATTACGGCCCCAGCGTCGTGCGCTTGGATGCGGCCGGAGCCATGGGCATGGCCAACGAAATTCGCGACGCGATCGGGCAATTCTTACCCAGTAAGTAAAATCCAGTGAGCAGACGGACGGTGGCTGAGATCTCGGTCAAGATTCTTTAAAAATCCGAGTCTTCCGCAATTTCCGAGTTACCGCCCCTTGCCAAACTGGGCTGTTCAACAGCTAGTCTAAACAACGCAATCAACGCAATCATTGGGATGCTCAGGACATTGGTTTGGATGGCGATATTGCCCCAAAGCCAAGGCCCACGGCAAAACCCCCAGCGGTTGCGTTGTTTTAGCGCGTTTTTTTAGATTGTTCAACCATGCGCTTTGACCTTGTCACCCTGTTTCCAGACTTTTTTGAATCCCCCCTGCGATCGGGCTTGGTGGGCAAAGCGCTGCAAAAACAAATTGCCGAAGTCTTTGTCACCAATCCCCGGGACTTCGCCACGGACAAACATCGGAAAGTGGACGATGAACCCTACGGCGGCGGCGTGGGCATGGTGATGAAGCCGGAGCCGATCGCGGCGGCCCTCGACTCTTTGCCTCAACTGCCCCGTCGGGAAGTGATTTACTTCACGCCCCAAGGGCAACCCATGACCCAATCCCTGTTTAAGGCCCTATCCGCCAATTGCGATCAACTGGTGTTGCTCTGTGGGCATTACGAAGGGGTGGATGAGCGGGTGATGAGCCTGGTCGATCGGGAAGTGTCCTTGGGGGATTTTGTGCTGACCTGCGGCGAAATTCCGGCCCTCACCCTCCTCAATGGGGTGTTGCGTCTTCAGCCGGGCACGGTGGGCAAGGAAGAATCCTTGAAGGCCGAAAGCTTTGAGGAACCGCTGCTGGATTATCCACACTACACCCGGCCGCCGGAGTTTCGGGGGCTAACCGTGCCAGCGGTTTTGATGTCTGGAAATCACGGGGCGATCGAGCAATGGCGGCGCGAAGAACAAATCTTGCGCACCCGCGAGCGTCGTCCAGATCTGGATCGCCCCCCCGCGCCCCCGCCGACCCATCCCCCTTGCATGGGGCCCGATCAGTGGACTCAGGTGCAATGGGTGATTCAGCGCCTAGAAACTCATCAAATTCACTACCAAGTGACGGGGGGCCTGGCGGGAAATCTCTATGGCTCCGCTTGGCCCCTGCATGATTTGGATGTTGATGTGGCGATCGCTGATTTTGATCGGGCCTATGCCTGCTTTCAAGATTGGGCGATCGCCCCGCCCGATCGCTACATTGACGCGGAATTTGACCTCTTGTTGCTGCGGCTTGATGTGAATGGGTTGTTGGTTGATCTTTGTGCCGACGAAGCCGCCTACGCCATTCGAGGGCAAAAACGCTTGCCCCTGAATACTGATCTCAAGACTGCCCATCGCACCCGCTACTTTGGCCAATCCCTATGGGTGCAGTCGCTCCATCATCTGATTGCCTATAAGGAACGGCTGGGGCGATCGGCCGATCTGGCTGAGCTGCGGCAACTGTTGCGCTAGGGTTGCTCATCATCTGGCTCCTGTAAATGCTCCAAGACCTGTTGATAGAGCACCAGGATGTGGCTGTCTTTGAGTCGGTAATAGACATGGCGGCCCTGTTTGCGATAAGCCACCAAGCGCTGGCTACGCAAGGCCCGCAACTGATGAGACACGGCCGATTCACTCATGCCAACGGCTTCGGCCAAGTCGCAAACACAAAGTTCTTGATGAACCAGGGCTGACAAAATTCGCAGACGGTTTGGGTCACCCAACAGGGCAAACACTTCCGCCATCCGTTGGGCCATGCTGGTGGAAAGCACCCGATCGCTCAAGGTATTCTCCACCAAGGGAGCCGGTGTTGTTGATCCATCGGGCGATCGCTGGTCGATCGCCAAACGGCTTGTGGGACTTATAGTGGATAGCTCTATGCAGGAATGATCGGCAGCCATACCCGGAATCCTTGTCAGTACTACGTTGTATTAACTGCTCGATGCCAAGCCCAGACCCCATGCGGCAGTCGTGGTGCTCTGAATTCTCTAGTACTACTCACTTGCGATCAAAACCAATCAAACCCAGGGTACTGTGTTTCGTTTTTTCAGGAACAGAGAACGGAAGATGGTTGATTTTTGTGAGATTGTGCGAGAAAACAATCACTGAGCGAGGCTCCGAGAAGCGATCCCTATTGGTTCAAGATCCTTCCAACACCATATCGCGCTGGTTTAGGGGGTGGATGTGCATTGCCAGCGGGGATCACGCTAGCTCAGCGAACAGGGTGGAAAATGAGAAAAGATTAGCCCCGGGGGATAAAGCGCTGGAATCTTAAGAATCGCAGTCGGTTGACGATGGCGGTTGACGATGGTTGATTGCAAATCTCGCGATCCCACCTTGTGGTGCTGCTAGCGCTTTCTGATAACATCTTATAAAAAGTTAACGATTAGTAACGAGTCCCTCATGAGCATTCTTGTCGTTGGCGGAACCGGCACCCTCGGCAGGCAAATCGTGCGTCGCGCCCTGGATGAGGGACACACGGTGCGGTGCCTGGTTCGCAGTTACAGCCGCGCCTCGTTCCTGCGGGAGTGGGGAGCAGAGCTGGTGGGTGGCGACATTTGCGACGCGGAGACGATCGCCCCGTCCTTTGCCGGTGGTGAAATTACCGCCGTGATTGACGCGGCCACGGCTCGGGCAACGGATTCCCTGGGGGTGCGCGATGTGGATTGGCGCGGCAAGGTCAATCTGATTCAAGCGGCTAAGGGATCGGGAGTCGATCGCTACATTTTTCTCTCCATTCTGAATGCGAATCAGTTTCCCAAAGTGCCGCTGATGGAAGTCAAGCGTTGCACGGAGGAGTATCTGAAGCAATTAGAAATGAATTACACAATCCTGCGGCCCTGTGGCTTTTTGCAAGGATTAATCGGTCAGTATGCGATCCCGATTTTGGAAAATCAATCGGTGTGGGTGCCCGATCGGGGATCACCCGTGGCCTACATGGACACCCAAGACATTGCGAAGTTTGCGGTGCGGGCCCTGACGGCCACAGAAACGGAGCGCCAGGCCTTCCCGGTGGTGGGGCCCAAGGCCTGGACTCCGGCGGAAATCATCGCCCTCTGCGAAAAACTGTCTGATCGCCAAGCAAAAGTCACCAGCCCTCCCACGGGCTTGCTGAATTTGGTGCGCAGCGCGGCCCGCTGGTTCAAGTGGAGTTTGAATGTGGCCGATCGTCTGGCCTTTGCGGATGTGTTTTCTTCGGGCCAACCGCTGACGGCGGAAATGGCGGAAACCTATCGCGCGTTTGGCATTGATCCGGCGGAGATCAGCACCCTGGAAGCCTACCTAGAAGAATATTTTGGGCGAATTCTGAAAAAACTGAAGCAAATTGACTACGAACAGTCGATCGCGGCCAAAGAAAGTAAGCGTAAAAAAACCTTGCGGTTTTAAGGCGATCACAGTGGCATCCGGCTGGGGCGCGATAGGATGAGTTTCGCCTGATTCGGTCACCAGGACGGAATCCTAGCCTGACTGACTCATCCACCTCATTTGCTCCGCCCATCTCACTCCTTCGGTCGTTGCCCGTGTCTGACAGCGCCTGCCCCAACGTTGGAATTATCTATAACGATGCCAAACCCGTCGCTGAAAAGACGGCGGCGGATTTGGTCGAACAACTGTCGGCCCGGGGCTGTCGGGTAACTTCCACCACGGGATCCGGTGGAATTTTAGGTTGCTCGCGGCTGAACCACCCTGTTTGTTCTTCGCCGCTTGAGCAGTTGGTGCCACCGGGGTTTGATCCATCCTTGGATTTCGCGATCGTGCTGGGTGGCGATGGGACGGTGCTGTCAGCCTTTCGGCAGTTGGCCCCGATCGGGGTGCCTCTGTTGACGGTCAATACCGGGCACATGGGGTTTTTGACGGAAATTTACCTGAGCCAACTTCCAGCCGCGATCGAGCAGCTCTTGGCGGGTAATTTCTCCGTGGAAAGCCGCTCCATGTTAGAGGTGCGGGTTTTTCGGGATGATGACCCCCTTTGGGAGGTGTTGTGCCTGAATGAGATGGTGCTGCACCGGGAACCCATGACCAGCATGTGCCATTTTGAGGTGGCGATCGGGCATCACTCCCCTGTGGATATTGCGGCGGATGGCATTATTTTGTCCACACCCACCGGCTCCACAGCCTATGCCCTGTCTTCAGGAGGGCCGGTGATTGCGCCGGAAGTACCGGTGTTGCAACTTGCGCCCATTTGCCCCCACTCCTTGGCCTCTCGGGCGTTGGTGTTTTCCGAAACGGAGCCAGTCACAATTTTTTCGGCAACCCAAAACCCGATCGTGATGGTGGTGGATGGGAATGCGGGCTGTTATGTACAGCCGGACGATCGGGTGCGGGTGAATCGATCGGCCTATTCAGCCCAGTTCATTCGGTTGCAACCGCCGGAGTTTTTCCGAATTTTGCGTGAAAAGCTGGGCTGGGGGCTGCCCCACATTGCGAAGCCCACCTCGGTGGAGTTGCCCTAGGGGGCGCTTTAGGATGGATCAATCGCCGATCGAAGCACCGGGTAAGTCGAAGCACCGGGTCAATTTTCGCTAGGCTCAATCTCTACCTAATCAAAACCCAACCACCCTCTAGCTTTTGGGTTGCTGTAGCAACTCCGTGACCAGAGTGGCGAGTTTTTCGGCGGCTCCCGGCTCGCCCCGCACGGCCCGCAACCGATCGCCCATGGCCTGGAGCTGAGCAGGGTTGGCCAACAGGGCAATTGCTTGGTTAGCCACAACCGTTGGCGTGAGCGGCCCCACCAGTTCCGGCACGATCGCCTCCCCGGCCCACAGGTTTGGCCAAGCCAACATCCCCAGCCGACGCAAGGCAAAGCCATTGATCAACTTGGCAAAGAGGCCGCCCAAACCCGGCAGATTTGCCAGCAGCCCTGGAATGCCATTCCAGGCCCGCATGGCATCTAACTGCTGGGTGGGCAGCAACACCAACATGGGGCGAGCCAATGCGCCTAGTTCGGCTGTATTTGCGCCGACGGTGGTAAGGCAAAGGTCACAGGTGCTGAGTAAGTCCCAGGCGGGCGATCGCTCCCAAAGCCAAATTTTTGTGCCCGCCGGGGTTTCCAGGTAAGGCAAGTTCTGGAGCGATCGGGGATTGGCCGGGGCGATCGATTCGGGTATTACTAGGCGGGCTGTTGTGCCCGAAACCCAGTCAATTACAGGATTATGAGCGTGATCGGCATAGCGGGCCAAGGTGGACAGGTCGATCGTGGGGGCTACGGGAATCACAAATTCCGCTTGGGGCCGATCGGCTCGAATTCGATCGGCCGTGCCCAGCAATAACGGCACACCTTGGGCGAGTTTGGCGCTTTTGGAGCCGGGCAGCAGGGCCAGCCGTTCTCGATCGCCCTGTGGTGAATGGGTTAAACGGCCAGCCTCCAGCATCAGATCGCCCACCACGGCGACTTTGGGGGTGGCCCAGGGGGGAACTTGGGTGGCCAACCGGGGCAACCGCACCCCCACGCGATCGACCCAACGGAGCCAGCGTAAATCCCATTCCGCATAGATCACGCTGCCATAGCCCAGACGGCGGGCGATCGCCACGGCAAAGAACTGATCGCCGCCCAAAAACAACACCACACCTCGATCGCGCCAATCCCACCCTTTCGCCGTCCGTCCCCACAGCAAAAAGGGCCAAAAGGCCGCAGCCCCTTGCACCCGATCGACTTCTGGAAATGATTGCACCACGGTCGCTTCCTGACCCGTTGCATTGGGACAGGGGGCCAAAACCACGGAAATTCGCAGGCGCGATCGATCCGCTCCCCACTGCTGCCGCAAGGCTTGCACCACCGGTCGCACCCAAGTGGTGACCTCTCCGGGGCCGTTGGACAAAATTAAGAGATCCAGCGGCTCGGCAGCAGTTGACATCATCTCAGGGGCGATCGGGCGGGAAGTCGGCATGATTGGTGCGATTGGGGCAGCCCCATGGGGCGCAAATCCAGCAGGGTGATGAACAGGATGGGCCAATGGGCTAGTTTATGGGTTGCATCAGCTAGCCGATTGTCTCAGACGGTCGATCTTCCTTGCGACCCAACTTCCCCGATCGCCGGGATGGAGCTTAAAGGCAATTCAGCACGTTCAGTTGATCTGTCGGTCGGTTGAGCGATCGCACAGGAATCCATCCCTGAACCGGCTGATTAATTTGCATCCACACCGCGCCCCCGGTCGTGGTGGACTCCCGATTTAACAACTGCACTTCACTCCCGGCCGCCACACCACCGCGCCGGGGACTAGTTAGGTCGGGGTTGGCATGAACCGACAGGCCTTCGCCATAGACCACCCGACGGCACAATTCCGGCTTGATCGGATTTTGGGGATTTTGGGCCGTGGTGCAAGGACGCAGGAACGCGGCCGCAGCCCAACCTTCCACCGTGCGCGAGCCATTACCCGTGATGACCGTGGCCCGCACAGGAACCCAGCCATTGCGGGCGCTGCCTGTGACTTCCAGGGTGCGACCCTTGGCGATCGTACCCAAGATGGGCGCGTCGTCATCGGCTCGGCTGCGAATATTCAAGGGGCGATCGCTCGTGGCCACCATTCGGCAAGTGCGGGGCGGCGTGACCACTGCGCAGGGCCGCAGAAAACTGCTGGCCACCCAACCTTCGACGGTGCGCGAACCGTTGGCGGTGGGTATGGTGGCGCGAACCTGTACCCAACCATTTTGAGGGCCGCCAATCACGTCCAGGGTGCGACCCTTGGCGATCGTGCCCACAATGGAGGCGTTACTGTCGGCACGGCTGCGAATATTCAAGGGTGAGCCGTTGGTGGTGACCACACGGCAGTTGGTTTCAGCGGCCGCAGCCGGTTGGGCCGTTGCCCCCATTGCCAACCCGCCGGCCACCAGGGCCACCGTCAACAGCATTGCTTGGCCATAGCGCCGAGCCAGGTGGGCCGAGCAAGTCCGAAGACCGAAAAGGGACTGATCCATAGGGAAAATCTGCAACACAGCAAGCATGGTGATTCATCCTGAAGATGCATCCTCGCACTGGTGATAGAGCGAAGGAGGCAGGTTTGCAGGAGTTGCTCCCATTCTGGTCGAGCGATCGAGCGATCGCCCAGGATTTGGATCGATCGGTCAATTGACCATTTTGGGGAGCATCAATCGCCTCTCGATCGAGCAAAATTTTGCCCCCATGCGGTGATGCTGCTGAGCAACCCGCAGGCTACAAGTCCCGATGGGTCAACGGTTTAGCATCGGCTCCAGCATAGGTGGCCGCCACATGCCCCTGGCCCGTTAGGCGATACTTATAGGTCACTAGACCTTCTAGCCCAACGGGGCCACGCGGTGGGAGGCGATTGGTGCTAATCCCCACCTCAGCCCCGAATCCGTAGCGGAAGCCATCGGCAAAGCGCGTGGAGCAGTTACGATAGACTCCGGCCGCGTCCACTTCGGCCAGGAAGCGATCGGCGGCGGCATCGTCTTCCGTCACAATGGCTTCCGTATGGCCCGATCCATAGGTGGTGATGTGGTCGATCGCCTCGTCCAAGTCCGCCACCAGTTTGATCGACAAAATCAAATCGCTATATTCCGTCGCCCAATCCGTTTCCGTCGCCGGAGTGATCTCGCAAACCTCTTGCAACAGCTCACAGGCGGCCACATCCCCGCGCAATTCCACCCCCTTGGCCACCAGGGCCCGGGCCAACTCCGGCAATCCCTGCGGGGCGATCGCCCGGTGAACCAACAGGGTCTCGATCGCATTGCAAGCGGAAGGATATTGGGTTTTGGCATCCACCGCGATCGGCACTGCTTTGGTTAAGTCCGCGGCCTCATCCACATAGAGATGGCAAATGCCGTCCGCATGGCCCAACACCGGAATTCGCGTGTTGTTTTGCACAAACTGCACAAAGGCGTTGGATCCTCGGGGAATAATCAAATCCACATAGCGATCAAGTCGCAACAGTTCCAGGGTTTCCTCCCGTGTGGTTAACAGCCGCACGGCCGCCGGATCCACCGCCGAATTAGCCAAGCCCCCGTGAATCGCCTCAATCAGCGCTTGGCAGGAGCGCACCGCCTCCTTACCACCTTTCAGGATCACCCCATTCCCTGAGGCGATCGCCAGGGCCGCAATTTGCACCACCGCATCGGGGCGAGCTTCAAAAATCACCCCCAGCACCCCCAGCGGACAGGTCACCCGCTCCAAAACCAGCCCTTGATCCAGTTCTCGGTGAATTTGCCGATCGCCCAAGGGATCCGGCAACTGGGCCAAGTCGCGCACCCCAGCGATCGCCCCCGCCAGCTTCACCGCATCCAGCTTGAGCCGGCCATAGAGTGCCGAAGAAATTCCCTCCGCTTGGGCCGTTGCGCAATCTGCTTCATTGGCCGCCACAATCGCTGCCGCCCGATCGCTCAAAGATTGGGCCACCGCTTCCAAGGCCGCCCGCCGATCGTCCGTCGGCAGCAGCGCCAAAGCTCGGGCCGCCTGGCGGGTTTGGCGCGCAAGATCAACCAACGTGGGTGCAGATGAAGCAACAGTCATGATCGCAACAGCACAGGGAGCGAAAGGGGTAAAAGACAGTATAGGCAAGGACGGGCCATCCCATGGGCTATGGCCCCGTTTGGGATCGGGCGGGGTTGGTTGGTGGGGTTTGAAGGTTGACGGGGTGACGATACATCCCGATCGGGAGGGTTTATGAAGATGATTTATAAAATTTTGTAACAACACCCAAACCGGGTCTCAGGGGGGCAAAAGGTATCTAGGCGGGCGATCGCAACGATTTTTGATCCTTAATGTCTAATCGTTACTCAGACCCGCAGAACCGAGAAAGGCTTGTGAAATAAAGGCTTTCGCCATTGTCAACCGCGATTTAACGGACTGCCATCGGATCACACGCTGCTCTGGAATTGGCTCAAACCCGCGAAGTTGCTACAAAACTTTCACTTCACATCGAAAATTGTCGGGCTAGAATCGCTGGAAATACCGAACTTGAGGCGTTTCCATGAACAAGGGCGAACTGATTGACCAAATTGCAGCAAAGGTCAATACCACCAAAAAGGAAGCAGATGCCATCTTGACCGCTGCCATTGAAGTGATCATGGATGCCGTGGCAGAGGGTGAAAAGGTGACCCTGGTGGGGTTTGGTACGTTTGAGCGCCGTGAGCGCCAGGCCCGCGAGGGTCGCAACCCGAAGACCGGCACGAAACTGAAAATCCCCGCTACCAAGGTTCCGGCCTTTTCAGCGGGCAAACAGTTCAAGGAGTCGGTGGCTCCTTAATTCTCGGTGCAAATTCTCGGCGCAAACTCTCGGCGCAAGTTCCAACTCCCAGGCTCACCTCCCTAACCATTGTTCGATTGTTAAATTGTTCAATTTTTGTTGACAAAGGAAAGTTTTGTTGACAAAGGAAAGCCCCGAGCTGGTTTTGCCAGGCCCAGGGCTATTTTTTTACCTAGGGGGTGAGTTCCAGCGAGCTGGGGGCATTGGGCCGGGGCACACCTGGTCGCCACCAAGGCAGCAGGGGCCGCAATGTGCCGTCGGGTTCGGTGGGCTGATTCAACAGGGGGTTGGCTTCGGTGTCCCACCCATCGCAGGGCCGCATCTGAGCGAGGGTCAACACCACTCGATCGACCGCTGAAACCAAGGTGTCGCCATCTTGGCCCGGTTGATTGACCAACACGCTAAAAACCAAGGTGTTGTAAAGCGGGTGTTCCATGTAGCCCGATAGGGCCCGGACTCCCCGGAGCGTGCCGGTTTTGGCGGAAACACGACCTTGAACCGGTGTGTTGCGGAAACGACGGCGCAGCGTGCCGGTTTGACCCGCGATCGGGAGGGAGCTGCGGAAGATGTCGCTTCCCTTGGCTTCGGTCATGGATTCCAATAAATGGACAAAGGCCCGGGGCTGCACGGCATTGCTGCGAGACAGACCAGACCCGTCACTCATGCGATATTCGCCACGATTAACGCCTAAGGGAGCCAAGGCCCGTTGCACGGCCCCGGAGCCACCAATCGATCGAAACAGAGAATCGGCGTAGCCATTGTTGCTGTTGACGTTAATGGTGCGCACCAACGCGCCCAAGTTGGAGTTCTTGAGCGGGGTTTGACCGTCGTATAGTTGCAGGGCCGCCGCCGTCACAAACAATTTCATGTTGGAGGCGGGAATCAATGCTTGGGTGCTGTTGCGATCGAATAGGACGTTATTCCCGTCCAGGGTTTCTACCCGAATCCCCCAGCGGGCCGATCGAAAAGCAGGGGCATCAATAATTCGGCTTAAGGCTCCGGCCAGTTGGTTGCTGCAAACCCGAGGCGTTTGGGCCAGCAGGGACTTGCCTTCCACGGTTTCGATCGGTTCCTGCTTGGCGGCCTCCGGTTCGATCGAGTTCGGTTCGATCGAGTTCGGTTCGATCAACTCGGTTTCGATCCCCGGTTTGCGAGTGACGATGGTTCCGGGAACCAACTCCGTTGCAGAAGCCGAATTCAACGCCTTAGGCAGCGGTTTGGGGGAGCGCACGGGATCCGTTGTGGGATTGGGCGCGGGGGCTGCCGACAGCGCGATCGCCTCAGTTTGTGAAACGCTAGTCGGTTCAACGTTTGTGGTTGCCTGAGAATTGGCCAGGGCTGGTTCAGTCAGCAAACCACCACCCAACACCAAACCAGCCAAACCAGCGATCCATCGGGGTTGCTCAGACATCTGTTGAATTTCCGTCACTAATTCACTAACAATTGCTGCAATTGACTAATCAATGCTGCAATCAGGAAGCTTCCTGCTTCATCCGCTCCTCAAGCTGACACGACCGGACTGGCCGCCTTTTGCAGGACGAGTTCTATCTCAATCTGAAATGAAATGAACCAATCATTCGCTTGGCGACTGATGGTGACTGATTTGGGCTGGGCATCTTGGGGCAGGGCTTCATAGGTCTTCAGGATTCCAATCTGAGGTCATCAGGCTCGTGATGGCCCATCAGCACAAATTGCCCTCAAGAATATCAGACCTCGGCCAGTAGCCTAGCTGGATCAACCGGCCGGCGATCCCCGTCCAAACCGGTTTTTCACCGCTCGGAAACCCCCATCATCACTAGCTTTTTCCCGATTCTGGTTTGGGGATCGCCGCTTCGGCTGTTCGTCAGCAAATCCTGAACTATTGGAAGAGTCTGAGCGATCAATGTTGCACGTGATTTGACGACAGGCCCTAAGGGCGGAGCGATCCACTCTTGTGCTTACACACACTTGGTCATATCGCCCCTATGCAATCGGCGTGCAATGCTAGGATGGCTTCTGGTTTGTTGCAAGTTATTCTCAGATTTTTGGCATGACCGTCGCTGATCGCCGCTGGCCGCCGCTGAATTTTAATCGCTTCCGTTTGCGTCCCTTCAGCTTCACAGAAGGGTTGTGGATCTGTGCAACGGTGTTGGCGGCGGTGGCGGTGGGCGTGCCGCTCCTGGCCTCAATTGCAGCTGCCCTGAGTGCCAGTGGTCAAACCTGGAACCACCTCACCCGAACTGTTTTGGGAGAGTATGTGTTGGCTTCGGTGGGGCTGGCCGTGGGGACAGCGGGCCTGGCGATCGGCCTGGGGGTGGCGACGGCTTGGCTAGTGGTGGCCACTCAGTTTCCCGGGCGGCGATGGCTTGAATGGCTGTTGCTGTTGCCCTTGGCCTTCCCGGCCTATTTGTTGGCCTATGTCTACACGGATCTACTGGACTTTTATGGGCCCATTCAGTCTTGGGTGCGATCGCTCACGGGCTGGAAATTCGGTGAATATTGGTTTCCACCCATTCGATCGCTGCCTGGGGCAATTTTAATGATGGGCCTAGTGCTCTATCCCTACGTCTACATGCTGGCGCGGGTGGCCTTTCTGGAGGGGGCAGCCAGCCTGCTGGAGGCGGGCCGCACCTTGGGACTAAATCCTTGGCAGGGGTTTTGGCGGGTGGCTTTGCCCATGGCCCGGCCCGCGATCGCAGGAGGGGCTGCCTTGGTGATGATGGAAGCCCTGGGCGATTACGGCACGGTGGAATTTTTTAGCGTTAACACCTTTGCGGTGGGTATTTATCGAACCTGGTTTGCCATGGGCGATCGCCCGGCGGCCTGTCAACTGTCGGCCTTGCTGTTGGGGGCGGTGTTGTTGTTGGTGTGGGTGGAGCAACGATCGCGCGGTGGGGCCGGCTATCGATCGAGTGGAGCCTATGCGGCGCAAGCACCCTACTCCCTCCGTGGGTTACGGGCGATCGGAGCCTGGGTGGTTTGTGGGTTGCCCCTGTTTTTGGGCTTTGGGTTGCCGGCCCTGCTTCTGGCCAGCATGGCGATTCGCAATCCCAATAGCCTTCTTGATCCCAGCTTCTTGCTCTACGTGCGCAACACTGCCGTAGTAGCCAGCTTGGCGGCAGTCACGGCGGCGATCATTGCCGGAGCTGCCGTTTATGGGGTGCGGGTGGTTTCGGGGCCCCTGATGCGGTTCCTGTTAAAACTCATGGCGCTGGGCTATGCCATTCCCGGATCCGTGGCCGCCGTGGGCGTTTTGATTTCGGTGGGTTGGGTTGATCAACAGTTGGCGACTCAATCCTTGGCGAGCGCCCCGGAAGCGGAAGCCGCATCTTCGGGTTTGTTGCTGAGCGGCACGATCGGGGCCTTGATTTTTGCCTATTGGGTCAGGTTTTTAGCCCTGGCTCTAAACCCGATTGAAGCCAGCCTCGATCGGATTGTGCCCAACCTAGATGGGGCGGCCAGAATTGCCGGATTGTCACCGGGGGCCGTGTTGTGGCGTGTCCATGTACCCATGCTGCGCGGGGGGCTGCTGACGGCCTTACTGTTGGTGTTTGTGGATACGGTGAAGGAGTTACCAGCCACCCTAATTGTGCGCCCGTTTAATTTTGACACCCTGGCTGTGCGGGCCTATCAGTTGGCCTCCGATGAACGAATTGTGGATGCGGCGGGGCCCGCTTTGGCGATTGTGGCAGTGGGAATTGTGCCAGTGGCGCTGTTGAGTTGGCAAATTTCCCAATCGCGCCCCCGTCGCCTACCCAACGAGCTTAGGTAGACTCATTCCACTCGGGCTGTTCGATCGGGATTTCGATCAAGAACTCCGTGCCGCCCCCCTCTGCTGGTCGGCAATCAAGGGTTCCACGATGCTTTTCCACCACAATTTGATAAGAAATGGACAGGCCCAGCCCCGTGCCTTGGCCCACGGGCTTGGTGGTGAAGAACGGATCGAACAGCTTAGAGCGCACTTCATCGCTCATGCCGTTGCCATTGTCGGCAATCAGAATCCGCACCCACTCTCCGGACATCAATTCCGTGGTGATGGTTAGCCTGGGCATCACGATCGAGGTTGCAATGGGTCGATCCTCAAGGTTGTCGGTGATCCAAACCTTGCTGTTGTTGCCGCTGCCGGCCACGAGAGAGGCTTCTTCCACCTGGGCCGATCGCAAGGCTTGGGCTCGCAAATTGCGCGATCGCCCGTAACGGTCTTCCAAGGCATCGATCGCATTGCTAATCACATTCATGAACACCTGGTTTAGTTGCCCCGCGTAGCAAACCACCAGCGGCAGATCACCATAGTGTTTTTCCACTTCAATTCCAGGGAAATTGCTATTGGCTTTGAAGCGATGTTGCAAAATCAGCAGCGTGTTTTCGATGCCCTCGTGGATGTTCACCGGCTTCATTTCCGCCTGATCCAATCGCGAGAAATTTCGCAAGGAGGCGACAATCTGCCGAATCCGCTCCGCTCCCAACTGCATTGATTGCAGGGTTTTGGGCAAATCATCACAGAGGAAATCCACGTCAATGTCCCGTGAGAAATTGGCCACCGCTTCCGTCGGCACAGGATAGCTATCTCGGTAATGCTGAATTAGCGAGAGCAACTCTTGCGTGTAACGGCGGGCATAGGTCAGGTTGCCATGGATGAAGGTGGTGGGATTGTTGATTTCATGGGCAATCCCAGCCACCATCTGCCCCAGACTGGACATTTTTTCGTTCTGAATGAGCTGAGTTTGGGCGGTTTTCAGCTCCTGAAGGGCAGTGCTGAGGCGCTTGGCTTGTTCTTGGGCCTGCACAGCGGTGACCTGGGCCTTGGCATAGAGTTCCGCCTGGTCGATCGCGGTGGATAGCTGGTCGGTTACAGCGCGCAACAGCTCCACTTCCCGCTCACTCCAAGTGCGCACCTGGGCACTTTGGCCACATTCAATCACCCCGATCGCCCCGGAACGGGTTTGCACCGGCAAGGCCAGCAGGGAACGATAGCCCCGATCCTCCATCATTTGCCGCAGGGTGGGATTATCCAACCGCGACACATCGTCGGCCCGCACACATTTGCTCCACATCAACTGCTGAAGGAAGTAGCTGGCGTGGATATGGTGATAGGGGCCGAGGGCGCTGGGCACGGCTGGGGTACGGGACTCGTTCACCACATCCCAAGCCGGGATGCCGCCGCCTGCATCGGTGATATACCAAGCGAAAAGACAGCGATCGGTATCCAACAGGTTACGGATGCCTTGCACGGCCGATTCCAGCACCGTATCCAAATCTAGGGAGTTGCGAATTTGGGCCGCCAATTGAAACAACAGGGCCTCGCGGCGGGTGGTCAGCTCCTGGCGGGCTTGGGCGCGGTCAATCCCCACGGCGATCGCGCTGGCCAACCAACCCAGGGCATCCTGCACCGCTTCCGCGAAGGGTTCCACACGATAGAGCGCCAACGCGCCCACCAGCCGATCCTCCACCACCAGCGGGAAGCCCGCAAAATGCACTTCTGTGCGGGATCTGCCTTGATGGGGAATCAGGGCGCATTCACTGCGGAACAGGGGATTGCGCGATCGGGCCACGGCTGCCACCGTGGACAGTTCCGGAGCGCTCAGACTGATTTTGTCTCGCAGGGCATCATCAAGTAGGGGAATATCCAGGTGCAGCGCGTTGTTGGTGTTGCGGTTGACCTGGGCTTGCAGGGTCAAGTAGGTGGGGTCTAAGTCCACCGTCCAAACGCGGGCCAGGTTGCAATCCAGTTGCCCGGCCATCATTTCGGCGCAGGTTTGCAAAATTTCCGAGAGTTCGCCCCGTTGGCAGAGGGCCACGCCCACTTCCGCTTCCAAAATCGAAAGGCGCGATCGCTCCATCAGGGTTTCCTGGGCCCGTTTGCGATCGGTGATGTCCTCAACCGTCCCTTCATAGCAAACCAGCCGCCCGGCTTCGTCGAGCAGGGCGGAGGCGTTTTCCGAAATCCAAATATGTTGCCCATCCGCTCGGTACACTTCCGATTCAAACCCGGAAACGCTGCCGCTGGCCTCCAGCATGTTCAGCAGTTCCCGCGCTCGATCGACCTGCACGTAGGGCGGCCCGCCCATGCGATCGAACGCTTCGATCAGCGCGGTTGGTGACTCATAGCCATAAAGGCGAGCCATGGCCGGGTTGGCGTTGATGTAGCGTCCATCGGGCAGGGCTTGGTAAATGCCCTCGATCGCGTTTTCAAAAATGCTGCGGAACCGTTCTTCCGCCTCGCGCACGGCCCGTTCTGCTTCCTTGCGTTCGGTGATGTCGATCCCCAGCACAAAGGCCGCTTGATCGTTGTTGTATTTTTGGGCCACCACCAAATAGCTTTCGATGCGATCGCCCACCGGTCGCGACACTTCGCGCGTGGCCTCTTGGATCGGAGAGGCAAAAAATTCCGCCACAAATTCCCGAAATTCTTGACCATAGCCCAAAAAGCCGATGTCTTGGCCAATAAATTCTTC
Source organism: Limnothrix redekei LRLZ20PSL1 (assembly GCF_043235035.1). Taxonomy (NCBI): domain Bacteria; kingdom Bacillati; phylum Cyanobacteriota; class Cyanophyceae; order Pseudanabaenales; family Pseudanabaenaceae; genus Limnothrix; species Limnothrix redekei. The sequence continues at coordinate 388,736 of NZ_JAZAQF010000086.1, read as the reverse complement.
CGGGGCGCGGCCGAAGCTTTCGGCCAGGTGGTGGTTCACTTCCAAGTAACGCAAGTCGCGGCCCACCCGCGACACCGTGCCGGGCACAGCGGCCAAAATCGCTTCCAGTCGATCCTTCAGGGTACGCAGGCTGGCTTCCGATCGGCGGCGCTCCGTGATGTCTTCCACCGTGCCTTCGTAATAGAGCAATTCGCCGTCTTCGTCGTAAACCGCCCGGGCCGATTCGGAAATCCAAATCCGGCGGCCATCGGCCCGGTAAACCTCTGACTCAAAATTGGCGAGGGATCCCTTTTGGCGAATTTGTTCAACAAATTCCTTGCGGCGATTGGGATTGACGTAGAGATTTTGGGTGGCATTCAGGGCCAACAGCAGCACATCGGGCCCGCTGTAGCCATAAATGCGGGCCAAGGCCGGGTTTGCGCTCAGGTAGCGACCATCGGGAGTGGTTTGGAAAATGCCCTCGATCGCGTTTTCAAAGATGCTTCGGTATTGGGCTTCGGCGGCGCAAACGGCCGACTGGGATACTTGCAGGCGATCGAGCGTGGCGTTCAAAATAGCTGCCAACTCCGACAATTCATCGGTTCCGGGCATCACCTCCACCCGCTGAGTCGGGTTGCCGCTGGTACCGATCGCGCTGACCTGTTCACTCAGCCGCATCAATCGCGCCAACACCAAGCGCTCCAGCAGCAGCAGGGTAATGGCCCCAAAAATTAAGCCCCCTAACACCAACAGTACCAGTGTGTAGCGGAGGCTAATTAGCCCTCGGTTATAGATGGCGCGATCGAGTTCAACCCGCACTAGCCAAGCCGGTTGACCATACAAATCGTCCAACAGGGCATAGCTGGCTAGGCGATTATCGGAAAGGGTTTCGATCGCCACCGTTTCTGTGCCCAGCAGCAGGGCCTTCACTGCTCTGTGGCGCAAAACTTCTGACCCCTCGGTTCCCGAGTTCGATCGGGAGTCGTCGATGGCCGGGGGCATTGTCGCGGCGGAAAGTCTGGCAACCTTGGGCGACTGAGGAGATTCGGGTTGGGTAGATTCGGGTTGGGCGGATTCTGGGGGCTGTGGGGGGGTAGAGGCTGGGGGTGTAGGACTCAGCCGGGTTAATTGCGGTTGAATCTGGTCAGTGGACTGAGCCAATGGCTCAACCAGTGCTGATGGCTTTGATCGCTCGGGCTTTGATCGCTCAGGCTTTGATCGCTCGGGCTTTGACTGAGTGGGCTTTGGTGCTGACTGTTGTGGAGTGGACTGTTGTGGAGTGGACTGTTGCAGTGCTGGCGTGATGGAAGGAGTCGATCGAGCAACGAGGGGCAACTTGGCAAGGGCTGAAGGTAGCAAAGACCGGCGGCCGGGACTGGTTGGGAGCTTAGCCCAAGCACTCGATGGTTGCACAATTCCATGCAAACTTTGCAGGCTCAGGTTGAGTTGAGTTAAGCGGCTGACCCGTTCAATTTCCGGCCCAGCCAGAAATCGCCCCAGCAATAATGTCCCGCGAATTGGCCCCTCCGCCTCGCTGGTGACGATCGGGCGGGCCGCCACCATCATCGGCCCCTCAGGCAATTGCAGCAGGCCATGAACAGCGCTGGTGGTCGATGGGTGGGTGAGCAGCGGGCTACCCGGTTGCAAGTGTTCCCAAAGGCTGCGGGGAATCGGCACGCGCTGCCGACTTTCCAGGTTGTAGCCCTGTTGCAGGAGGGGCTTCCCCGATCGATCCAGCAAAATCAGAGCATTCAGCCGCAAGTAGTCGAAGGTGCGATCGACAAAGTTCGATCGCTCATAGGCAGGATCATGGGTTTCCACAAAGCTGTAGGTGGTATCCCATTCGGAATAGTCCCGCGCCGTCGCATCCAGATCCGTGGCGTTGTCCATCACGACGCTGATGGCCCGCTGCACATCGCGCTCCACCTCACGCCGCTCAAGCTGGCTATAGCCATCCAGCAGGAGGTTCGAGGATGTTGTGAACATCACCAAGTTTAAGCAGAGCAGCGCTAGTCCAACAATGACCAGCGTTTTGAGCCGTAATTTCAAATTTGCTACCTCCTACTCAAACCCCTGAATGCGTCCCTGAATGACCGGCCCGAATTTGGGTTTGGGTCTTGGCCGCGATCGGGCGATGTGTCTCTGTGCCTTGATGGGAACAGCCACAGATTGTCCGTTGATGGGAACAGCCACAGATTGTCTGTTGCAGATTGTCCGCTGGAAACCATCTGTTACCGACTGCCGATCGCAGGCTATCTATCGCAGGCTACCCATTGAAAACTGTCTATTGCAGACTGTCTATCGGGGGCTACCCATCGCAGCCAAGCCATCACAGACAAATCATTGACGAGCTGCCTCGCGCTGGCCGACTCGGCTGGGCAGTGTCTGAATGATGGTGACCCGTGGGGGCTGCCGTTTCTTGTTTCAGCGATCGCAGCCCAAAGTCGGGACTGAAATCGAGTAGCGCCCTATTCCCTATTCTGGATCGAATTGATCAAATCTTAAGAAGATTGGATCCCAGCCGGGGCCACCCTGAGTTTAATAACCGCCTAATCGCACCCTAACAAATCCCTGACGAAGCGTTTTGCGTGGATGAGGCTCGTCTGCGATCTTGATGCACCGATGGGATGGGCCTTTGGGGGGTAGCACCCCAGATCAGTCAACTCCAATGGTTAGCCTAATCCAACCGTCGAACAGCCGTCGGTCATTTTAGCGACTTAGTGGGTGGGAATGTTGTCATGAAGCAGACAGGTTGGGGAGTTCAAGTCAAAAATTCCCGGGTGGGAATGTGGGGCGATCTCTATCGCGGAGCTTGCAGCCCCCCTCTAGGCCTCAGGTTTGTTCTAGGCCTCAAGAGCCGCGCTAATTGCCCGGGCAATGGTTTCATTGCCATCCAAGGTAAACCGTTGGCCGGATTGAGGAGGCGTGGGCGCTGCCTGTAAAAAAGACCAATCTCCCGCAAAAAACTCGGTCGGTTGCAAAATTTGGTGGGAAGTTTGGGTTTGGATTTGCTCAAGCAGGATGGGAGCTTCGGCAAATCCATCCCGGGTGAGGGTAGCCACGGTTGGGCCCGTGCGACAGGCTTCGGCGAAGGTTCCGTAGCCGGGTTTAGAAACAATGCGTCCACAAAGGGGCATGAAGTCCACGGGACGAAAGGGGCGATCGCTCGCATGGTGTTCGATCGGATCGAGCACTTGGTATAGGTTGGGCAAGTCCGGGGCCGATCGGTCAAAAGTGATGAAAAGCCAGTCGGGAAATTGCCGCAGCCGTTCGTAGGGAATTTGTTGCAATCCCAGACCGCCAAAGGTGAGCAAAACGGTGCGATCGCGCGGGATATCTGGTAAACCCAACTTATCGCGCAATTCCGCCGCGCCGTAGCGGGGTGTGCCGCCCGTTAAGCCCACATCGGTTTGTTGAGGAAAGCTGGCCATGGGTTCGTGAAAAGGCAACCGAAAGAGGCGATCGCACCGACGAAAGCGATCGGCAATCCAGTCCGCCTCTTGCTCAAATTCGCCACCCCAATCTCGGTAAATGAAATCCCAGCCGAAGTTACCGACCGCCCAGCAGGGTAGACCTGCCGCTTGGGCAATGTCGATCGCAAGGGGGGGTAAGTCGGCCAAAACCAGAGCCACGCGCCCATTTTTGACGGACATTTGCCGAATGAAGTCCACCTCTGCCGCCACAATGGCCGCCGCCCGCGATCGCAGAGCCTGGAGTTGCTCCAGAGTCGTTTGCCGATCAATTTGCAAACTATCTTGCTGCACCACACCCACATCCAGCGCCCTGGGCCGGTAAAGAAATTCACCACTGATGTAAGACCCGAGCAGCCAGCGGGGGGCGGTGGTGACCAAAATCGGCAACAGATCGGGCCGCAGCCGTTGCAGGGTATCAACTAGGGCAGCCGCTCGGGTGGCATGGCCAAATCCATGGGCAGTAATGGCAACGTAAAGAATGGGACGGGTCATGCGGCTGGGGGGTGGGCCATGGAATCCGGTCTAGAGGTCTTGAAACAGGGTTTGTACCTTTTCCCAGGCATCGGCGGCGGCCGCTGGATGGTAGCTCGATCGACGATCGCAGAAGAATCCATGGTCTGCATCGCGGTAACGGAAGATGCGGAAGTTGCGCCCGTGGGTCACGAGGGCCGCCTCTAGGCGATCGAGCTGGTCAATGGGAATCAGCGGATCGGCCAGTCCTGCGAAAAACCAGAGCTTACCGTGAATTTGGGAAGTGCGGGTGACGGTTGGCTCGCCGCCCCCGGGACAAAAAGTGGTGATCCCTGCGCCATAGAACGCAGCGGTGACGGCGACTTGGGGCAGAGTGGCGGCCAAATAGGCCACATGGCCCCCAAAACAAAAACCGATGCAGCCCACGGCTCCGGCTTTAGCGTTGGGTTGTTTTTGGGCAAAGGCGATCGCGGCTTGAATATCTGCCAGCAGTTGATCCGCCTTGGTTAAGTCCTTGTGTTGTCGGCCGAGGGCTAGCTCTTCGGCGCTGTAGCCCACAACAAAGCCCGGAGCGGTGCGCTGAAAGAGGGCGGGGGCGATCGCCATATAACCACATCCTGCCAGGCGATCGCACAGATCTCGAATGTGGTCATTCACCCCAAACACTTCTTGAAGAACCACGATCACCGGATAGGAACCGGCGGCCCGAGGGCGTGCCAGGTAGCCCTGGAGGTCAACCCCTAAGCCAGGCTCCCGGGCGGGAATGATGGTGACTTCGCGGCAAATTTCAAGAACCATAGGCACAACCTGGCAACGCAGTCATTACATCGCCGCGATCGTTTGCAATTGTGACTGCGATCGTGACTGCGATCATCGATGCGATGAACTTCTGCGAACTTCCGTAAACTTCCGTTTCAGTCTACCGGGTTCGGCGAATTTCGCCGTAGGCGGCGATTAACTGCTGAGCAATGGCTGACCAACTGTAGCGATCGCCCGCACAGCGTCGGGCGTTGTGGCCTCGCTGTTGCCGTTCGGTGGGTTGGGTCAAAGCCTCGCGCACGGCCCCGGCAAAGGAAGATACGTCGCAAGTGCAAACCCAGCCCGATCGGGTATCGGCCACATCGGGCCAGATATGTACCTGATCGGAAATCACCACCGGCACTCCGGCGGCCATCGCTTCGGCCACCGCAATTCCGAAGTTTTCATAGTATGACGGCAACACAAACAAATCGGCTTGGGCTAGGAGCGATCGCTTCTGTTCCCCGGTCACGAAGCCCACAATTTCCGTGCGATCGCTCAGGTGTGATCGGTTCAAATAGTCCGAAATGGACTGTTCATAGTCTGGATCCTGCACATTGGCCCCCGCCAACACAAACCGAAAGGGCAGTCCCGACACGGCCAACGTTTCCAGTGCGGGAATCACAATATCCAATCCTTTTTTGCGATCGAGCCGTGACATAAACAGCACCATCGGCCCCGCCTCCTTAGAGGATTGCGCCATGGGTTGTTCACGGAGCGGCGGCAACGGAACCCCCAAGGGAATGACCCAATCGCGGGAAATGGCCCCAAACCGCTCAGAAATTTTGCACTCCTCCGCACTGGTGAAGTGAACAGCGGCGGCCTTGGCTAAATTTCGCCGCTCCAGCAGCCGCCCATACCACCATTTCAACCTGGCCTTTTTCCGCAGGTCCAGCGGATCCAGCGTGCCCAGGGGCCGCAGCACATAGGGCAACTTGCGCCACCGACAGACGATCGCCGCCATGGTGCTGATGGGCGAAAACAGGGCATGGATGTGGGCCACGTCGTATTCCGGTGCGTGCCGCCAGAGCCACCACAACAGCCCGATCGAGAATTTATAGCGTCGCCAGGGGGCGCAGCGAAAGTAATAAATCCTGTAGTCCTTTTCCAGCACGGGCTGGGCGATCGGCACATCCAACGGAGCCTGCCCCGCATCCCCATTACTATCGGTAGTTAGCAGCGTCACCTGTGCCCCCGCTGCGCCAAGGGCCTGGCTTAGCCCCAACACCATCTGGCTCGGCCCGCCATAGACCAAGGACACGGATGGCACAATTTGCAACAGGCGCAAGGGGCTTGATTCGGTCATGAGAGGCGGACTCCAGCCAAAGGCGATTAGAGCAGGGGGATGGATATGATCGCCGGGGTCGCACAGCCTGAGTGTGTCGCTCCCGTGAATTAACGATTCTGAATGATCCCGATCGAGGGGGGCATCTGAATCATGATGATCTCAATCATTCATCCAGTTCTTTACCCGTTTTCAGCACCCGTTTTCAGCAAGATTGACTAAAACCGGGTTTTCCAACCCTAACCTACCGAAGTCTAACCGGGGGCGAGCACCGGCAATCGACTGTCTAGGCCCATGATGGTGTTGTGGTTCTTAAGCAGTCATTGATGCCGGAAATGCCCCACAGTCTACTCAATTGCCGCTTTGCGTTCGATGGGTTTGATTGCAATCAGCAATATTTCAAGCCCATTCGTAGCCTAAATAACTGATCTAAACTATGGTTAATGACATCTTCGTCAAGGTTCTCTAAAAGTCAGCGATTCAAATCAGTTTCCATGACTCAGTTTTCATGACTCAGTTGCCGATGCTAACGGCAAAATTTACCCACTAGGCGGGTGTACGCCAAAGGCAAGGCTGAAAACCTCTGAAGACCGCTGATGTTGGCTCTTTTGACCCATTTTGATCGCCCCTGGTTCACCCTGGACAGTTGGTGAGCAGGAGTTTTTACTCACTACTTTCTTAAATAATGCTGCGTAATAAGACCAAGTACGCTGACAAAGTTACTTTCGTTGATGTAACACTTTGAGTCAGCATGATGATACAGACGAAATAACAAGCGATTCCCCAAATAATCCCGCAGCAATTCAGCAAAAATCACTAAGTAAAAATACACATTGCCCATTTTGAATCGGGCATTTTGATTCTGATTCTGTTGATCATGCGGGCTAGCTGGCAAGTCATTTTGAGGCGTAAGCCATGTCTCTTGGGTTTTTGGTGCCGACTTTGATCTGTGTGGCTGCGGTTTATCTGGCTTCACGATGGCAGGATGAACCGTCGCTGATTCTGAATGGTGTGGCGATTTTGAGCTTTCTGGTGGCCTTGGTTTTGGCTCCCTGGGAAGTTCAGGTGTTGCTGTTGCTGTCGGTGTGGTGGGTGGCGCGATATGGCCTACGGTCTCCGGAGCCGGTGGAGATGCTGGAATCGGAAGTCCTGGGCGATCGGGCGGAGCTGGCGAGTTCGTCGGTAGCGGCTGATGAGGCGGAATTAACGGCGGTTAATACGGCGGCTCCGGCAGCGAATGATTCGATTTTGGGGCATCCCCATTTGGCGGTGACCGATCGGGTGTATCGCGGGGTAATTTGGCATATGCCCGATCGTGGGGGTCTGAAAATGCCGAAAAAGCGGCAAGAAGTTACTTCCGAGACCCCAGAAGCCACAGAAGCCACAGAAGTTGAAGAAGCTAACCAAACGATCGAGCTGAAATATCGCGGGGCCACATTCCGCCGCAAGGTCTAATCCAAGGCCTGACCCAAGGTCTGACCCAAGGCCTAACTGCTGCTGGACTCAAGCTGGCGGTTCCCCTCAAATTCCGCTGAGGTTTGAAATTTCGATTTTGGCCGAGCGGATGCCATTGCTAATATCAACGGCATGGCGATTATTTCTTCTAAGTCAACCGGTGGCGGCAATCCTGATCCCCAGCCTCCCCGCAAGCCAGCTAGGCGATCGAACTCACCGCGATCGTCCGTTCCGTCGTCGCTGCTGGATCCGATGGCCACGCCTGAGGAAGCTCACCAAGACGCGGCCAAGCCCGTTAGTCAGTCTCCTCAGGGCGATCGTCCCGATGAGCGTGTGCGCCCCCAGCGGCTGGCGGACTATGTGGGGCAGCAAGATTTAAAAGAGGTGCTGACCATTGCGATTCAAGCGGCCCAGGGTCGCCGGGAGCCGCTGGATCACCTGTTGCTCTATGGGCCGCCAGGCTTGGGCAAAACCACCATGGCTTTGATTCTGGCCGGCGAGATGGGTGTGTCTTGCAAAATTACGACCGCACCGGCTCTGGAGCGCCCTCGGGATATTGCCGGGCTGCTGGTGAACTTGCAGCCGGGGGATCTGTTGTTTGTGGATGAAATTCACCGACTGCCCCGGGTCACTGAAGAAATTTTGTATCCAGCAATGGAGGATTTTCGGCTGGATGTGACGGTGGGCAAGGGCCAGAGCGCCCGCACTCGATCGATCCCGTTGCCCAAGTTCACCCTGGTGGGTGCAACAACCCAGGTGGGGGCCCTCAGTTCGCCCCTACGCGATCGCTTTGGTCTGATTCAACGGTTGCGGTTCTATGAACCCGAGGAGCTGGCTCGAATTGTGTTGCGGACGGCGACAATTTTGCAGGTGGCGATCGAGCCGGACGGGGCCGCAGAAATTGCCCGGCGATCGCGCGGGACACCCCGGATTGCTAACCGCCTGTTGCGGCGTGTGCGGGACTATGCGCAAGTGAAAGGGGCGGAAACCCAAGGCAAAACAACCATTGACGGGGCGATCGCAGCGGCAGCCTTGGAGCTGTTCAATGTGGATCCTCGGGGGCTAGATTGGACCGATCGCCGACTCCTGAGCGCCATTATTGAGCAGTTCAATGGGGGCCCCGTGGGTTTGGAAACCTTGGCGGCCGCCACCGGAGAAGATGCCCAGACGATCGAAGGGGTCTATGAACCCTATCTGATGCAGATTGGCTACCTTCAGCGCACCCCTCGCGGCCGCGTTGCCACCCCCGCCGCTTGGAAACACCTGGGCTACTCTAAATTTCTTCCCGCGTCTCTTGACTCTCTGGTGGACTAGAGAATAGAGAATGAGTCTGCTGCCCAGCCCTAGATCCCAAGATCCTGTCAGTACAATCTTGTGGGCAGCTTTTTTCAGTCTTTTTGATCTTTCCGATCGGCCGGCTCCCAACCCCGCAAGTAGACTCCCTTGGCTACCCCGGCTGATCGCAGGCGTAATCGTATCCTCAAAGCACCCCACCGCAGTGCCGGCAGCCGTTAAGGGTTCAGTAGGCCGAATTCTTGAACCGCTGGCAAAAAATTGCGATTTTCGTGGCCTGGTTGGCTGAGTTTAATGAGCGCAAATCGCTGCAATTCACTAAGCGATCGCCACTGTTGATGGTTCAGTGTGACTCCAACCCGCTCTGCTTGCGTTGCGACTGAATCGGGCAAGTCGGCACTCAACCAAGGAAACAGGTTTTCTAGGGGCAAATCTTTGGGAATTTCACCCGATCGCGCTGCCACCAATTCACGCAATTCCTGGCGATAGGTTTCTTGCTCGGGCAAGGTATCGCAAGGAGCCACAACTAACCGTAAGCGATCAGCCTCAGACAGTTGATTCCAGTGATGCAGTTTGAGTTTAATGCCGACTCGATCGAGGCGGTAGCGAACCACCATGGGAATGCACCGTAACCCAGTGATGAAGTCTTGCTCAAACTGGAAAAAAGGTGATGCTTCCGAAGTGCTTATTGGGCGATCGTCCATTGTGGGTGAATTGGTTGCTGAATGTTTCGTGACTGACTCAAAGCCCATAGGAACCTTGAATAATCTGCTCTTGATGTTCTCAAGATAGTTCTGACCCATGGAATCATAAATTGCAGCTTGCCATTTTCGACAATCTTGCTCTGAAATTTCTGACCAGGGACTGCAATTTTAGGCTTGCCTGGATTTAATCAGCGATTGGTGATGGCTACGAAGTTTTGCGCTAGCATTGCCTTAACCAATTATTAACCAATCTCAAGAGATCAGCAAAGATGCTCCTGAAAAACCAAGTCCAAGGTGCAATAATTCACCAAGGCTGCCAAACTAAGACTTGAATTTCTTAGGATTTTCAGCCAGTTCCTAACCATCCTGATCCACTTTGACGATGATTAAGCAATCCGATCGCCCCAGTAGTCAAGCCAATTCATCAACTCACACCCTGCTAAATGTTTGTTGAAACAGCGACTTTAGGGAAAACACAGAGAAGCTTGTATTAAATCATTCCTGATTCGTAGTCAAAACCACGGACTCAACTCACAAACTCCGTGCTCTGTGTTTATTTTGACCGGGTTGAATTGACGGCTGCTGTATGAATGACCAAGCGATCGCGGCTTGGCTCAGGTCTGCCCCTCTCATCGTCAGGAGTCATTTTCTGGCGCTGTTCCCAACACTCCAGGCAACCTGAAAATCAGCCACCAACCGATCTGACAACAATAGTTATTGGTGCTGGCTCACGCCTTTCAAGATAGCTATGCTCAATGAGGCTGCGGGGGATATTACCTCTAGCAGAAAACTTTTGAAAATAGCATTGAACTACAAATTCATAGTTTTTTAACTTCCTCAACAGCCTAAAAGCTGCCTGGAGGCTAGGATTAAATATGAATACCAAAACCATGAATTAAACCGCATTCTTTCAACGAGCTAAGCCTACAATTGAAATTCCAAATCAGGACATCAACATATGGCGATCAATCTCAAGCAAATGGCGCAGGAGTTGCGACGCGCTCCGATTCTCTCTGATTGTTCTGTACAAGAACTGGCGAGAGTTGTGCCCTATGCGGTCGAGCATTTTTTGGAAAATGGCCAAGCCCTATTCCAGTCAGGAACCCCCGCCTTAACCCTCTATTTTGTGCGCCGGGGCAAAGTGCAGCTTTGGGCTGGAGGGCGCGTCATTGCGGAGGTGGAGCATGGTTTCGTGGGTGAAGAGGCGGCCGTTTCCTCTGACTACTACATGGCCGACGCGATCGCGGTTGACAACACGGAAGTGATCGCTTTGCCTCGCGAAGCTATTACCAAAGTGGCCAGTGCTGGCACCCCAACCATCGATCGGTTCTACGCTTCCCTGCTCAGTCATTACAGCGGGCAGCCTAGCCGAGAACTGGAGCGCCGATCGCCCATTATTCAGCTCAAGCGCAATGATTGGGTTCAGGCTTTCGGTTGGATCTTGTCAGTGGTAGTTCCCGGAATTTTATACTTAATTTTGAGAGAAACTGCGGAATTTGATTGGAATTCTCAAATGTTTTTAATCGTACTTACATCCACCATTGTGATGTGGGTCTTTGGGATGGTTCCAGAATTTATTCCTGGTCTTTTTTGCATTTTGTCATTGCTAATTCTAGACATTGCCCCCAGTGAAGTTATCCTCTCTGGCTTTGCATCGGGCAGCTTTTTTATGGCGCTTAGCCTCTTTGGATTGGGAGCTGTTTTGATGGGATCCGGATTAACCTATCGTCTAGTTTTGTGGCTCTCTCGATTCATTCCTAAAACGGAAAGTTGGTATGCGACCGCTTTATTTTTAACCGGATTAGCGATGACCCCCATTCTGCCCTCTGCTAATGGTCGAATTGGTCTGTTGTCACCCATTTTGACAGACACCATTGATGCCACAGGGGTTAAACCAGGTGGCAAAGCTGCCAGTCATCTAGCCTTTGCTGCCTTCAGTGGTGCTAGCTTGCTTTCTCATGTTTTTCTGAGCAGTAAATCGGCTAATTTTGTAGTCTATGGCCTCTTGCCTTTGCAAGTTCAGCAACAATTTAGTTGGGTTTATTGGTTGCAAGCTAGCTTAGTGGTGGGGATCGTGACCCTAGCGCTGTACTTTATTTCCACAAAGTTCCTATTTAGCAATAATCAAGCCTTTGAAATTTCCCAACAGCAAGTGGAAGCTCAGGTGGAAACCCTAGGCCCTCTGAGCAGCCAAGAGTGGATTTCGTTGGTCAGTACAATCGTGCTGTTGCTGGGAATTGTCACCGCATCCATTCATAAAATCCAATTGCCCTGGATTGGCTTGGGAGTCCTATTTCTGGTGTTGTCACTGGGAATTTTGAAGAAGAACGAATTTCGTACCCAAATTGACTGGCCATTTTTGATCCTACTCGGCAGTTTGGTGGGAATTGCAGAAGCCATGTCCTACTTAGGTCTTGATACTCACTTTGGTGGATATCTGACTTGGCTCAGCGATTCCATGAACTCTAATTTTCCGCTTTTTATCTTTTTATTGAGCCTGACAATTTTGGCTGTGCGGTTTGTGATTCCCAACACGACTGCCGTTGCAATTTTTGCCACAATATTGATTCCAATGGCAGAAAGCAATGGCGTAAACCCTTGGATTGTGGGAGCAATTATCCTGAATATTAGTGATGCTTGGTTTTTCCCTTACCAATGTTCTTACTACCTCCAATTTCAGGAACTATTGGATAAGCAGCAGCTTTTTAATGAGCGTTTGATTTTGCGAGGTAATTTACTGTCAACAATAATTCGCTTCTTTTCAATCTACCTATCATTGGGATATTTTCGCAGTCTTGGGATTTTATAGTCGATTATTGAAAAACATGAAATCGACCTCAAAAGAATCTTAAAGAGCATTGGCATTGATCGATCATGGTTTTTCCATTGCAAGCAGCGACAGCTTCATTCTGATTAACTTCTCCACTCATTCTCTAGCCATGTCACGACTTTCTTGGAAGCTTTCTGATATTAACCGCTGGGGCAAGCAGCTTCAGAAATTGCCAATTATTTTCTTTTTGATTTGTGCCTTGGTGTTTTTTGCCTTCAGCAATTCTAGTAAGCCGCGTGTTTTGGTGCTAAGCAGCTATGCAACGGACTTTGCCTGGACGAAAGACATCAATGTGGGGCTGAGCTGGATCCTGGATAAGAAGCCGTACTCGATTCAGTATCACTACATGGATACGAAGCGGAATCCTGGCGCGGCTTATAAGGAAAAGGCGGGACAATTGGCTAGGCGGCTAATTGAGCGCTGGGAACCAAATGTGATTATTTCGATCGATGATAATGCTCAGGAATTTGTCGCCAAGTATTTCAATAATCACCCCAAGATTGATATTGTCTACAGCGGGGTGAATGCGGAAGCCAGCGCCTATGGATTTGACAAAGCCAGGAATGTGACGGGCATTTTGGAGCGGATTCCCTTCTTTTCCCTGAAAGAGATTTTCCTGCAAATTTTGCCGCCCGATCGCCGCCGCATTGTTCACTATTCTGATGACTCGGAAACGTCAGAAGCTATTCACCAAGAAATGGCAGATTTTGACTGGCGACCGATCGATCTGATTGAACACCGAAAAGTAGCCACCTTTGAAGAGTGGAAGCAATTTATCAAAAATTCCGGCAAAATTGCTGACTTTTTGCTGATCACGCACTACCACACGCTGCGTCGCTCCAGTACCGATGATACGGTGGTGTCGCCGAAGGAAGTGATGAAGTGGACGATCGAGAACTCACCGATTCCTGATATCGGATGCTGGGGATTTTATGTGGATGATGGCGGCATGTTAGCCGTTGGGATTTCGCCCTATGAGATGGGAGAAGTGGCCGGCAAAATGACAACGGAAATTTTGGAAAATCACCGCCGCCCCAGTGAAATTCCCAGCACAAAAAGCCAAAATTTTGTGATGTATATGCGGGAGTCGCGGCTCAAGAAATATGGCGTTGATTTACCCAAGGTTTACAAGGACTTCGCCCACGCCACCAACCATTACTACCAATAGGCTGGTTGAGCAATCAGGGGATTGAGCAATCAAGAGGTTCAGTTGGGGTTTAGGGGATCCGAGTTGCGGCTCCTGACCCCCTTTAATTTTTGGGTTTTTTGTCGAATCATTTGCAGGTATTTAGGTTGGCGGCGTGGGCCGGCAGAGGATCTGCTCTGATTCTGGCAGTGGATTCTAAGAGTACGGGGACAGGTTCTTGCTCGGTTTGCTGGGTCGGCTCCATTGGTTGAGTTGCGCTCAGGTCTGCTCGCGCTAATGGTGTAACCCATTCAGGGCGACCCATTTAAAGCGACTCATTTAGAGCAACCCATTTAGAGCGACTAATGAGGAATTTATGTTCAATTGAAGGACGTGCTACGTAGAAAATTGGTGATCAATTTTACCTTAATTCATTTAGTTGACTTTGCCCTCTGTGAACGGCAATGGCTTAGCCAGAATATGTTTAGGGCACTCTTTTGAATACAGTCCTTGAAATCTCAAGCTTAATGTCAGTGTAATTTTATGCCCTTGGGTCAAGATTTTTCAGTCTGAGACTAGGTTCGATCATAAAATCCCATTGAAATTGGGTGAATCTTGTTAGAATTTTAAAGATTGTTGTCAATTGCGATTTTGAAATTCCATGAAGAGTTGTAGATCATTTTTCGTGAAATCTTGATGATATTGGTTGATTTTTTTGCGGATTTTGAAGCGAGAAGATTGAACAGTCAAGAGACAGCGATCGCGAATCTGAGAATAGGAAAATGAGTATCTTTTGCTGCCTTGCTGGGCGCAGCTTGGAGCGATTGACCAACACCTCTGGCTCTGTTCCTGGGCAATGGACGCTGGGTAAGATGAAGGTGGGGGTAAACACTCGCATTGCATCTCGCTAGCTGCGGATTCATGGCTGAAGACGAATCAAAGTCATGGTGGCCGCTGCTAAACCTACATTTTGAGTGTGTCTCTCTGAGGTTGTTTGTGAACCGCTGGCGTTGGAGTTGGAATCCGGCTTGCTGGAAAATTGCGCCCAAGCTGTCGGCGGCTTTGTTGGCTGCGTCGCTGCTGCCAATGAGTCTGACGGCGTTTTATAACCTTCGCCAAAGCCTGTATACGGTCAAAATGGCGGAGTATAAAAATCTGGAGTTGTTGGCGAAAAGTGTGGCGGCCCGACTGGATCAGTTGCTGATTGACACGCAACGGGTGGGGATTCAGATGGCCAGCGCGCGGGATATTGTGCAATTTGCGGAGTCGGTGGCGGCGAAAGAGCCTCAGGAAAAACAGAACTATTGGCGAATTTTGGCGGCTGAAGCGATCGCGAATGTTCGCAATTCCAATCCGGATTATTTTTCAGTGTTTCTGCTCGATCGCACGGGACGTTGTTTGGTTTCAACGAATCCCAGCAACATTGGCAAGTCCTACGCCTTTCGCAACTACTTCCAAGAAGCGCGCCAAGGCAAACTCTACATTTCGGAATGGACGGTGGGATCCACAACGGGTCAGCCGGGGATTTTCCTTTCGGTGCCGGTGGTGGCCAAGGGCACGCGCAATCTGCTGGGCGTGGTGGTGATTAAGCTGCGATCGGAGGCGGTGGGTCGCTTGCTCACCAGCTTGAACCAAAAGGAAGGTGGCTCTGCTTTCTTGGTCGATCAAAACGGAATTGTGATTGCCCATACGGATCGGCGTTGGGTCTATCGCAGCTTATTGCCTTTGTCGCCCGTGCAGTTGCGCACGATCGACCCGAAAGTTCAGTTTGGTCTCGATCGAATTGAAAGTTTGAATTTGCCGGTGTTGGCGCGATCGCTGCAATTGCCCTCTGCCCCCACTGCTGCATCATCGGCGGTTCCATTGCCCCCCATCACGCCCTCCGCCACTTCTACCCCGAACCAGTCAACGATGGGGCTGGGCCCGTCATCCTTCGGCAATATTGCCTATCGATCGCCCTTCACGGGCAAAACGGAAATCGTGGGTATGTCGGCTTTGGATATGCGGCCCTGGCGTTTGGCAATCACGGAGCCAGAGTCGGTTTTTGTCACGCCGCTGAATGCACTGGCCCATCGCACCACGGCCAGTGTGTTTCTGGTGGGGGGAGCGGTGGCCCTGCTGGCCCTGGCCCTGGCCCGGAGTATTGTGCGGCCCTTGCACTTGCTCACCCGTGCGGCTCAGGAATTGCGGATGGGACAGTTTGACCGGGCCCATGTGGACATTCAGGGCACTGATGAGCTGGGTTTGTTGGCGGCCACCTTTAACCAAATGGTTTCCGGTTTGCGGGAGCGGGAACGGGAGCTGAATATTTTTGGGCGAATGGTGTCGCCTGTGGTGCGCGAACAACTATTACGGGGTGGGGTGGAGCTAGGCGGACAAACCTGCTGGGTTTCGGTATTATTTTCCGATATTCGGGGATTTTCGACCCTTTCTGAGCAGTTGGATCCCCAGGGGGTGGTGGAGTTTTTGAATGAATATATGACGGCGATGACGGAGGCCGTTGCACCTTGGGGTGGCTATATCAATAACTTTATTGGCGATGCGATCGTGGTGGTATTTGGTGCGCCCGTGCCCCAGCCGGATGCGGAGTGGTGTGCGGTGTCGGCGGCGTTGGCCATGCGCGATCGCCTGGCGGAGTTGAATGAACATCGGCGCGCCCGCGGCCAGGTATCGATCCAAAGCGGCATCGGCATCAGCACCGGTCAGGCGGTGGCGGGTCAAATTGGCTCGCTCGATCGCCTGATTTACACCGTCATCGGGGACGCGGTGAACATTGCCGCCCGCCTGGAAACCCTCACCAAACAGTTTCCGGACTATCCCATTTTGATTAACGAAACCACTGCCAAAGCCCTGCGTAACTATCCAGAGGTGGTGCTCCATTCCCTCGGCCCGCAGCGTCTGAAAGGTCGCCATGAGCCGGTGGAGGTCTATGCACCGATGCGGGCCGAAAGTGTTGTGGGCAGCGGTTCGGCGCGATCGATCGATTTGGTGGACGATTTGCCCAGCGATTTGCCCAGCGATCTGACGAGTGATCGATCACAGCATCGCCAATCTGCCCCCAGTTAACCCAGGAGCACCATCCAGGCGATCGTTCACACAATTTAGGGCAACAGCGGCTTAGGGCAACAGCGGCCAGCGTTTCCCTCACCAGATGCCAGATTCGCCCCTAGGCCGGGTGGCGTAAAACGCGGATCAGCGTGCCCTGGGGCGGCAGATTCTCCGGCCGCAAGGTCATGGTTTCCGTGTTCAGGGTTTTGATGTCATAACCGCTCATCAAGCTCAAGAACGCCTCTAGTCCATCCAAATCACATTGGCTATCGGCCGCCGCCGTGCGGTATTGGCTGGGAATCACCACCTTGGGTTGCAACGACTCGATCGCCCGTTTTGCTTCCTCAGCGTTATAGGCCTTCGCCCCGCCGCCCACCGGCACAATGGCCACATCGGGCCGCCCCATCAGAATTTTTTCTTCTACTCCCAGAGGAGCCGCAATGCCGCCCAAGTGCAGGATGGAGATGCCCCCCTGCTTCCAGCGCCAAACCACATTGTCGCCAAATCGCCGCCCCCCAAATCGATCGTGGGCAGTGCGAATGCCTTGGAATTGGCTACCGCGAAATTCAAACGTCCCCGGCTCAAACAGCAAACTGGGATTGCCCGGCAGATTGCTGACAAATCCCTCATCGAGCAGTTGGCTGCTGATGGTCACGAGGTCGGCGGTGAAATTGGGCGATCGATAACCAGCAGTGCAACCCAGGGTGTTGAAAGGATTACTCAGAATCCGCAGCCCACCCCCGGTGAAGGCAAAGCAAGTGTGGCCCAAGGACTGAATCGTTAAGCCATCGGCGGCTTGGGCTGAGGTTGCACGGCTCCCGATCGCACTGGCCAGGGCGGCCCCTGCACCCATCAGGCCATATCGCAGAATTTGCCGCCGATTGATCCACCGATCCATAAAATTCCTCGCACCGTTTGAGATTGATTAGGGATTGAATTGATTAGAGACTGAGTTGATCTGAATTGGAATGGGAACTTCAGGGACGCTTTGGGAAATCGTGTTGAAAACTCCCTTTGGAAAACGCTCTGAAAACTCTTTGGATGAACTCTTTGGATGAACTCTGTGGGTAAATTTTTGGGGGTGAACTTCTGAGGTGAACTTCTGAGGTGAACTTTTTTGGGAACGCTTTGCGTACTCATCAAAGCGATCGAATCGACGTGATCGATCCGATCGACCGCAGAAACCAGGAGCCAGGATGCTCAAGATTCTTAGGCCAAAGCGGCGGATTGGTGGAACTGGGCCACCACCGTCAGCCAATTCGAGAGCAGTTGCTTACCGGCATTGGTCAGAATACTTTCGGGATGAAACTGAACCCCTTCAATGTGGGGATAGTTCCGATGGCGCACGCCCATAATGGTTCCGTCAGCCACCCAAGCGGTAATTTCTAACTGTTCCGGGCAGCTTTCTCGCTCAATGACCAAACTATGATACCGAGTCGCGGTCATGGGGGATTCAATGCCCTGAAAGACTCCCACATTGCGATGCTCGATCGGGGAGGTTTTGCCATGCATCAGTTCCGGCGCACGCACCACCTTGCCCCCAAATACTTGGCCAATACTTTGGTGACCTAAACAAACCCCAAGCACCGGCAGAGTTGGGCCCAACTCCCGAATGATGTCTAGGGAAATTCCCGCTTCGTCCGGTGTGCCGGGGCCGGGCGAAATGGTGATGCCATCGGGCTTCAGTTCCCGAATCTGATCCAGGGTGATCTTATCGTTGCGAAAAACCTGAATATCCCGAGCGATCGGGTGGGTTTGGCCCAACTCGCCAAAGTATTGAACGAGGTTGTAAGTGAAACTGTCGTAGTTGTCGATGACAAGGACGGTCATGGCGGGCGATCGGGAAGGGATGCAGTGCCAGAAGCGATCGGGCGATCGCCATTCTGAACCTAGGGTTTAACTATACCGGCATCGGCTTCGATCGACACGGACTTTTTGGCCAGGAGTTCCGTAGACAAGGGCCCGTAGACCCCAACTCCCAATCTCCCCCCAAATACCCGAGGCAATTGGCTTCCGGCCAGTCACCCACAGACAATCTAAGATTTGCACGAATCTCGCGCTATTCCTATTGCTTTGGCTGCCTTGCCCAACAACCTTGGCAATTTTTTTCCCAGCGATTCTCCTCGCCACCTTTTCAATGTCAGCGCTGACCTCCTGGCGGCAACAATTTTCCGATCAACAAACCAATCACAAACACCGCCAATTCATAGCCACCGACCAGGCCCAGCAACACCAGAAAAACCGCAAAAACACCCACAGCCGGATAATCAACGACCATCTTTTTAGATAAAAGTTGGGTGCGATACCGTTCATAGGATTGTGAATAGGCCTCCGGGGTAAGGGATAACCCCTTTTGATAATCCTGTTGGCTCACCTTCAGAAATAACTGACTGAATCCTCCTGTAATTAACAGCAGTACAATTAGCTTGGCCAAGAGCCGATTCCTGGTCGATGTTTGAAAAGTAATGGTGTTGGCGGCTGCAACCGTAACTGGATGATTGGTTGAATTGCCTGATGGATGATTTCCTGGATGATTTGTAGTATTTTCGGGAATGTTTTCAGGAATGTTTTCAGGAATGTTTTCGGGAGTGTTTTCGGAAATATTTTCGGGCTGAATATCTGCGTTGGAACGGTCATTCGTCATCGATCGATCCCCCCATCTTGATTCAACTAAGCGGTGAGCTGCTGAGTTGTCATCTCGAGTCATCCTCTACGGTTATCCCCTGGCCGCACAAAATTGGCCAAGCTTCTTAGAATGGGAGATGGTTTCCGCTCATCCTTGCCTTCTTGAAACAGTGCTATGACCCTTGCTCTGCCTAATCCCCAGCCCCGATCGCCCATTCCCAATCGCCCGCCAGTTATTCAACTCTCCGAGATTTACAAAATCTACGGCAGCGACAACACCGAGGTGCGCGCCTTGAATGGGGTCAACTTGGTGGTGGAAAGTGGTGAATATTGCTCAATTATGGGCGCATCGGGTTCCGGCAAATCCACCATGATGAACGTGATTGGTTGCCTCGATCGCCCCAGTTCCGGGCGCTATCAGCTCGATGGCATTGACGTGGCCGAACTGAACGAAAAAGACCTAGCCACGGTGCGCAATTGCAAGCTGGGGTTTGTGTTTCAGCAATTTCACCTGCTGCCCCAACTAAGTGCCCTGGAAAATGTCATGTTGCCGATGGTCTATGCGGGTGTGCCCAGCGGGGAGCGACGACAGCGGGCCCTGGACGCTTTGGGCCGCGTGGGTTTGGGGAATCGGGTGAACAATCGACCCAACCAACTGTCTGGGGGGCAGCAACAGCGGGTGGCCATTGCACGCGCGATCGTGAACCGCCCGATCGTGTTGTTGGCCGACGAACCAACCGGCGCACTGGACACCAAAACCACCCAAGAAGTGCTGGATATTTTTGAAGAATTAAACCAAAGCGGCATGACCGTGGTGATGGTGACCCACGAACCGGAGGTGGCCCGTCGGACTCATCGTGTGGTTTGGTTTCGGGATGGGCAGGTTTTGCACGATCGCCTCCATCCCGAAGATTTAGGACAAGTGACCGCCGTTGCTTAAAGGGCTGGATCTATCGGCGATCGTGACGATTCATTCTATCAAGAAAGCCAAAGAAATCGACCTTCCCTAAATCTGAGGCTGAGGTTCCTCAAAAAGCTTTAGCCAAACTGCCAGTTCTGGAGGGATTTCGCGTCGTTTACGAGTTTCTTGGTCAATGCAAACATGGCGCGTGAATGCCTGAGCCGTGTGGAAATCCCGCTGCGATCCTTCAAAAAAGAATTCATATTCACATCGAAATTCGCTTTCTTGGATGGCATAAACCCGCATCACAATTTCCAGGCGATCGCCACAGGACATGGGCTGAAAAAATTTCGCTCCCGTTTCCACAATTGGCATTACCCAAGGCTGCGATCGGCTGAAGAAATGTTTGGCATTAACCCCCGAAGCCATCAGCGAGGTTTCATAGACTTCGTGGGCCCATTCCAATAGCCGCGAAAAATACATTACCCCTGCGGCATCGGTTTCGCCAAAGCGAACGGTACGATGATAGGTAAAAGCCATGAATGATAATTTGAATTGATTAACATGAATAATAAATTGAATTGATTAAATTGAGCGTCAGTCTGGGTCGTTGTGGGATGACTAATATTTAAGGGTGCGATCTCTGGAAGACTCGGATAGCTCGATCGGGGTGGCGGTCATGGAATTCACTCCGGCTTTAACTGACAAGGAAATTGGTTGAGCCAAGGGAATAGCCGCTGGGAAACAACTACTTCGGTGCGATCGCGCCCTTGTCCCTCATCGTATCGGCACTTTAGCGGCTTTAGGGGTTGACATTCCGTGGGTTTAGTATTGCTCAACTCACAGACTGCTACAAACTATCGAAAATCAGATTTTGAAGAAAGCATAAGATATCTATCATTGCTTGAAACTGCATGATACGGTATTCAGAGTTAGCACTTCAAAAGTGTATTTAGAAATTCAGGCAAATAAGCATGAATGAACTGCCAGAGCAAGACGCTGAAGATCTATATTCTCAATATCTACAGCAACAGCCGGTAGAGACGCAACAGGAAGGAGATGATCTAAAAGAACACCTCCTTGAACTAGAAGAACGATTGGATAAATTGGAGGATCAATTTAAGATACTAGAAAAAATAGTCAAGAAGATTGCTGGCAAGCTGAAGTAGCACATGTAAAGCAATTCATAATTTTGCGAGACAAGTATTGCCCAATTAGTAGGGTGGGCAATGTACACCTACAGCCCGTACTGAAGCAGTTTGATCATGTTTCAGGAACGGGTGATTGTTGCATTCAAGCTGATGCGCGGCAGGCTTTCTAGGATGCGTGACTTTAAATCCCCCAGGCGATCGAGTTCTCCTGAATAGCTAGGAAGCGTTAGCAGTTGTCGATCGAGCGCGACATTGAAATAGCTCAAGATATCTTGGGGCGCAAAGTTGAGCTTGAAATAATCCGCAAAGCTGTAGGCGCGATCGGGCTGAATAATTGGCAGTTTGGGCATGATTTTGAGTAATTGGCTATGGAGTGTTGACTTAAGGATAGCCAATCAAGACCGTAATGGTCGCCATCACTCCCAACGGTTTACGTTGAAGAATGAGCCGTAGCCGATCGCCTTGCCAGCCATCGCTGAAATGATTCTGGACTTTCAGAAGATTTTTTGCCTAGCAATAGACCCGCAATGCCAATATCTTCATCGAGTTCTGGCCAGTGAATGCCAAAACCTGCACCGCTGATTTGAAAATTTTGGCACTCTGCTTCTATGCCGTAAACCAATCGAGGATACCAGGCGATCGGAACTGATAGAACTCGCCCATCCTCTAACGCCAAAATCAAGTGATCCTCATTGAAGTTCACTCCCATAATTCGCTTCGACATCATAGAATTTTATACAATGGATAAATCGTATACAACTGCAAGATTATGACGTTCCAAGAATTACAAACTCAAGTTCTTCAACTGTCGCTGGATCATCGGTGGCAGCTCGTACAGCTCTTGCTGGAGTCCTTGAAACAGGAAACCCGATCGCTTTTCAAGCAATCTAGCTTGTCGCGCTTGAGAGGGATCGCTAAATTGCCAGAGCTTAATGCAACTGTTGATTCTGGAAGTTATACAAATTACTTAGCTCGAAAATATCAGTAATGTCTGATTATTCATTCTGACTCGGTAGCAAGTTGATTAGCATACTGAGTAACTGAGGAATATTGCGTTCAATGACTTGCCAAACAATATCTAAATCAATTCGATCATATTGATGAGCAACGATATCTCGCATTCCGGCCATATCATCCCATGGCACTTCTGGATGTTGTGCTCGAAACTCGCGAGATAATCGTTTTGTTGCCTCTCCCATGATTGCAATCTGGTACAGAATTGCAGATTGTGTTCGCAAATCTGACTTTAACTGATCACGATCGAGTCCTTGAGCAAACTGTAAAATCAATTGCCCTGCTTGGACAATATCAATCAGTGATGCACTATCCCGCGACATAAGCAACTTGGGCTGTTTCTAGAATTTCTTTTCGGCGAATCCAGTTGTGGCTTTGCTCAATTGATTTTTTGGTCAACAAATCAACCTCGCGTCCTAGCAATGTCTGCAGTTCACGCTTCATTTGAACTAGTTCTAAAATTCCCCAAGTTGAACTGTCCTCAAAACTGACCATGACATCAATATCACTGTCTGGTCGAAAGTCGTCTCGTAGAACAGACCCAAAAAACGAAAACTCTTGAATCTGCCATTTTTGGCAAAAGGCGATCAGTGCCTGCTGAGGAATCTGAATCTTCAACGGCTGCTTCAACATACCTTTGCCTGGCCGGTGGCTTGAGGGTTCAGCGATATAGTCCGTTATACCAGCTACTCGATCCAACCATTCGTTAGCCTCAGACTTAATCCTTGAAGGCTGAATTAAAAGGTCTGCCCATTCACGCATCGCGATCGATTTGGACGATCGCCCCGTGGGCCCTTGCTGTCGCTTTAAGCACCGTCCGCTGGACTTCCTAGAATGGAAGATAAGCACCGGAACGCTTTGAGAGGCTCGCACACCGTGGTTGCAACTGTCCCCAATTCTTACGAAGACCGCACCCAATCGATCGCCCGTGAACTGATTCAAGCCACCCAAACGAAAAAAGGCTTCCTGGCCCAAATGCGCGACCAGATGAAGCTTGATGACAAGCTGATGGATTGGACCATGAGCAATCCCGGCTTGAAGGTGCAATTGTTTCGGTTCATTGACTGTCTGCCCGCGTTGCAATCGAACCCCGAAATTGCCGCCCACCTGCGGGAATATTTGACCACTGAAGAGGTGGAACTGCCGGATTTGCTGAAAAATTTGCTGAATTTTTCCGATCCCGGTTCAATGCCCGGTCAGGTGGCGGCCACGACGGTGAGTACGGCGATTAAGACGCTGGCGCAAAAGTATATTTCCGGCGAGACGATCGCCCAGGCCATCCGCACGATCGAGCGGTTGCGGAAGGACAAAATGGCCTTCACCGTCGATCTGCTTGGCGAGGCGGTGATTACGGAAGTGGAGGCCCAGCAGTACCTCGATCGCTATTTGGATTTGATGGCGCAGTTGGCGACGGCGGCCCAGCGCTGGCCGACGATCGCCCAGATCGACGAGGCGGACGGTCAGCCCCTGCCCAAGGTGCAAGTGTCCGTGAAGCTGACGGCGTTCTATTCCCAGTTTGACCCGCTGGACGTGGCGGGATCCCAGGCGAAAACGGCCGATCGGGCGCGGGTGTTGCTGCGGCGGGCCAAGGAATTGGGCGCGGCGGTGCACTTCGACATGGAGCAATACAAATATAAGGATGCGACGTTGGCGGCGTTGAAAGCGGTGTTGATGGAGCCGGAGTTCCGCGATCGCACCGATATTGGGCTGACGCTGCAAGCCTATTTGCGCGATTCCTACGCCGATTTGCAGGGCGTGGTGGCCTGGGCGAAGGAGCGCGGCACACCCGTGACCGTGCGGCTGGTGAAGGGAGCCTATTGGGATCAGGAAACGATCCAATCGGTGCAAAAGGATTGGCCGCAGCCGGTGTTTAATGACAAGGCGGCGACGGATGCCAACTACGAAGCGATGACCCAGTTGCTGCTGGAAAATCATGCTCACTTGTATGCGGCGCTGGGAACCCACAATGCTCGATCGGCCGCGAAGGCGATCGCAGTGGCGGAAAAGGTGGGTGCGCCCCGGCGGGCCTTTGAGCTGCAAGTGCTGTACGGCATGGCGGACAAACTGGGAAAAACCTTGGCGGACAAGGGCTATCGGGTGCGGGTCTATTGCCCCTACGGCGACTTGATCCCCGGCATGGCGTACTTGATTCGGCGGCTGCTGGAGAACACGGCCAATTCGTCGTTTTTGCGCCAAAGCAGCCTCGGGGAGCGGGAACTAAACGAGTTGGCCGCCGCGCCGCAGCCCAATGATGCGGTCTATGAAACGGTGGTTCCCTTCGCCAATGCGCCGGATACGGATTATTCGCGGCAGAATTTGCGCGATCCGGCCCTGGCGGCGATCGCCCAGGTGAGGTCTCAGTTGGGCCAGCTTTACCGGCCGTTGATTGCCGGTCGGCGGGTGGAAACCAGCGAAACGATCGCCTCGGAAAATCCCTCGAAGCCCCAGGAGCTGATCGGCAAGGTTGGCCTAGCCAGCATTGAGCAGGCCGACGAGGCGATCGCGGCGGCCAAGGCGGCCTTCCCGGCCTGGAAAGCCACACCGGCCAAGGAACGGGCGGCGATCCTGCGAAAAGCGGCTGACCTGATGGAAGCGCGGCGGGCGGAGTTGTCGGCTTGGGTTTGCTTAGAAGTGGGCAAAGCCTTGCGCCAAGCGGATCCCGAAGTGTCCGAGGCGATCGACTTTTGCCGCTACTATGCCGACGAAATGGAGCGGCTAGAGGCGGGCACGGCCTACGACTATCCTGGCGAAACCAACCGCTACCACTACCAACCGAAGGGAATCACATTGGTGATTTCGCCCTGGAATTTCCCCCTGGCGATCCCGGTGGGCATGACCGTGGCTTCGCTGGTGACGGGCAATTGCACGATCCTGAAACCCGCCGAAACCTCCTCGGTGATCGCCGCCAAATTCATTGAAATTCTGGTGGAAGCGGGCATTCCCGATGGCGTGCTGCAATACGTCCCGGCGCGTGGCTCGACGGCGGGGGCGCACATGGTCAAGCACCCGGATGTGCACACGATCGTTTTCACCGGCTCCCAGGAAGTGGGCTGCTGGATCTATGCCAACGCGGCGATTTTGCAACCGGGTCAGAAGCACCTGAAGCGGGTAATCGCGGAGATGGGCGGCAAAAATGCGATCGTCGTGGATGAGAGCGCCGACCTGGATCAGGCGGTGCAGGGCGTGGTGGATTCGGCCTTTGGCTACAGCGGCCAAAAGTGCTCCGCTTGCTCCCGGGCGATCGTGCTTGCGCCGATTTACGAGGCGTTTGTGGAGCGGCTGGTCGAGGCGGTCAAGTCCCTGAACATCGGCCCGGCGGATGATCCGAGCGTCAAGGTGGGGCCGGTGATTGATGGCACGTCCCAGGCTCGCATCCGCGACTACATCGCCAAGGGCAAGGCGGAATCGACCCTGGCGATCGAGCTGCCAGCCCCCGAGGGTGGCTATTTTGTGGGGCCGACGGTGTTCCGCGATGTGCCCCCAACGGCGGCGATCGCCCAGGAGGAGATCTTTGGGCCGGTGTTGGCAGTGATCAAGGCGGAGACGTTCGAGCAGGCGCTGGCGATCGCCAACGGAACGCAATTTGCTCTCACGGGGGGTCTCTATTCGCGCACGCCGTCACACATCGATCGGGCGGCCCGGGAGTTCGAGGTGGGTAACTTATATATCAACCGGAACATTACGGGGGCGATCGTGGCGCGGCAACCGTTCGGCGGGTTCAAGCTCTCGGGGGTTGGCTCGAAGGCGGGCGGCCCGGACTATCTGTTGCAATTCCTGGAGCCGCGTGTGGTGACGGAAAACGTCCAGCGCCAAGGTTTTGCACCGGTCGAGGGGTTTGAATAGGGGCGATCGGTAAGAGCCACAGGAGGGTGCGCGGCTGTACATTAGATTTAGACTAGCCATGCACCCTTACTGTTTTTTCACTGTGATGATCGAAGCTTGCCCTAAACTTCTTTTTCAGGTCTTTACGCCAATTTTTTAGCATGAGGTCAAAGTACTAACCTAGTAGCTTGTTCACTTCAGTAAACTAAAGCTTCAACATAGTAATTCTTAAGCTCATGGAAAGTAATTCCAATAGCCTAATTCCTGAAGATTCAGTTTTTCATCCAGTTTGGCAACGCGATCCATCAGCCTGGTTTCCAGGAGATGAGAAAACATCAGCATTAATTGCTGGTGGACATATTTGGGATGATATTCTCAGGCTTCTTGAAATTCGCAATCAAAGCAAGGATGAATACAATCGCAAGCTACTATTAAAGTATATCTGTATCGAGCTACGATCTTTAACTGAAGTTATGGATACAATCCAAGTGGCAGTGATGTCTGCTGAAGTGCATGATATTGATGTGAAATCTTATTGGAGAGGTATTACAACTGAAGATCTAGTGGTGGCAAAAAAATTATGGAAAGAATATTCCAGGGCAAAAAAGCAAGTTGAAAACGACTTGATTAATATTCGCAATAGAATTGCAGCTCATCGCGATTTTTCATATAAAGGTAAGGAAATTGAAGGCAAAACAGGATGGCACTTAGCAATGATGCTTTGGGATCGTTTGGATCTTGATATGTTTAGAGATCTCATGTCTGCTATTCCTCCAGCTTTCAATCATGCTAAAGATCTCAATATCTATGAGTGGAATCGCATTCCAGAAGATGGAAGCATTGAGATTCTGGGTGGCTTTATTAATAAGTGGGAGCTTTAATAATGAGATATTAGGATTTTTCAAGATTAAACGGATACAAAAAATCAAGAAATCTCCAATAACTTTAGGGTTTAAATATTGGTCTGAATTAGAAAATATTGGTAGCTAAAGTTGGTCTTTTTAAGGGTTAGTTTAATTCATCAATGGTCTGTCTGTAAAATTCATAATCGTTACTAGCAAATGAGTGGTAGTGTGTATGGCCCGCCAAACAAATTTGACAAACCATATTGTAATTCCGATCGAGCGTATTGCTGAACTGTGCGATCGCTGGCAGATCACCGAATTTGCCCTGTTTGGCTCAGTGTTACGCGACGACTTTCGTTCCGACAGCGACATCGATGTTTTAGTCAGCTTTGCGCCCACCGCTCAACGGGGACTCACCGAAACCCTGCAAATCCGTGATGAACTAGAGGCCCTATTCGGCCGTCCCGTTGACTTGTTGGTAAAAGCCGCGATCGAGCGCAGTGACAACTGGTTACGCCGCCAAAACATCCTCAACACTGCACGAGTGATTTACCGTTCACCCCAATTTTGAGCGTTGACCATACCAACCTCCCCGATCGCCCAGAAGCTCACCGATTAAAATACTAAGTAGATTAGTCGTCAGGAAAAATGACGATTACAGCCAGCACAGCAAGAAATCGATCATGCCCGCCAAAGATATTTTCCATAATTGCGTCAAAAATTCTCTAGTCAAAGCAGGCTGGACAATCACCCATGATCCCTTTCGGATTCGATTAACACGCAAAAACCTTTTCGTTGATCTTGGTGCCGAGCGCTTAATTGCAGCCGATCGGGGCACAGAAAAAATCGCCGTTGAAATCAAAAGCTTCACCCGCGCCTCTGACATCAAAGATTTAGAAGATGCCCTCGGTCAATTTATTCTTTATGAACGACTCCTCTTGCGCTACGCTCCCGAAAGAACCCTTTACTTAGCTGTCACTCATTCAGTCTATAAAACTGTTTTTGAAGAAGAAGCTGGTCAAATACTGCTGGAAGATAAGTTAATTCGCTTGCTGACATTCGACCCTAATCAGGAGGTGATTAAGCAATGGATTTCAACTTAGACACCGACCAATCAATCATTCAGAAAATCTTCAATGGCTACATTGAATTCTTAGGAACCAGTGACGATATTCAGCTAGAAACGATCATCGACACCCACAA
Source organism: Limnothrix redekei LRLZ20PSL1 (assembly GCF_043235035.1). Taxonomy (NCBI): domain Bacteria; kingdom Bacillati; phylum Cyanobacteriota; class Cyanophyceae; order Pseudanabaenales; family Pseudanabaenaceae; genus Limnothrix; species Limnothrix redekei. The sequence goes on along the minus strand of NZ_JAZAQF010000086.1, from coordinate 360,713 downwards.
TCACCATTATCTGCTGGTCGAAGTCGGCTGGCACAATGGGCGACGCATCTATGGCACGCTCCTACACATTGACATCATCGATCAGAAGCTTTGGATTCAACAGGATGGAACAGAAGAAGGAATCGCCGATGAACTAGTCGCCTTAGGAATTCCCAAAAATCGCATTGTCCTGGGATTTAAACCCAGCGATCGCCGTCAAATCACTGAATTTGCTGTTTCCTAAACTGCTTGTCGGAACCATCACTCAGCACTGTCCGAACCACCCAATCTGGAGCGTTGACCATGCCAGCCTCCTCGATCGCCCAAAACTCAACCGATCAAGACGCGGTACTGATGCGATCGCTGGCTGGGCAATCACGCCATCCTCACCTGGGTCAAATCGCGATCGCCCTGCGCGACAACCTGGTCAACATCTACGGCGATCGCCTAGCCCACCTCATTCTCTTTGGCTCCCAAGCCCGAGGCGATGCCAAACCAGACTCCGATCTCGATTTGCTGATTGTTCTGCACGACCAGAAAGCCAAAATCGATCGCTTGCAAGAACAAGAACGAACCCAGTTCATCACCGATCTTTATCTAGACTATGAATTAGTCATCTGCCCCATTTTCTGGCTAGAGCATCAGCTAGATTGGGAACACCACCCACTCCTACAAAATATCAAAGCCGACGGAATTTCACTAATCAATCTGAACTCGAACGAGATAATTAATTAGGAGCCTTGTACCCATTCTGTAAAACTGCTAGAAGGCACGCACCGCCTCCCGTAGCACAACATCTTTCAAGTAGGGGCGCAGCGATTGTGGTGTCCCTAAGTCAACCGAACAATTTAAAATTTCCTCCAGATAGTCCTTCAGCTCAATAAACGTAAATAATCCCACGGGTTTCTCGAACTCCACCAGTAAATCCACATCACTATCAGCCTGAGCTTCATCCCGGGCCACTGAGCCAAATAGAAATAGCGTTTTCACTGCAAATGCCTGAATTTGCTGCTGATGGTTCAATAATGTTTCGATAACTGTTTGCCGACTCAGCATCTTCAGTGCACCATCATTGCTGGAACTGAACCTAGACTGTTCTGTTATACCAAAGAGAAGCGAGATCACTGTACAGAATTTCACTCATTAAGATCGTCAATAGTTAGCGTGACTACCCAACTGGATAACTGGCAGCGTGGAACCTGGGCAGAATTCATCGCGATCGCCCAACAAACCAACCCCGATAGTTGTCAGAATTCGCGAGGCTACTACTACAACGGCTGGATGCGCCTAGAACCCACTCGATCGGGTGCAGATCAAGCTCGTAGCCATGCCATGATTCCCAGCTTGGTCGGCTTGTACGCAGCCCTTGCACCAATGAAGCTGGCGGGCTACGTGAATCCCATTATTCAACGGTGGCAACACCAGCAAGCACAACCACACCTAGCGTTTTATATTGATCGCGACCTCAAAGACCTGCCAACCGGCAATGCACCGATCGACCTCGATCGCTTTGATCCACCCTCCCTCGTAGTCGAAGTTGGCGCAAGTAGTTTTGCCGATGATGTGGGTATGAAACGACTGCTATATGAGCGGCTTGGCGTGGCGGAATATTGGGTGGTGAACGTTGAAGCGCGATCGATCATTGGATTTGCGATCGCCGATCGGGGCAGCCGAGAAATTCAAGTCTCGCAAGTGTTGCCCGGTTTAGAATTGTCGATCATTACCGAAGCGCTACAACGGCTCGATCGCGAAGATGACGGACAAATCACCCGCTGGCTAATCGATCAATTCCAGGCAAAATCTTGAGTCAAAATGCCAAAGTTATCAATTCCTTACTTGGTCATCTGCCCCATTTTCTGGCTAGAGCATCAGCTAGATTGGGAACACCATCCACTCCTACAAAATATCCAAGCCGACGGAATTCCACTGATCAATTAAAGTGCATTGTCCCAATCGGGAGAAAGGGCACGGAAATTAAAGAAATCAGCACGGGGATGACAACGAATGCAGGTGCTGAGTTGAACGGGGTCTTGTAGCTGAACGCGGGGGTGCAAAGCCTTGAAAGTGGTGGTTCTGCCAACGCGGTAGTTAATTTGTTCGTTGTTTTCGGCGGGGCGTGAATATTCTTTCAAATAGTTCCAAATGATTTGGAGGCTGGGATCTCGGGGTGGTTCAATCGTGGTTCCGTAGTGGTCGCGATCGCGAATCAGATTTCGCCAAACCTGACTGGGCATCAATCCTGGGGGCACACCGATATGGCAGGAGGCACAATTTTCCAGGTACAGTTCTCGCCCCAGCGTGAAAGAGGGCGCAACGCGATCGATGTCGCCGTTGGGGTCGATGAGCACCGATCGCTCGGCTTGGGCGATGACCGATTGGCCAGAATCCGCGATCGGGAGCGAACTCGGCGCGATCGCCCGGGCCAGCCCGACCCCAAACAGCATAGCCAGCAGTGCCAGCAGGAGCGCAATCCCCCAGGATGCACGCCGCGATCGGATGAGATGCCCAAATTTGCTGTCTGCCATGCCCGATGGTTGCCGTGAAGGATTTGGAGGAAAGGAATGGGTGGGAGCTAGTCTACGGAAATCGTTTGCAGGAGCCGATCGACCACGGTGCGGGCGTTTTTGCCCCCAGCGGGAATCAGACGGTGCGCCAAAACCGAGAGCGCCAATTGTTTCACGTCATCGGGCAAAATATAATCCCGATTTTGCAAGAAGGCGAGGGCTTGGGCGGAACGTTGCATGGCAACCGCGCCCCGGGGACTGACTCCAAGGGTGATTTCGTCATCTTGGCGGGTCGATCGCACCAGGCGCAGGATATAGTCCTGGACTGCGGCGGAAATCTGCACTTGGCGACAGGCTTTTTGCAGTTCTCGCACCGACTCCAGCGTAATGCAGGGTTGCAAATCTTGGTCGATCGCCCCCATCTGGTGTCGCTGCAACATCCGCAGTTCATCTTCCGCCGACGGATAGCCTAGGGAAAAGGACAGGGCAAAGCGATCCATTTGGGCTTCCGGCAGCGGAAACGTCCCTTGATACTCGATCGGGTTTTGGGTTGCAATCACAAAAAACGGCTCCGGCACGGGCCGCGACAACCCATCCAAGGTCACCTGTCGCTCTTCCATCACTTCCAACAACGCCGCTTGGGTGCGCGGTGTGGCCCGGTTAATTTCATCGGCCAACAACACATTGCTGAAAGCGGGCCCCGCCACAAACTCGAATTGCCCCTTTTGGGGATTCCAAATATTAGTACCGGTCACGTCGGCGGGCAACAGGTCGGGGGTGCATTGCAAGCGCTGGAACTTGCCATCAATCGATCGCGCTAGGGACTTGGCCAACAGCGTTTTGCCCACCCCGGGCACATCCTCCAGCAGCGCATGGCCACCCCCCAGCAGCGCCACCAACACAAGCTGGATTGCCCCATCTTTGCCAACGATCGCCCGTTGGAGATTGTTCTGAAGTGCTTTCAGTGCCTGTTTGTGCGACTCGATCGTTGGCGAACTTTCACCCATAATTCAATCCTAAAATTTGGCCGAATTTGGCAAAGTCAGCTCCATAACTTCAGCCCTCAGGGTGCAACCCTAAGGACATGGCCCCAAGCCATCTGCAAGCCATGAAACTGTCGGTCTGAATTCGACGGAGGAGCTAGGAAACCAAGCCCTCCGTCAGCTTAACTTAAGGTAGCGGCAGTGAGGCGATCGCGGGCCTGTTGACGATCCTGCTCAATTTGAGTTTTCAGGTCTGTCAAAGATGCAAACCGCTGCTCTGGGCGCAGAAAATCAATTAACTCGATCGTCACCCATTGTCCATACAAGTCTCCTGACCAATCCAGCAGATGCACTTCCACGGTCACCGCCGCCTGTTCGCCGACCGTGGGCCGCCGACCAATATTCGTGACTCCCGGCCGCAGGGAACCATCGGCCAAGGTGACCCGCACCGCATAGACCCCCAATCGGGGCAGTAGTTTTTCCGGGGGAATGGTTAAGTTGGCTGTCGGGAAGCCCAATTGCCGTCCCAGTTGTTGACCCGCTTCCACCCGTCCGGCGATCGCATAGGGCCGCCCCAGGAGCGCTTGGGCCCTATGCACATCCCCATCCCCAAGAGCGGCCCGAATCCGGGAACTGCTGATGCGCCCTTCTTGGTCAGACATCAGCGACACGATTTTGACCGGCACGCCAAATTCGGCGGCAATTTCCCGCAGGCGATCGGCCGTTCCCGATCGACCTCGGCCAAAATGAAAGTCGGCCCCCACGGCGATCGCCCGGGCCTGCAAGCCCCGAATCAGGATCTCCACCGTAAAATCTTCGGGGGTCAAATTCGCCAGCGATCGACCAAAGGGCAAAATCACAAATTGCTCAATTCCCAGGCGATCAAGCACCTGCGCCTTCTCATCCATCGGTGTCAGCAAAGGGTGCGATCGCCCACTGAAAAACGCCTTGGGGTGGGGCGAAAAGGAAACCACCGTACTCACCGGCATCGAACCTGGCTCAGCGGCAGAATCACTTGGGTCGATCGCTGGGCCATTCAAAATGGGCGCAATCACCCGTTGGTGACCCCGATGCACACCATCAAAATTACCGAGTGCGATCGTGGTCGGCGACAGTACCGAATCCAGTGCAGACGTGATCCAAACCAATAGGACTCTCTAAGCTCCCCGAACAACAAACTCCTGCGAGCTGCGCCCTCTAGATCGATCAACAACCTAGAGTGATGACCTAGACCGAGATCCAGGTTCATGACTCCGATGCATCACCTAGCTCAAGACTTGCTAGTTCAAGACTGGCTAGCTCAAAACCCGATCGCGGCAATCTCAGCTTAGTTCAGGTGTGCAATCTAGGGATGGTCGTCAGTCATCTAGGCGAGCACCGTCACCTCTGGGCGAATGGTCGGTTGTTCCGGTCGTCGGGGGGTCAGTTGAATCGTCATCCCTTCCATCGCAATCAACGCATGGGGGAAAGCCGCCGCCGCCTGCCGACCCATTTCATCCAAGAAGGCATCCGTGTGCAGAGGATCATGATGGAAAATGACCAACTGGTCAACATTGGCCGCCTTCGCCACCTTCACCGCCTCTTGCCAGGTGGAATGGCCCCAGCCCACCTTGCTGGTCTTAGGCGAATGGTATTCATCATCGGTGTAGGTGGCATCGTAAATCAGCACATCCGCATCCTTGGCCAGGTGCAGCACGTTCTCATCCAGGCGATCGGAAAAATGTTCCGTATCGGTGACGTAAGCCACAACCCGCCCTTGCCAGGTGATGCGATAGCCCACCGCTTCGCCAGGGTGATTGAGAGACGCATTTTCCACATGCAGATCATCGATCGCGATTGTGTCTCCCACCTGCATGTCATAAAAGGCCAAATCCGCCCCCATTACTTGCAGGGGAACTGGGAAGTTGGGATGCAACATTTGGTCATTCATGCGCTGCTTAATCGTTGCCCCATTGGGCGCGGGCGCTCCGTAAATGTGGAAGCGATTGCCCTTAATAAAAGCAGGCACGAAGAACGGGAAGCCTTGAATGTGGTCCCAATGACTGTGGGTGAAGAACATGTGGGCTTCAACGGGCATCTCGGCTAGCATGGATTGCCCCAAGACCCTTAACCCCGTACCACCATCAAAAATTAACCGACGATCGCCCACGCGCATTTCGACACAGGGGGTGTTACCGCCGTATTTAACCGTCTCAGGGCCGGGGCAGGGAATACTGCCACGAACACCCCAAAAGCGGATCTGGAACTGGCTGTTCGGACTGGACATGGGTAAGCGGATAAGCCAAATTTCAGTGCAGAGTGACGCTCCCCGATGCCATACAGCCTAGCGCGATCGGTCGCATGACTGGGGAAAACATTGCGGTGGGTCAGCAGATGGAGATTCAGGCGGAATTCATACGGAGCATGACCAACGATGTTTGCCGAAAGCATTGCCGAAAACAACCGACGGTCGCAGCCCGGCCCTGGACACAGATTGCATCGCTGAAGAATGCATCTCTAGAATTCTCAGCAAGAATTTCCAGTGAGGAATCTCGGCTAGAAGCTCTAGATTGACTTTGCGTTAGGCCAATTGATGCACAGGGATTCGCAAGATGCAAGGTGGTTGGACTGTAATCCAGGTAGAGTCTGGTTAAACCAAAACTAGAGTAAAGCCGCATTCGCACAGGCGAGGTGATTTAAATCAAAGCTTGTCCCGATTGCCGTCAGATTTGTAGTCTGGGATAGCATTTGGGCAATTCTAAAATTTTCATCGACCTAGAGCTTTGACCCAGATCCCCGACCCAGATCCTCGCCTCAGATGCCAAAGCTAGCGTTGGGCCCTGAGCGGCTCCGCAACCACTGGATCCAGATCCTGAATCCGGATAACGGATCGAGCAGACAGATCTATTCAGCAGGCGTGAAATTCCAGCAGCGCTGGGTGACTTCGATTTTGACCCGTTGGGCCCCGATCGTGCCAGGTGATTACCCGACAACTATCGACAACTATATTGACCTAATCTGACTCAATTGGGCACTAAACCGTTTTTGACGAATTGGAACCGATGGCGGGTAGGGTTGCCCAAGGAAGCGATCGAACCTGAACCTGTTGAACCTCCCAAAATCTTAGCTGACATTCTCCGCCGGCCTGTGAGGGAGAACACAGGCGATCGGGGCAATTTCAGCAAGGATTTAGGGTAGGTTATCCCTCGTTTCGCAGATTGGGGAACAGCGTCCGGAATCCTTAAGGCTTCCAGAGCAATTCCAACCCAATTGACTTTGGCCGAGCGCCATCGCCAAACGCCATGGCCCAGATTTGGCTAGGATCCCTGTGGTCAAGACCTGCCGCTAGACATCGGAGCCGTCTTTGGTTCATTCTGGGTCTGATCTGACCGGTCTTCGTCGAATTTGAGGACAAGCGGAGGCCAGCCCCTACCATTGGCTTGGGCTGAGTTCACCGATCGGGGGTCACCCTGGAGTCATCGCTTGAGAGCGATGGCTGAGGAGCGATGAACTGGGAGGAATTGCTTGGGCGTGAGTCTGCCTGGGCCTTGCCTCTGTTTAAGCTCTCCTGGAGATCTCCATTTTTTATCTCTACGTTGTTGACTGCTGGTGTGGCTGATCGTGATCCAACTGCTACTTAGTCTATTGAATTGCTCTAACCAGTGCCATTAGGAGACGATTTACCATGCGATCGCGCACTGTCCGAGAGGGGGCCGTTGGTCTGCTGGTGCTATTGGGACTGGGGCTAGTTGCGGTGCTGAGTTTGTGGCTCAGTGAAACCTATTTGGGTCGTCGTCCCTATCGTTTAATTGTTGAGTTTGCCAATGCCGATGGGCTGAAGGTTGGCTCTCCGGTTTTGTTCCGTGGGGTGCCGGTTGGCAAGGTGACGGATATTCAGGCGGCTTCCAACTCGGTTGATGTGGTGATTGAGGTTGAAAATCCGGAGTTACGAATGCCTCGCCAATCCTCGGCGGAGGTCGATCGCACCGGGTTGATTGGTGAAGCATCGTTGGCCATTCGTCCCCTTAACGACAGTCGGCCAGTGCCCACGGTGGGGCCGGGGCCAGCCCAAGGGGATTGTGATTCCCAGTTGTTGCTTTGTGGGGGCGATCGCCTGGTGGGCAGCCCGCCCATTAACTATGGATCGTTGATTCGGGCGATCGTCAAAATTGCAGATTTGATTACGGATCCGACATTTCAAGGCAAGGTCGATCGAGCCATGGGCAACCTCAACGCCACCACGGCCGAGATTCGACAGCTCAGTCGAGATGCAGCCAGTTTGGCGCGGGCCCTGCAACAGGAGGTGCGCACCTTTGGCAACACTGCCCGTTCCATCACCCGCACCTCAGACACCATTAACCGCGCCACGGGCAGCACTACCACGGCCATTGTCCGCACCGCCAATTCCCTGGAGCAAACCAGCACAAACGTTAATGGGCTGATTGTCAGTAACCGGGGGAATTTGAGCCGAACGTTGACCAGCTTGGCGGAAACCAGCGCGAGTCTGCGCAATGCGTTGGGAGAGGTTGCGCCCGCCATGCGTCAGTTACGCGGTAGCAACCTCCTGCAAAATTTGGATGCGCTGACGGAAAATGCGGCCCAAACGGCGGCCAATTTGCGGGACATCACGGGGGCGATTAAGAGTCCCCAGAGTCTGTTGATGTTGCAACAAACGGTGAATTCCGCGCGATCGACCCTCCAAAATCTTGAAAAAATCACTGGTGATTTGGATGAGCTGACGGGCGATCCACAATTTCGCAGCAGCTTGCGGGTGATTATTACGGCGCTGGGGCAATTTCTGGCCACTACGCAACAGCTTGAGGAACAGGTACAAGCTCCGGGCCCGGGGCCGGAACGGGCAACCCCGCCCGCCAATCGATCCACCAACCGGCCCGCTAACCAATCCGAGAGTGAACCGGATGTGGATGTGCGGTTTGAGCGTTAGTGGCTTGAGCGTTAGGGATTTGGGCGAGTGTTCGTGCATGAGGCCGATCGCCCGCTTAATCTGCTTCGGGAGCCTCGTAGTCCGGGGGAAAATCCGTTGCGGGCCACAACAATCGCAGACCCATAATCGCAAACCCGATCGCGGCGGCTGCCTTCACCAAGCGGGTGGGCAAAAGTTGGGCCGTGCCCTCGCCAATCACAACCCCAATCAGGCTGGCAAACACCAGGGCGGCCGCCGTGCCCGCAAACACGGCTCGGGGCGATCGGGAACCGCCACTGAGGGCGATCGCGGCCAGTTGGCTCTTGTCGCCCAATTCCGCCAAAAACACAGTGATAAAACTCAGTCCCAGTAATTGCCAATTCATAACCCTACCCTCCAACCATGGCTTCCCACAACAGGGAGACGGATACCATCAACAGAATCGCGCCCACGATGGTTTCCAGGGTTTTGATCGACACCCAACGAGCCAAAAGCTGACCCAACAGCACACCAACCAAACTGGTGGAAATGAGGGCGATCGTGGCTCCCAAAAACACCACCCAAGGTTGATGGGACTCAGCAGCCATCAGCAGAACAGCCACTTGCGTTTTGTCCCCAAATTCCGCCAAAAAGATGGCGATGAAGGTGGAGGCAAAGGCGCTGAGGAAATTGCTGCGGGCGCTGGTGGCGGGCGATTGAGCCGCTGATGGGCGATCGGGTTGGGCCTCGGACTGGGCCGGGGTGAGGGCAGAAGGATCAGACAAGTTCACGGGATCTCGTAACGGCGGCGGGAAACGGCGAAAACAAGGCGAAAACAAGGCGAAAACAAGGCGAAATCAGCAGGAACTAGCGCTGATTTTCACAGTGCTTTCATTTTTGATGAACCTATTCTATCGCTGATGTTGCAGATGGTTTGGGGAATTGCGGTTCAGGAATTCCAGCGGGCTGGGAACTGGACTAATGGGAGCCGGGCCATGGCCAACCGGCCCTTCAGAGGCGATCGATGTGGCCAGTGCCGCCAGTTCCGCCACAGCGGTGAGTTTGGTGAGTTTACGGAATGGGTGCGCTATGGTTGGGGCGATCGAGCGTTGCCGGAATTGCCGAAACCGGACAGCGGCGATCGATCCAACGGGCCAACGGCCCAACCGTGGTGTGAAGGAGACAATCGAACATGTTAGTGCAGCAACAGCCGTCCCTGACTTGGTTGCAGCGCGAGCGGGCCTGGGTGGAAATTGACCTGGCGGCCCTGCGCCACAATGTGCGCCACCTGAAAACCTGGGTGGGCGATCGGGTGGAATTGTTGGCGGTAGTCAAGGCCGATGCCTATGGCCACGGGGCGGCGACCATTGCCCGATCGGCCCTGGCGGCGGGGGCCCAATGGCTGGCCGTGGCCACGATCGAGGAAGGCGGCCAACTCCGAGAAGCCAACATTGATGCACCCATTTTGGTGTTAGGCGCAGCTCACACCGCTGATCAGATCAAGGCGCTGCTGCATTGGAAACTGCAACCCACCCTCTGCACCTTGCAACAGAGTTTCACCTTTGCGGAGGTGCTGAAATCCTTAGGGCGATCGCTGCCGGTACACCTCAACATCGACACAGGCATGGCCCGGCTGGGAACCCGCTGGACGGAAGCCGCTGACTGGGCCCAATGGGTTGCCCAAGCGTCGCCCCTACACCTGGCCAGTTTGTATTCCCACTTCGCCACGGCCGATGAACCGGATCCCACGGTGATGCGGCTGCAATATCAGCGATTTCAGGGGTTTTTGCAGGATTTTTCCCAACGGGCCCGATCGAGCGGCCTGACCCTGCCCAAAATTCACATGGCCAATTCCGCCGCCCTACTGGCCGATCAGGCTTACCACTTTGATCGGGTGCGGGCCGGCCTGGCGCTTTATGGCTTGACCCCCGCACCACACCTGGCCGGCATTTTGCCCCTGCGGCCGGTGATGAGCATTCGGGCCCGCATCACCCAACTGAAAACCATCGAACCCGGTGAGGGGGTGAGCTATGGCCATCGTTACGTCGCCCAGCGGCCCACCCGGGTAGCCGTGGTCGGAATTGGTTATGCCGATGGAGTGCCGCGCAACCTGTCTAACCAAATGCAGGTTTTGATTCGCGGGCGATCGGTTCCGCAGATTGGGTCAATCACCATGGATCAATTGATGTTGGACGTGACGGACTTTCCCGGCGATCTGATGCCGGGTGAGGTGGTCACCCTGTTGGGAGAGGATGCCGGCCAGCAAATTCCGGCAGAAGATTGGGCCGATCGGCTGGGAACCATTTCTTGGGAAATCCTTTGCGGCTTTAAGCATCGCCTACCCAGGATTACGGTTAATGATTAATAGGAAGTTGCAAGATTAATAGGGAGTTGAAATGAGCTGATGGGGGCAATTGCGGGATTTTAGAGAAGCTTTCGCAGATACTAGGGCCTGTCGTCAAATCGCCTGAAACCCTGATTCTGCCGTTGGCAGATTGTGGGGGGACAAGATGCTCAAGCCCCTTGTTACAACGACTGGGACATGGAAAATCAATCGTTTCCGCCTGATCCTAGGAAATGACGACAGGCCCTAGCTTTCGCAGATACTAAAGAAATCCCGCTTAATCTTGCGACCCATCCCGCTCAATGACCTTTCGGGTAAAACTCTCGCTTCACGGTTGTCTGGCAACGGAGGAACTGTTGGTCCGTTTGGACTTGTGGCGCAGTCCCCATCACAAACAAACTTGCAATACTCGCCTGCCGCCAGCGCCGGAATTGGCCCAGGTGGCCACAGAATTTTGGGACTTGTGGGCGAGTTATCCCAACTTGCGAATTAAGGTGAAGGGCATTCAGCGGCAGTTGCCCCTTCCTTTGCATCGTCAACAGTGCCAAATCGCGGCCGAGCGCCTGCAAACCCTGTTTAACAACTGGTTGGAGGGGGAAAGCTTTCGGGAAATTACCCATGAAATTCTGCGATTTAGCAATCCCGACGATGATCTGTGGCTGTCGATCGCCACGGACGATCGCCATGTGCCAAGGCTGCCTTGGGACGAGTGGAAACCCCTGAAAGGTCACCGGTTCGCCTGGGGCTGTTGTCCAACCAGTGGCAAAACACCACCCATTCAGGCGCGATCGACTCCTGGGGGCTTGGTTCGGATTTTGGCGGCTTTGGGCGATCGGACGAATTTAGACCTTGATCCCGATCGACAGGCTCTTCAGCAATTGAACACAGCAGGGCTGGCGGATGTGCAGTTGCTGGATGCTCCGACTCCTGAACAGTTTTTTGATGCCCTGCGCGATAACCAACCGCAGGTGCTGGTCTTTGCGGGCCATGGCTACCCCGGAACCATAAGCCGATCGGGTCAGATTGGCCTTAACCTTCAGCACAACATTTCCGTAGAAAACTTCAGCCATGCCCTTGAAGGCGCGGTTCAACAGGGGTTGCAACTGGCGATTTTTAACTGTTGCCACAGTGTGGACTTGGCGGAAGCACTTCATCGATCGCACCTACCGGCCGCCATTGTGATGCGGGCTTCGGTGCCCGATGTGCTTGCTCAATATTTCCTCAAGGACTTTCTGACTCACTATGCCCAATCGCGGTCGCTGCCCCTAGCTCTGTATGAAGCCCGTCGATCGCTCCAACGCTCCAGTGCCAAATTTCCAAGGGCCGATTGGTTGCCGCTGGTGTTTCACCACCCCCTGTTAGATTTGCCCGCTTGGCCCGATCGCTCCCACGCGGAAGCTGATTTCCAAAGCTGGAGCGAACCCGTTGACCCGAGTGCAGTTCGGTTCGGCAGCGATCGGTCACTGAGGCAGGATCCAATCCAGAAATTCAGCCAGGAACCCAATCAGGAAATCAGTCAAAAATCCAGTCAGAAATTCAGCCAGGAACCCAATCAGGAAATCAGTCAAAAATCCAGTCAGAAATCCAGTCAAAAATCAAGCCAGAAGTTAGACCAGGAATCAAATCAGGAAATCAGTCAGAAATTAAATCAGGCACTGAGTCCAGAAAACAATCAGAAAATTAGCCCGAAAATCAGTCCGAAAATTAGTCTGAAGCCATGGCAACTGGGTGGGCAGGCACTCTTAGCCACGGGAATCACCATTGGCCTAGGCGGCATAATTCAAACCCCGGAATTTTGGGTTTATGACGCAATGTTGCAGCAGCGGCCGTTGGAATTACAAGATCAACGTATTTTGCTGGTCACGATTGATGAAAATGACGTGGCTTATCAAGATCGTCAAGGTTGGCGACGGCGACGGATTCCAACGACCGAGGGTGAGGTCAGCTCCTTGGCTCCGGAGGCCTTGGCCAAGCTTCAGGAGCGACTGGCTACCCTGAAACCCAGTGTTATCGGGGTGGATATTTATTATCCCTGGCCGCTGACCTCCGCTTGGCGAAAGCGCCTCTGGTCGAATCCTCGGGTGGTGGGTCTGTGCAAATTAGCTGACCCAACGGAAGATTCTGCGGAAATTCCAGCCCCAGTGGGCTTGAAGCGCGATCGGGTGGCTTTTTCTGACCAAGCCAGTGATTCAAAAAGGGTGGTGCGACGGCAACTCTTGGCCATGGCGGCTCCCCAGTCCAGCCAAGCTTGTCACGCCACCTATGGGCTGAGTGCTCTGTTGATGGATGATTACCTGAAGCAACAGAGGGTGGCATTTCAGGCCGTGGGCGATCGATGGCAGTATGGTTCCGTCACAATTCCCCAAATCACCGCTGGAGCGGGGGGGTATGGGTGGTTTGATGACCAAGGCAATCAACTGCTGTTGGCTCCTCGGCGGGCGGATTGGGTACGTTTGCCCCTGCGAGAGGTGTTGCAAAGTACCGATCGAATTCCTTGGACTGGTCAACCCAACCCGATCGTATTAATTGGCAATATCCAAGCCAGTTCCGAGGATCGATGGAAACTGCCGGGTGGGCAGGAGATTCCGGGCTTGGAGATTCAGGCTCATGGCATCAGCCAACTGATAAGCGCGGTGCTGGACAATCGCCCCTTGCTTCAGGCGATCGCTTGGCCGCACAAGTTGGGGTGGATTTTGCTTTGGGCGGGTCTTGGGGCAGGGCTGTTGGCGGTTTGGCAGGCACGGAACCCGCAGCCTCGTTGGTGTGATCGACTTTGGATTGGGGCGATCGGCTCGCTGGCGGTGGGGGGGATCGGGATGATCAGTTTTTTTTGGGCGGCTTGGTGGTTACCGGTGGTGTCGCCCATGGTGGCCATGGGTCTGGTGTTGTTGCCAGTCCCCGGGAGAAAGGGCCGTTCCCAGTTCTCCCGATGGCTTGGCCTGGTGCAGCGACTCCCTAGGCGATTGCTGAGGTCTTCTTGAGGGGCATGGCTAGGCGATCGCCCGGTTTGGGTTCCAGAATTTGGGCTGCTAACCCTGCCCCCTGCAATTGGGTCTGAAGCTCGGCAGCATTGCCCTTCGCCCGCAACAGGGACACCAGCAGACCTTCGTATTGCACATCACCCGCCGCCGCCGTCGGTAACATCACTTGGGGCCGCAACATGGTTGCCAGCTTCAAGGCGCTGTTGGTTCCCTGAATAATCGACAGGAACCCTCCGATCGACAGATCCATCAGTGGGCAAAGGGTCACATCCACCGGCCCCAACTCGCTCAACTCCGCCGGGTGATAGCCATGGGGTTCATAGTAAAGACTCTCGCCGGTTTCGGGCCCCGCGATCGCCCGCAGAATGTAGCCGTTTTCTAGGGTTTTGGGCCCCGTGGGGGAGCCGGTGGTGGCGCGGATGGCCACCTGTTGATCCAGCGTCCAAGTTTGACCGTGATCAAGGGCGATCGCCGTTTGGAACCCCAACTGTTCGGCGACCTTGGCCGCGCTGGGCGATCCCAACACTGGCACGGTGCGATCGATCTGTTCCAAGGTGGGGCGATGGGCGTGATCCTCCAGCCCTTGGGACAGCAGAACCAAGTCCAAATTGGCGGGAATTGGACGAGGGTTGGGATGGGTGGCCTTAAAAAACCAAGCGGCATTCCCAAACATCAGCGGCCCCACAAACCAGGGATCAAGCAAAATGCGCTTGCCCGCCAGTTCAATTAACCAGCTATTGCTATCAAACCAAGTGAGGTGCATGGGTGCGATCGGGAAGTTTGCGAGTGGATCTGCCTTGTATCGTAGCGCTGGATTTTGACTGTCGATCCTGTCCGTCATCGCTCGTCCACTGGATGGCTAACTGGCGCGATCGGTAAATGTTCGATCGTCCTGCCAATCGCGATCGAGCAAACCACGCAGGGCCCGCCGACAGATATAAGCCGTGGCTCGGGTGGCAGACTCCCGCTGCCAACGCTGACAACAGTCCCAAACAAACTGCGGCTGCGATTTGGCCGCGTCGTTCAGCCAATTGGCGACGCTGTTTTGCACATACCGCGCAGGATCCGCCCGCAGGGGTTCCAACAACGGCAATCCTAAGGATGGCTCGCGCTTCAGGGCTTGGATGTGCGCACACCACACGCCCCGCGGCCGGGTTAACTCCGTGGCGAACCGACGCAGATTCGCTGATGGGTGAAGCGTCCAGGGAATTAACTGGGTGACCGCCAGTTCCAATTGATGGGCCGCATGGGGCCGCAATGCCATCCAAGCCCACTCCCGCACATTAGCGTTGGGGTCGTCCGCTAAGTTGGCGATTTGGGCCAGGCGATCGGGCAACGACAGCCCCGGAGCTAAGCCCACCATCATTGCAGCCCAACTGCGGGCCGTGTCACTGCGGTGGGTGGCAAATCGCTCCGAGCCGGCCAAACCATACCGATCGAGCAGCAGTTGCCCCACGATTTGCATCCGAGCCTTGATTTTCAAGTGGCTATGGGCGGTCACCTGTTCCAAAATCGGCGCTCCCACATCGGGGGCGATCGCTCGGAGCAGTTGCCCATGGTCGATCGCCAGCACTTCCGTGAGGGTCACCGCCTCCAGTGTGCCGTGGTTCAGGTGCTGCAAAATAGCCGGGGCAATTTCTGCGATCGACTTCGCACCGGTGCGCGCTGGAGCCGGGGAAACGGGACAGGTTTTCATGCCAGATGTTGTCATGCCAGATACCAGTGGGTTGGGTCAGCCGGGGAGGTCAGGCTTGGATCCAGCAGCCGATGCGACCACCTGCACCAGATCCTAGTGAGGCGATCGCCCAAAAACAAATTTCAGTCAGGAATTTCAGTCAGAAATGGGCTGCCTATCGCGCCAATGGCTGATTAACCCCGAAAAACGTTGCTAAAGAACCCATCAACCAACTGACCAACAACTGACCAACAACTGAACCATGAATCATGGGTTCAGTGCGCACCGATTCAGGATGAATCATCCGGTGATTTCAAATGATTTAAACACCTTTTTTTCAAGGAATGTTTTAAAACAACATCAAAGTCAAAAATGATTGCGATCGGGCCAGCATTCCGCTAAAACTAGTGACTGTCGTGGGCAGTGACACCCATCAACGTTGACGAAACCGGCTGGGTTCATCGAACTCGCGGGAAAACTCAAACGATTGGGTTGCTGCCAACTCCCGATCGCCCGGGGAGCCTTGGCCCAAGATTTTGTTCTGCATGGTCATCGCGTACCCCATCCCTGGCCCGATCGCCCGATGGTCGAAACTCAAACCGACCATTTCTAGATGCCCGAACACTAGCGAATCCTTCAATCTCTCAAGGCTTCAATTGCCCAATATTTCAACAGCGAATGATTGAATAATTGGATGATGGAAAATTTTGAGAGATTCTAGTCAGGCTTCATTAGTCCTGCGCAGTGCCCCTAAATATCTAACCTGACTCAACAATTCATCTAAGATTCCTTGGATTCAGTTGAATTAATTCATTCAACTTGTCCATGCTTGTTCATGAACTGAGGGTCATTGGCCAAAGTTTGTGAACTCGATCGCCAATCATTCTGTTTTTCTGGATGAAGTCTCTAGGCAGTTTTCGAGAGAGCCAGAGGTGCAATTAACCTCTTGCTAGCTTGGGTTGCTGTTAGCTGGAAAAACTGAAAATTTGCGATTACCCATTGCGATGATTGGTGAACATGGGCTGATGATTGATCGAGAATCAATCTTTGAATTGTTGTGAGATATGACGGCTATCTGCGTTGGGCAAGGGTGATTTTTGCTGTTTTGCTGCCTGGAATAATTACTACGATGGCCAAAGTCGAGTGGAGCGATCATTTCTGTATTGGTGACGATCGAGTGGATCAGGAGCACCAAGACATTTTTGAATTAGTGAATGAGTTGCAGAGTGCTATCGATCATCAGGAATCGATGGACAAGCTAGCGATGATGTTGGAAAAGTTGGCTGAACACACGATCGCCCATTTTCAGCATGAGGAATCACTCATGCAGGATCATGCTTACCCGGGACTCGATCGCCACAAACATTGCCACGATCGCCTAATTCAGAAAGTGACCAAACTGATTCAACAGTTTCAAACGGGTGAAACCAGCGCTATTCAGAATCTGATGAATTTCCTAGCCGATTGGTTGCGCCATCACATCAAGGGCGAAGATCAAAAAATGATTCAGTTTATGCAACAAAAGCACCACCAACTCACGACGGTCGGTAAAGCAGGTGAACTGATTGGAATTTAATGGGGAATTCATTGGGAATTTATTGGCCTTTGATCAGGAATTGACCTGAAAATTTGCCAAAGATTCCACAATGACCCGAGCAACGGTTTCTGTTGAAAAGTGCTCCATGGTGGTGGCGTATCGATCGAACTGTCGATCGATGCCCATCACCTGTTGAATCGCGGTTGCCAGGGCCGTCGCGTCCCCGATCGGGATTGTTTGCACTGCGGGTAATTCACCAAAATCCACCGTGGATCCCACCGCTTCAGTGGCAATGAAGGGTAAGCCCGCTTGCAGACCTTCATTAATCACCAATCCCCAGGTTTCTCCTGCCCGATTAGAGGGCAAAATCAGCACATCCGCTGCTAGGTAAAAGGGAGGTAACTCCTGCTGATTCCGAAAACCTAAAAACTTGACTGCCAAATCTGGCATAGTTTCCGCCTGGGCTTCCAGTTGTGGTTGCAATTCCCCAGCGCCCAGATACAGAACCGCTAATTGGGCTTGCAATGCCGGGGGTAACTGGGCGATCGCCTGGAGAATTAAACCGGGATTTTTTTTGGGAATTAATTTACCGCTAAAGAGCAAAACGGTTCGCTCTGGATTGAGCCAAAGGGCGGCACGGGTTTTGGCCCGAATCGTTTGTTTTTTTTCAGGAGATAAATCTGCGAACCGATCGGGCACACAGTAGTAAGCCATGGCAATTCGGCGGGCGGGGATGCCGTGACGAATCAGGTGCTCGCGATTTAGGGAGCCGATCGCCACGGCCGAATCAAACAACCCATATAGCAATCGATAAACCAGCGATCGCACTAGGCTTTTCCAACCCTGGCGCGGCACTGCCTGATCATTGGTTTCCACCCGCAAGCTGCAAGGAATTTTCCGAAATTTAGCGGAAATGGCAGCGGTAACAGCTCCCTTATAAATCAAGCTGTGAATCAGCAGGCGATCGGGTTTTTCTTGGCGCAAGAGGGCCGGAAAACCGGTGGCTCGCAAACTCCAAAAGCCTTTGGGTTGCTTTGTTTGATTGGGATTCAAAACGACCGATCGATAGCCATTGAGTAGGGGTTCATCCCAAGCAATACTTTGGCCAAACTCCCGATCGCGATAGCCCTGAATTGAAAAATCCGAGAGATAAACCACCAACAATTCATCACCTCTGGCGGCCAACTCTTGGGCCATGCATCGAAATACCGGAGCGTGATATTGCACCGGATGGGAAGCCAAAACCAAAAGCTTCATTGTTAGACCTGTGAGACCTATCTATTGCATTCGATCGACAATGCGATATTGCACCGCTTCAGCCACGTGGCCCGGTTCAATCGTTTCGCTTTGTTCTAAATCCGCGATCGTTCGGGCCACTTTCAGGATCCGATCGGTCGCCCTTGCCGATAATCCTAACCGTCGAATTGCGTTTTCTAATAGCGATCGGGTCTGATCCGTCAGGGCGCACCAGCGGCGAATCTGGCGACTTTGCATTTCCGCATTGCACTGCACGGGCGATTGCGATTCCTCTTGGGCAAAGCGAGACTGGGCTACCTGCCGCGCTGCCAGCACCCGATCGCGCACGGCCGCCGAGGGTTCCCCACCGCTCGATCGAGTCACCTCTTCCGGTTGCAGCCGATTCACCACCACCTGTAAATCAATCCGATCCATCAGCGGCCCCGACAGCTTGGCCCAATAGCGTTGGCGCTGCATGGGCGAGCAGGTACAGGCCTGCACTGAATCACCGTAATAGCCACAGGGACAAGGGTTGGTACTAGCCACCAGCGTAAACCGCGCCGGAAACCTCACCGTTTGCCGGGCCCGGGAAATGGTCACGCAGCCTTCTTCGAGGGGTTGGCGCAAAAACTCCAGCACGTCCCGCTTAAATTCCGTTAGCTCATCCAAAAACAACACCCCTCGATGGGACAGGGAAATTTCTCCCGGTCGCGGAAAGCTGCCACCACCCACTAGCGAGGGGCCAGAGGCGGAATGGTGCGGACTGCGAAAGGGGCGATCGCGCACCAAGGTTCCCCGCTCCTTCAGCAAGCCAGCCACCGAATGAATTCGCGTCACTTCCAGGGCCTCCGCAAAAGTCAACCGGGGCAAGATACCCGGCAACCGCTGAGCCAGCAT
Organism: Limnothrix redekei LRLZ20PSL1; assembly: GCF_043235035.1. Taxonomy (NCBI): domain Bacteria; kingdom Bacillati; phylum Cyanobacteriota; class Cyanophyceae; order Pseudanabaenales; family Pseudanabaenaceae; genus Limnothrix; species Limnothrix redekei. The sequence goes on along the minus strand of NZ_JAZAQF010000086.1, from coordinate 341,695 downwards.
GGTTTTGCCACTTCCTGGCGGCCCCACAAAAATCAGGTTGTGGCCACCAGCGGCAGCAATTTCCAACGCACGCCGGGCCTGGGTTTGACCCTTCACATCGGTCAAGTCCAACAACGCCAAGGGATCGGGCGATCGCCCTTCCTGGGGCGGTTGATGCGGCGCGATCGTTTGCGGTTGGTTCAAAAACCGCGCCACCTCCGACAAATGCTCGAACCCATAAACCTTTAGCTCCCGCACGATCGCCGCTTCGTCCGCATTGGCCGCCGGCAACACCAAGCCCACAATGCCCAACTGAGCCGCCGCCGCCGCGATCGCCAACACACCCGTCACCGGCCGCAAGGCTCCATCCAGCGCCACTTCTCCCATAAACAAGTGATCCCCCAACAGGGCTGCGCTCACTTGTCCAGAGGCGGCCAAAATTCCCACCCCGATCGCCAGGTCAAAACTCGGCCCCTCTTTCCGCAAATCGGCCGGAGCCAAATTCACAACGATTTTGCGCATGGGATAGGCAAATCCGGCATTTTTCAGGGCTGCTTTCACCCGTTCGCGAGATTCTTGCACCGCCGTATCCGGTAGCCCCACGATCGCAATTCCCGGCATCCCATTGGAGACATCCACCTCCACCCCCACCTTCACCGGGTCGATGCCCACCAAGGCCGCACTCCATACTCGGGCTAACATCGATTCCCGATCGCCTCACATTTTTGTGCAAAATCCAGGCTTTAGTGTATCAGCAGCAACGGCCTCTCGCGAAATGACCTAATTCACTTGTTGGTTAATGGCGAGCAGGTTTCTATATCCAAACACTCAAAGAGACTTTACTGAATAACCCCAATTTGGTGCATTTATTGGCTGACTTAATTATTGATTGAAATTATTAATTAAAATGATGGATTTTCATTTTGATTTTTATTGATAAATTTTACTAAACCAAGTTATTAATCGAATAAAGAAATAACCCGGCGAATGAACTAATCATTACTCAATGATGATTTACTGGTTGCAATCATAGGTCAGTAAGTCAGTAATCAAGAATTTTTTCGGGTATCAAAACGCACCCAGTATTAATATTTCTTGACACAATCGAATTGAACTGATGGCCACAGGAATTCACTGGATTGATTCCTTCAGCACCGCCCCCTTGATGGACGGAATCTTTCGCCATTTCCAGGAACTTGGATTACCGTAAAGCGAAGCCGCAATCTTTCCTGTGGCAGTTTCACTCCCGTCCTGGGCCACAGATCCGAATCCCTCATCCTTGAGCTTTGAACGCCCGAGTCATCTTGGTGATCGCGAATCAGTTCCTATGGTCAGCTCAGAAATTCCACTGACACAAGTTTCATCTCAGTCCCTACCCTTGCCCGTGCGCCGTAAGTTTCGCCTCCGTACCACCCTGGTTTTGCCCTTTTTAGTCGAGTTAGTAACCGCCGTGGGGTTGGTGGGTTGGCTGTCGTTTCGGAGCGGCCAGGAAGCAGTGCGAGATTTGGCCAGTCAATTGCGCAACGAAGTGACGGCCAGGGTGAGCGATCGGGTGCGGTCGTATGTGGAAACTCCCCAGTTGGTGAATCAGGTGAATCGCGATGCGATCGAGCTGGGAATTATTGATTTACAAAAAATTGCCGAAGCACGCACCTATTTTTGGCGACAAACGATCACCTACAAAAACGTTGGCTATGTGGGGTTTGCCAATCAACAGGGACAATATCTGCGGGTGGGTTGGATCAATCGCCTTTCCGCAACCGAAACGCCTCAAATTGCCGAACAGCTCGTTCCTGGTGGCGGCAACTTAAATTATTACGAAATTGACAATAAAGGACAACGAGCCAAGTTAGCTAAAAGTGTGCCTAATTATGACGTGCGCAAGCGACCCTTTTATGAAGTGGCTTTCAAGGCCGGGAAACCCACTTGGAGCAAAATTTATCTTAACTTTGGGAATCCTCTGCTGCAAATTAATGCCAGTTTGCCCATTTATGATCGCAATGGACAACCTGCAGGCATCTTAACCAGCCAATTTGGCACGGATCAGATTCGTGGCTTTTTGCAGACCTTAAAAGTTGGCAAAACGGGGCAGGTTTTTATTGTTGAACCCAGCGGCGAACTGGTGGCCACTTCCTTAAAAGATCAGCCCCTTTGGGTTGAGCAGTCCCAAAAAGCCAAAAAAGAACTACAACGAGTCCATGCGCTCCAAAGTAACAATCAGCTTTTGCGATCGAGCGCTGAATTCTTATATGGTCAATTTGATCAACTCTCGAATATTCATCGCAATCATCAGTTTGAATTTTGGCTGAACAATGAACGTCAATTTCTGCAAATTTCGCCCTTCAAGGATGCCTATGGATTAAATTGGCTAATTGTGGTGGTGGTTCCCGAGTCGGACTTCATGGCCAAAATCAACGAAAACACCAGAAACACGATCGCCCTTTGCTTTTTAGCGCTTTTAGTTTCGGTTCCAATTGGAATTTTAACAGCCCGTTGGATTACTCAGCCTATTTGTCGAATTGCCCAAGCCTCGGGGGAAATGGCCAAGGGTAATTTAGATCAAACCGTTGCCAGCAGCCCAATCATTGAAGTCGATCGCCTGGCAGATGCTTTCAACAGCATGGCTACCCAACTTCAGCAATCCTTTGAAGAATTGGAGCAGCGAGTGGAGCGGCGCACCGCCGAACTGCGCAAGGAAAAAGAGCGATCGGAATTATTATTACTGAATATTTTGCCCAGTCGGGTGGCAGATCAGCTCAAGGATTCCAACGAATCACCAGCGGAACAATTTGAAGAAGCAACGATTCTTTTTGCCGATATTGTGGGATTTACTTCCTTGGCTGCGCAACTGGAGCCTCTGGAATTAATTAATTGCTTAAATCAAGTTTTTTCCACCTTTGATCGGCTTGCGGAAAAGCACCATCTCGAAAAAATTAAGACAATTGGGGATGCTTACATGGTGGTGGGGGGCGTGCCGGTTCCCCAAGAAAACCATGCGGAATCCGTGGCTGATATGGCCTTGGAAATGCGATCGAGTATGGCCCATGCACTGGGGCCCTTGGGTGAACGGTTGGAAATCCGGATTGGCATCAACACAGGCCCAGTGATTGCCGGTGTGATTGGCACGAAAAAGTTCATCTACGATCTATGGGGCGATGCGGTTAACATTGCTTCGCGGATGGAGTCCCATGGGGTTCCTGGTTCGATTCAAGTCACTGATTCCACCTATGAACGGCTGAAGGATCGCTATCACTTTGAAGAACGGGGTTCAATTCACATCAAAGGCCGTGGTGAAATGAATACCTATTGGCTGCTGGACAAGCGATCGACCCTGTAGCCCTTCTTCAGCCCTTTTGGTTCCTGGGGCAGTACTTTGGGGTTGGGTTTCGGATCTGATTTTTTGAGGTGCATTGCTGAAGTTCCGGACTGAGATTTTCCAGGTGGAAATTTTCCAGACCGGAATTATTAGAGGCCGCTGGAAAAGTATCGTTCAGGACTTGATCAGCAATTGCCCAGCTCCAATGGTTGTGGGGGCAAGGGGCTTTTAGGGCCTGTCGTCAAATTGCCTGAAACCCTGATGAACTCGTTCTTCAAACCAATCAGTCGTAGGGGCAGGGTTTCCCTGCCCAGTTCCCGTGATCCTTGGGTGTTCCCAGGGGGGGGACAGGGTTGCCGCGATCGCCTGGGTTAGGGTTGGGAGACCCAACCCCTACGATGATGGGAATGACGACAGACCCTAAGCTCCTTGTTTTCGTCGATCGCTGGGGCCAGTTCTGGGTATCAATTTTGGCTTTTCAGACATTCTCTGATTCGGTTGAGATTCCTCGTTGACGTTTTTGGGCTAAAGGCAATGACCGATCGATTGGGACTGGCGGTATTTGGGGCGGGCCGGTGGGGAACACACCTCATTCGCAATTTTTTGGAGCATCCCCGATCGCACCTGAAGGCCGTGGTGGAAACCAATCCAGACCTGCTAGCCGCCGTGGGCGATCGATTTGCCAGCTATCCCGGTTGGGCCGAGGTGCAACGGGTCAGTGATAGCCGATCGATCTGGGGCAATCCGGACATTGGGGCTGTGGTGATTGCCACGCCGGCCGCCAGCCATTTTGAACTGGTGCGATCGGCGCTGTTGGCGGGCAAGCATGTGCTGGTGGAAAAGCCCCTAACCCTGGATGTGGCTGAGTGCGAGGATTTGTGTACCTTGGCGCAACGGGTCGATCGTCGGCTGATGGTTGACCATACCTATCTTTTTCATCCGGCGGTGGAAGCGGGGGCCAAAGCCCTGCAATCGGGCGCGATCGGCGATCGGCGCTATGGCTATGCGGCTCGCACCCACTTGGGTCCCGTGCGTCAGGATGTGGATGTGTTGTGGGACTTGGCCATTCACGACATTGCCATCTTTAACCATTGGCTTCAGTCAACCCCGATCGCCCTGCAAGCCAAGGGGCAAACCTGGTTACAACGGGGGCGCGGAGCTGGGCTTGAGGTGACCGATCGCCCCAGTCCTGCGGCGGGTTTGGCGGATTTGGTTTGGCTCACCCTTTACTATCCTGAGCAGTTCACCGCCACGATCCATCTGGCTTGGCACAATCCCGATCGGGCCCGGCGCTTGGCCCTGGTCGGAACCCGAGGCACATTGGTTTTTGATGAAATGAACGCCCGATCGCCCCTGACCCTGTGGGCGGGATCTTTGGAACAATCTGGCAGCCAATGGCTTCCTTGCAACCAATCGGAGCAGTCGATCGAGTTGGCGAGCGGTGAACCCCTTGGGCGGGTTTGCGATCAATTCCTGGCCGGCGTTTTGGACGGCGCACCGCTCGATCGCTCCGATGGTTCCATCGGCACGGCCCTGGTGCGGTTGTTGGCGGCCGCTTCCCGATCGTTAGCCCGTCAAGGGGAACTGGTTTGGGTTGCTTAAGGCGATTCCAACCGAACGATCCCAATAGCGCCCCCAACGGCGCTCCCAATTCCGGCAGCGGGTTTCGGTCACCGGCTGCTGGCCCCCAAGTCAAGGGGCAACTTGCGCAAATTCGCATTGCCCGTTTGGCCCTTCGGTGGGACACTGAGACTCGATCGAATTTCAGGACGACTTTTAGGACGACCCACGGCGATCATGCGAATTCTGTTCTTGCATCCCAACTTCCCCGCACAGTTTCGCCACGTCGCGGCGGCCCTCGGGCGCGATCCCGAAAACCAAGTGGTTTTTGGCACGAAAAACGAAAACCCCGAGTGGCAAATTGCCGGCGTTCAAAAAGTATTGTTCAAGCCCAGCCGCGACCCCGCCCCTGGAACCCATCACTACATCCGCCCCTTCGAGGCCGCCGTGCTTCAGGGGCAATCCATGTTCCGGGTGGCCGACGCGCTGAAGTCCAATGGGTTTGTGCCCGATGTGGTCTATGGCCACTCCGGTTGGGGATCCACCCTGTTCATGAAGGATGCCTTCCCGGACACCAAGTTCTTGGGCTATTTCGAGTGGTTTTACAAATCCAAGGGAGCCGATGCGGATTTTGATCCGGCGGAACCCTTGTCCGTGGACGATCAGGCCCGAATTCGGATTAAAAATGCGTCGATTTTGCAGGATCTCTACACCTGCGATCGGGGAATTTGCCCCACGGCCTGGCAGCGATCGCAATTCCCCGCTGAATACCAATCCAAGCTGCATGTGCTGCACGATGGCGTAGACACCGATTTCTTTGTGCCCGAGCCGAACGCCAAGCTCGTGCTGCCGAATCTAGATCTGTCCCATGTGGATGAAATCGTTACCTACGTGGGTCGGGGCATGGAACCCTATCGCGGTTTCCCCGAGTTCATGGAATCGTTGGTTTATCTGCAAGAGAAGCGCCCCAACTGCCATGTGGTGATTGTGGGGAGCGATCGGGTTTGCTATGGCCGCGCCCTGCCCGATGGCAAAACCTATAAACAACTGATGTTGGAACGGTTGCCCCTGGATCTGTCGCGGATCCACTTTGTTGGCTCCTTGCCCTATGGCCTGTACCTGAAGGTACTGCAAGCCTCGAAGGCTCACATTTACCTCACGCGGCCCTTTGTGCTCTCCTGGTCGATGATTGAATCCATGTCGGCCGGTTGCTTGGTGGTGGGTTCGGCCACTGCGCCCGTGCAGGAAGTGATTCGCGACGGGGAAAACGGCCTGCTAGCCGATTTCTTCTCGCCTAAGCAAATTGCCGATCGGGTGTCGGAAGTGCTGGATCACCCGACTCAGATGGCCCACATTCGCCAAGCGGCCCGCAACACCGTTCTGGAGCGTTATTCACACCAAGCGCTCCTTTGGCGACATGTGCAGTTCCTGAAGGATTTCGCGGCCGATCGCCTGCCGCCGATTCAATATCCTCCCGCCAGTACCTTGGTGGATTACTACAACGAACCCAGTCGCGAGCCGGCCACGGTGGTCTAGGGATCTTCAACCCCTGTCAGCCGGGCTGAGCACTGGAGGGCCCAAGCGGGCGGGGGTTAATCAGCGGTCGTGATTCTGGCCAATTTTTTCCCTCCAACTTGCGCGTTTTGCCAACTTCGCCTCCCTCTGCCCTGGATTTTGTCATGGATGATGCTGCTGTTTCTCAGGCCCTTACGCGGGCGATCCAACTGCTGCGATCGGGTCAGCTCGAACAATCGGGCCTGATTTACAAAAAAATCCTGGAGCACCATCCCAACCACCCGGAGGCGCTGCACTGGTTCGGGGCGATCGCCTATCAGATGGGCGAAATGGCGATCGCGGTGGAATATGTGGAAAAAGCCCTCACCCTCACCCCCAATGATCCGGCGGTGTTGAACACCTCGGGGCTAATTTGCCATGCGATCGGCAGTTGGGATCAGGCGCTTCAGTATTACACCAAGGCCCAAAAGATCAAGCCCGACAGTCCGGAGGTGTTGGATAACCTGCGGGCCTTGGTGGCGGATCTGTTGCCGGCCTACAGCCAATATGCCCAGTGGCATTACTTGGCGGGTAGTTTCGATCGCGTGGCCGAAATTGAGCTGGTGTCGGGCAACCTGCTGTTGGAAATTGGCGACTTGGCTGGCGCTGAACAACACTATCGTCGGGGTTTGGCCGTGCGCCCAACCCTCTGGGGCATTGAAGCTCCCGCCGCCGTGATCCAGGCCGATCGCGCCGGCCAGCCCGTTCCCCCCAAAGCCAGCCAAACCACCTGTGATTTGGGACGCGAAGCCGACCTGCGCACCATGGCGATCGCGGTTCCCTTTGCCCAGTTGTTGGAGCGGCTGGGGGCATTGCTGTTCGATCGGGGCGAATTGGACGCGGCCCATGAGCTGGTGACCGAAGCCCTCGCAATCCAAAATGCCTTCCCGGAAGCCCACAAGCTGCTGGGCAACATCATGCTCGGCCGCGGCAACTACCAAGAAGCCGCCAACGCTTACCAAACCGCTGTGCAGTTGAACCCCAACTACGCGGAAGCTTGGTCAAACCTGGGCAGCATTCTGCTTGGCAAGCGGCAAACGGACGAGGCGATCCAATGTTTTCAGCGGGCTATTCAGGCCAATCCGCAAATGGCCCAAGCCTACTGGAGCATGGGTTGCACCTTTGAAGCGGCCGACAAAAAGGAAGAGGCCGTTCAGTGCTGGCAACAGGCCCTGGCGGTGGATCCGAAAGTGCAAGGGATTCAGGGCTACATCCGAATTGCCCAAACCCTGGTCGGCATGGGCAAGCGCCCGGAAGGGTTTGAATGGTATGAGCGGGCGATTCACTTCGATCGCAAGCACTTGGATGCCCATTGGGACTTGATGGAACATCTGCTGTTCTGGGGATATTTGCCCCAAGCCCGCCAAGTGGCCGATCGCTGTTGGCGCACCTTCAATGAACCGGGCAGCAGCCCCCGAGAGCGCGTTCTCGCGGGCATCATCTCGACCAAAGCCTTTTGTTTCATTGGATTAGGCCATGTGGCCCGTCAGCGGTTCCTGGAAATCGAAAGCGAGTTTGTTCAGGTCATTGACCAGCTTTCTCCCTTCGACATCACGAAGCTTTACGGGAACGTGCTGTTTGATATGCCACACTTGCGGGACGATGTGGCGGCCAACACCAGGGTGGCCAACGCCCTGGCGGAGGCCTATCGCAAGCTGGTGGAAAATGCCTTTAAAGACCACCAGGCCGCCAACAGCCCCCTGTATGCCATGCCCACGGCGCGATCGCACCGCACGTCCGATCGGTTGCGCATTGGGTTCATGTCTCGCCACTATCGCCGCCATTCCGTGGGGTGGTGCAGCGGCGAAATCCTCACCGCCCTCAAGGAACATACGCCGCACCTGTTCCTCTACGTCACGGGTGACATGCCCAAGGACGATCGAACCAAGGTGTTTGAAGGCTTGGCCGAAAAGTTCTACATGCCCGGTGAGGAAGGATTCCCCGATGCCAACGCCCCCACCATCATTCGCCGGGCCCGAGAAGACAATCTCGATATTCTGTTTGACCTCGATTCGATCACGATTCTGCCCCACGCGGAAGTGCTCTACCACCGGCCCGCGCCCGTTTGCCTCACCTGGCTGGGCTATGACGCGCCCCACATTTGCCCCGATAACTACAACCTAGTGGACTGGAACACCCATCCGGCCGGCGTTGAGCACTACTACATCGAAAAGCTAGTGCGGATGTCGGGTTCCTTTGCGGCCCTGTCCTATCTGCCCAGCGTGCCGACCGATCGGGCCAAACAGCGCCAAGCGTTCCGGATTGATCCTAACCAAACCATCTTCCTCAGCGTGCCCACGGGACAAAAAGTCAGCATGGAAATGCTGCAAGCCCAAGTCCATGTGCTGCGCTATGTGCCCGATAGCATTTTGTTCTTCAAATCGCGAATTGGGGATTTGGAACTGATGCTGAGTCTCTATCACGAGGAATGCCGCCGCCAGGGCGTGAACCCCAATCGGGTGCGGATGTTGCCCCGCACCGCCAGCGAGGAAGAACACCGGGCCGTGTATCAAATCACTGATGTGTTGTTGGATTCCTATCCCTATAGCGGCGCAACCCACAACCTGGAAGCCCTTTACTTCAACCAACCGATCGTGACCAGGGTGGGCGAGCAGTCCTTCTCTCGCTTGGGCTATTCCCTGATGCGGGCGGCGGGCCTCGACCAGGAAGGCATGGCCTGGACTTGGGATGAATATATTGAGTGGGGGGTGCGTTTAGGGCGCGATCGGGAGTTGTGCAATGCAGTGCGCCACAAGTTGCAACAGGCTAAAAATCCGGCCAATCCTGCCCCACTTTGGAACCCCAAGGGTTTTGCAGCGGAAATGTACGGAATTTTGCAAGATTTACGCAGCAAGGCGGAGTTTAGCCAAGCTTAAGGGGGTATTCTGCGGCTCTTTTGCTCCTTTGCCCGCTTGCTGTTCTGAATTCTGGCCATTCAAAAGACGCATTACTCAACATTACTCAACATTACTCAAAAGGTGCGTTCAGGCAGCGGCTAACCAATTGGTGAATTTTGTCAAAGGCAAAATCGTAAATTAGTTGGCCCAAATAATTAGACAACGGGGCCTGTTCCTCGGGAATGGTCTGGAGTAATTCGCGCATGGAATCTTCAGCGCAAAGGGCTGCGGCATGTTGTAACTGCATGAGCCAATCGCGGGGCATTTTGGCTAGGCATTCTTGGGCCCGTTGGTGATGTTGAAAACCCGGGAGCGCATTGACGCGATCGCCCAATTGATCGGGTAAGGAATCCATGAAATAGTCGGAAAAGTGATCCGGCCGTTGATTCAGCCGTTGATTTAATGGATCTATTGGATTGAATGGATCTCGACTATCCAAAGCACCATTTAAGGACGCAACCAATTCCGGTGAATGAGCCGGTTTTGTCAATGAAAAATCAGATTGATCCCTAGGAGCGTGATGTGGTGGATCCGAGGAGCGATCGGCTTGCTGACAGTAATAGTCCAGTTTTTGGATCAGGATTTGATCGGAAATCGGCTTGCTTAAGTAGTCATCACAGCCGACCGCGATCGCCTGATTCCGATCTTCCACCAACGCCTGGGCCGTGAGGGCCAAAATTACTGTCGATCGCGAAGACTCCAACGCCCGAATTCGTTGAGTTGCCTGATAACCATCGCAACCGGGCATTCTTAAATCCATCAAAATTAAATGCGGATGCCAATCTTGCCACCGCTGCACCGCATCAGTCCCGTCCATGGCTTCCTGCACCGCAAACCCCAATTGAGTCAGCAATTGCACTAACAACAGGCGATTATCTGGGCGATCGTCCACAACCAAAATGCGATAGCGCGATCGAATGGCTGCCAAACCGATCGCTGGTAATTCTGCTGGGCGGCTCGCCAGAGAATCAGTCACAGTTTCCGATTCCCGGTGATTCAGCCTTGACGGAGACAACATTCTAGAATCCAGGCGATCGCCCCAGAAGGATGCGGGCGATCGAGCTGATTCAGAAATTGTTGTTTGGTTTTGAGGCGGCACCCAAGGCTGATGTTCAGACTTTTTCCCAGGCGATCGGCCGGTACGGAGCGGCAAGGTAAACATAAACGTGCTCCCCAAACCAACGGCGCTTTCCACCGTCAACACTCCACCCATCAACTGCACCAACTGTTGGCTAATTGTTAAGCCTAAACCAGTGCCTTCCGAGCTTTTTTTGCCAGCTGCCGATTGGGAAAAAGCATCAAAAATCGCTTTTAAATCCTCAGATTCAATCCCTACGCCCGTATCGATCACCTGAAACTGAAGATAGTCATGATTACAAAACTGCCCTTTATAGGTCTCGTTTTGACATTGCTGAAACGTTGCAGCCCTGAAATCTGGATTTTCGGTCAACATTGGGTTGCAAGCGCCAGAATTAACCTGCGATCGCCCCTCTGCCAAAGATGGATAGGGATAGACCTGAAAGGTATTAACAATTAGGGTTGAAATTAAATCAACTCGAATCGCGATCGATCCTTGGGTGGTGAACTTAATCGCATTACCAACCAAGTTGAACAGGATTTGCTTCAGTTTTTTGGAATCTAAAATAATATATCGAGGAACTCTGTCGCCAATTTCCAAAATGAGTTGATTTTCTCGCTTAAGAGCCTGTTGTTGAAAAGCAATTTGCAAGGAATAGAGAATTTCATAAAGATCTACTTCTTCTTCGTCAAGGGTAAATTGACCCGCTTCAATTTTAGAAAGATCCAAAATATCATTAATGAGCATTAATAAATGAGTGCCACTATTCTGAATTAAATTCATATATTCGCGATGGCTTTCTGATAAATGAATATCGCGGTTAATGAGTTGCGAAAATCCCAAAATAATATTTAAAGGTGTTCTGAGTTCATGGCTCATATTTGCCAGAAATAGACTTTTTGCCCGATTAGCCGCCTCAGCCTTATCCTTTGCTTCCTGAAGTTGCAGTTCGGCCAGCTTGCGATCGGTAATGTCGCGAGCTGCCGCATAAATCACCGAGTTAACCGGCACGGAGCGCCATTCAATCCAACGATAGGAACCGTCTTGGCAACGATAACGGTTCACAAATCCATGAAGTTCCTTTTGATTAACCAGCTCATTCAAAGCCAGCATGGTTTCTTCAACATCATCTGGATGAACATAGTCCATAAACCGCGATCCCTCTAATTCTTCTAAGGGATAGCCCAGAATTTTAGACCACTGTAAATTCAAGCGTTGGAAGCGCCCGCTAATATCCGCAATACAAAGTAAATCCAGTGCCACAGAAAAGAACTGATCGAGTTCTTCCGTTGTTTTAGCCAAGGCATTGGCGATCGCCTTTTGATCTGTAATATCTTGAACAACCCCATGCCAAACGATTTCTCGATTCCCACGCAGCTCTGGACGTGAATTGGCTTGCAACCACTTAACCTTGCCGGAAGGTGTAATAATTCTCCATTCATGGCGGAAGTTTTGTAGATTTCGGCTTGACCATTCCACAGCCTGAATATAGCCTTCTTGGTCATCTGGGTGAATTTGATTAAAAGTAATCATAGGATCTTGGATCGCCGCACTGAGAGGAACTTCATGGATTTCCTCAAAAGCAGCACTGAGATATTCATACTCCACCGGTTTTCCCGGTTCTTCCACCACAGAATAGATCACCACGGGAGACACACTGGAAAGCCGCACCAGCCGACTTTCACTTTCATTTAAAGCATCTTGAGCAATCTTGCGATCGGTAATATCAATTGCAACGCCATACCAAGCAATTTCGCCATTTTCTCGCCGTTTTGGGCTGGCACTTCCCTGTAACCATTTCACTTTCCCCGATGGATTAATGACGCGCCATTCATGCTCAAAGGGTCGTAAGTTTTCAATGCTGCGTTCAACGGTTTGGTTATAAGCTGCTTGGTCATCAGGGTGGATGCGATCGAGCAGAATATTCGCATCCTGAAGAATCATCGCCACGGGAATTTCATGAATGGTTTCAGCCGCCCGACTGATGTGCTCAAAATAAAAGGAACCATCCAAGCGACGCACCAAAATATAGATATTAGCCGGTGAAGAATCGGAAATATCAAGAAATTTTGATTCACTTTGCTTCAGGGCAACCTCTGTTAGCTTGCGATCAGTGACATCGATAGCAGTAATCGTCACGTGCCAACAATCTCCCAACAAATCCCAAACGGCATTATTCGTTTGAGAAATCCACCGAACGCTCCTTTGGTGATCACAAATTCGATACTCATAGGTTCCTGTTCTTTCATGAAGAATATCTTCAATAATTTGATCTTGAATGTTTTGCAAATCTTCCGGCTCAATGTCTTGCATCCAGAGATTTTGATTAACTGATAGCTCTTCGCAGGTATAGCCAAATAAGGGTTCACAACCGGCAGAAACGCGATCAATTTTCCAGGTGTGATTCTTAAAAAAACGCAGACTCACAATTCCCGCGATCGCACTGTTCAAAATATCCTTGGCTTGGGCCTCCGATGTTTTTAGGGCCCGCTCTAGCTGCTTGCGCTCCGTGATATCTGCAATGATTCCGGTAACTTGAATAATTTCTTGCTGTGCATTCAGGATCGGTTTTCCTTTAATTTGAATGTAACGGGAATTGCCTTTGGCCGTAATAATTCGTAAATCAGCATCAAAAGCCCGATGAGCAATCACTAAATCAATGACACCTTGCTGAAATCGTTCTCGATAGGTCGAATGGATGAGGTTGATTAATTGCTGGGCTTTCAAGCCCCTGGCCGGTTTGTCAAATTCAAAAATTCGATAAATTTCCGGTGACCAGACGATCGCCCGCTTAGCCACATTCAGCTCCCAATGGCCCACATGGGCAATTCTTTGAGCTTCCAAGAGACGTGCTTGGCTTTTTTTAAGGGCAGTGGTCTTTTCTTCAACCTTCAACTGCAAGGTTTTTTCGTAATCGGCCTGGGCTTGTCGAGATTTTTTCAGCGCTTTCAGAACTTTTTGAATGGAAAGATTGATCAGATCGAATTCCAAAATCTGAACATTTTCAACTGGCTGTAAGTCTTGAGTATGGTGATCATGATTGAGAGCTTTGGTTGCCACTCGCAACCATTGGAGCGATCGACTAATTCGATAGCCAGTCCAAATTCCTGTGGCTACTGCTCCCAACAAAGCCAACAGGCAAAGCAAGATTGTGCGATAAATATTGCTATGAATTTGATCCATAAATGCCGACTGGGGCAGCACAATCACCGTGAACCAGTTCAGCTCGCCTCGGATAGGAATAATTTGTACAAAATAGTTTTGCTCTTGAATTTGAATTGTTAGCTTAAGCTTTGTTTGGATTTGCTCTAGGTTAATTTTGTTATTTCTAATAATTTGTGCCGTTTTTGAAATTAAACTATCCTTGCTTTGAGTGGCATCCAAGCGCCGATTATGGTGTTGAGTATTTTGGGCTAATATTTTTCGAGGACTGGCATCAAAGGGCAATTCATTGGCAGAGCTGGCTACCAACAGCCCGTTGGGTTCCATCACAAAAATTTGCCCTTGACCATTGGTGTTAATGGACTGGAGGAAGTCTCCAAATTGCTGTAAGTAAAAACTCGCTCCTAAAACTCCTTGAAACCGACCCGACTGGTCATAAAAAGGCACAGTCCGAATCAAGTGCAAGATGGGATTTTGCTTGCCCTTAGATAGACTAATTCCCATCGTCCAAAGACCAGCAGGGTTGCGTTTGGCCTTCAAGTACCAAGGATCGTGGGGGGGATCGCGATGGGGATAATAGTCACGACGAACTTCGAGCAAAACGCGCTGCTGACCCTGACGATTTGCCCAATAGCGGAGGAGCGATCGATCGGGCGAGGCAGCTTGCAACCGACGAATAATCAGCGCATTTGGATCCGGACGCTCAACGGCTAGAAAATCGCCCGCTTCATTAGACAGGGCTAAAGTACTCAGTTTAGGAAATAGCTTAAGCTGTTCAATAAAAAATGACTCAAGCTCGTCTAGATCTAAGCTATTCAAGTGACCTCTGCGGATCAAAAAAGCATTGTTTTGAGTTGTGATTTTAGGAATCGATAGGTAATGATCTAAATCCTGCTGAACTTGGTTTGCTTTATTATCTAGCAGCCGATCGACCAAAGATTCAACAGCATCGCTGCCACTGCGATAGGACAAATATCCCACCAAGCCCACCACGATTCCCACTTGCAGTACAAAGGGAACCGTAATGACGTAATTGAGGGGAAGTTTATGTGTTGCAATTCGCCGAGCCAGCCTTTTCAGATACCCGGGAAAACTAACCCGTTGTAGAGACCCAAAATTCATAAATACCCAAAATAAGACCCAGAGTCAGAAGGGGGGCGCTGGTGTCCCGGGAAATATCGCATGGGTCTAGCCAGCTTCTGCAAGAAGCTTTTGCAAGGAGCTTTTGCAGGAATTGATCCCACCATAACTCTGATAACAAGCAAAAGCGCTCTCCTTTTTTGCAAGGAAAGCGCCCTAATTTAGCGATGTATGAAGCCGGCCGCGCCCCGGCGTAAATGCACGGGGACTCTTTTAGAAACTGACTTTCCCTGGCAGGATTACTCCAGTCCAAGGCTTCAGGCAAGCTTATCTTAGTTTTGATTTTGGCTGGTGCTGGCTTTGCTGTTTCACGAACTCCTGGTGCTAAGGAACGATCAACACCGGACAGGGAGATAGATCAATGACGCGATGGGCAGTGCTTTCGGCGGCTCCTTCGGTGGTTAGACCCATCCCTCGGCTGCCCATGACGATCAGGCTGGCTTCAACTTCATCGGCCACATCACAGATGGTGAACGCGGGCATTCCTTCGCGCTCAATCACTTCGGCTTCGAGGCCCCGCTCAGCAAACATGGCTTTGGCCCGGCTGAGGAGCGTTTCAGCCGCTTCAATGGCCCCTTCATCGGGGCCTGGAACGACCGACAGAATGACTAATCGACTGTTGTGCAGTTGCGCCAGTTGGGCAACGGTTTCGGCCGCCTCACGAGATTCGGGCGATCGATCGATCGGAAAAAGAATCGTCTCGAACATCTTTAGGGGAAAATATTCACCGCGTGAACTTCCGCGAAAACTCCCGCGCGAATTTCCGCGAGACGCATTGAAAGGAGGTTTTTATCGTGTCAAAGAAAACTGTAGCAAATTTGTCGGCGGCTGATGTAGCTGGCAAGCGCGTCCTTGTGCGCGTTGATTTCAACGTACCTCTCGACGATGCTGGCAAAATCACCGACGACACCCGGGTTCGGGCCGCCCTGCCCACGATCCAAGACCTGACCGGCAAAGGCGCGAAGGTCATCCTGGCCAGCCACTTCGGCCGTCCTAAGGGTAAGGTTGTTGATTCGATGCGTCTCACGCCCGTGGCTGTGCGGTTGTCGGAACTGCTGGGCAAGCCGGTAGTTAAAACCGATGACTGCATTGGTGACGAGGCAGCAGCAACGGTTGCAGCCATGAACGATGGCGATGTGGTGCTGCTGGAAAACGTGCGGTTCTACGCGGAAGAGGAAGCAAACGACCCTGAGTTCTCGAAGAAGCTGGCTTCGCTGGCTGATCTGTACGTGAACGATGCGTTCGGTACGGCTCACCGGGCCCATGCCTCCACCGAAGGTGTGACCAAGTTCCTCAGCCCCTCCGTTGCGGGTTACCTGATCGAAAAGGAACTGCAATACCTGCAAGCGGCGATCGAAAGCCCCAAGCGTCCTCTGGCGGCAATTGTGGGTGGCTCGAAGGTATCGAGCAAAATCACCGTGATCGAAACCCTGCTGGACAAGGTGGACAAGCTGTTCATCGGCGGCGGCATGATCTTCACCTTCTACAAAGCACGCGGCCTGGCCGTGGGCAAGTCGTTGGTGGAAGACGACAAGCTGGATTTGGCCCGCGCTCTGGAAGCGAAGGCCAAGGACAAGGGCGTGGAACTGTTGTTGCCGACCGATGTGGTGTTGGCCGATAACTTCGCGCCCGATGCCAACAGCCAAACCGTCAGCGTGGATGCAATCCCCGATGGCTGGATGGGTCTGGACATTGGCCCCGACTCGGTGCAGGCGTTCCAAGCGGCGCTGGAAACCTGCCAATCGGTGATCTGGAACGGGCCCATGGGCGTGTTCGAGTTCGACAAGTTCGCGGCTGGCACTAAGGCGATCGCGGAAACCTTGGCGACCCTGACTCCGAAGGGCGTGACCACGATTATTGGTGGTGGCGACTCGGTGGCAGCGGTGGAAAAGGTGGGCGTGGCTGACCAAATGAGCCACATTTCGACCGGTGGCGGTGCAAGCTTGGAGTTGTTGGAAGGCAAAGTGCTGCCCGGTATCGCGGCATTGGATGAGGCCTAGATCTCGGGCTAGGATCCATTAACCGCTGAAGATTGCGGGAACCCCTGAAGATCGTAGGGATAAGGGGCTTAGGCCCCTTGCCTTGCAATCCTCATATGGAATGTGGGGGTACACCATCGTTGAAATTCTCATGGGGGGCGCATGACGGTGCGTCCCCACCCGGGTTTCCGTTTTCCTGCTTAGGGTTTGTGGAATGACTCTTGAGTTTGAATAACTTAAGTTTGAATAGATTTAAGCCGTTAAGTTTGAGCCATGAAATTTAGCGAATTATTAAAACAGTTAGAGAAGCTGAGCGATCGCCCCTTCGATCAATTTTCCTTGGCGGATGATCCTGAGCTGACAACGATCGCCCCGATCGCCCAGGCCCAGGGCGGTCAGTTGACCTATTTGGAAGGCGATAAATTTGCGGACTGCTTGGAAAGCACCCGAGCCGCCGTGATTTTGCCCAACCGTCCTGAGCTAATTAGCCAGGCCCGAGAGCAGGGGTTGGCCTGGGTGGCGGTGCAAGATCCCAAAATGCTATTTGCCGTGGCTGTGCGGCTGTTCTATCAACCCTTTAAACCCAAACCCGGAATTCACCCCAGCGCCTGGATTGATCCGACTGTGCAACTGGGTCAGGAGGTGTCGATCGGGCCCCATGTGGCGATTTATGAGGGGGTGACGATCGGAGATCGGGTTTGCTTAATGGCCAATGTGGTGATCTATGGGGGCGCATCGATCGGGGCCGATTCCTGGCTCCATGCCAACTGCACCATCCACGAGCGATCGATCATTGGGCAACATTGCATCATCCACAGTGGCGCAGTCATTGGCGATGAAGGATTTGGCTTTGTGCCCACGGCCCAAGGCTGGCAAAAGCTGGATCAAACCGGGCGCGTTGTGCTCGAAGACGGCGTGGATGTGGGAGTCAACAGCACGATCGATCGGCCAGCCATGGGCGAAACCCGCATTGGCCGCGGCACAAAGCTCGACAACATGGTTCACATTGGCCACGGCTGCCAACTGGGCGAAGGCTGTGCGATCGCGGCCCAGGCGGGCTTGGCGGGTGGTGTGGAGTTGGGCAAAGGGGTGATTCTGGCCGGGCAGGTGGGCGTGGCCAACAATGTCAAAATGGGCGATCGGGCGATCGCCTCCTCCAAGTCCGGTTTGCACAGTGACGTACCGGCCGGCGAGGTTGTCTCCGGCTACCCAGCCATTCCCAACAGTCAATGGCTCAAAACTTCTGCCATCTATCGTCGCTTGCCCGAAATGCACAAGTTGCTGCGACAGATTCAATCCCACCTGGGCCTCAAGGACTAGATGGAAAGGCTAGATGATTGGGAGCAGTCTTCAGTGAAATTGCTTCAGTGAAATTTCCTATTCCGCCGGCCCACAATCAATCACCCCAAGCTTCCGTATTCAGGGGACGAATTAGACGGCTTTGAATCAAGTGTTCAACGGCCCGCTCGATCGCATCCAGCGCATAGCCCGTGTTCACCTGAATCAAATCCAACGTGGCTGCAAAACCCTTGCGATCGCACTGTTGAATAACACGTAAAACATCCTGCTCAATGGATGTTAGCTCCTGGGGAGCAAGGTGCATTGAAGATGCTTTAGACATACCAAACCCTCCGACAACGTAGCAGTTCGGTGGCAAATTTGTGGAGAGGAACTGGTATTTTCACCGACTTCATGGAAAGCAATCCAGGAAAGCAATCCAGGAATTTATCTAGAAATGAATCCAGGAATCAGTCCAAAAATCAATCCAGAAATCAATCCAGAAACCCAAAAAGTCGGTGAATGAACCCATGGCAAAATGACTCGTCCATGGTGCTCATCCACGAAAAAACCAGAACGAAGGAAAGCCAACCTAAAACAGCCAAAAGAAAAGAGGCTATCCTTCTGAACTCTACTGTCTTTTAGAGAGGTTGACGGCAATTTCCGGACAATGTTCTTTTTTGGTTACGTAATTTTACGTAGAGAATCGCTATTGCCCCGATCGCAGGTGGTAAACTTCCTCGGCCACGCGCTTCAGACGACGGAGCTGGGCTTGCATGTCGCCTTGCACCCACCCGGCCGCCACCCGATCGAACCCCCAGCGAACAAGGGGATTGGGGATTACGAACTCAAACCGATTGATTAACTGAGTGCCGGATCCATCGGGAATACACTCCCAAGAGTCGCACCCCACAAAAAAGCCAGAAAAAGCCCAAACAATTTTGCCAGGCGATCGCTCCGCCACCGTGCATTGCAACGCCGGTTCCAGCAGGGGAATTTGCAACACAAATCGGGTGCGATCGCCCAAATCGGTTCCCCAGCGATCGCCCACGGGATCGCAGCGCAGGGCTGGGTTTAGCCACCGATGCATCAGCTCGCGATCGGTGAAGCACCACTCAACCGCCGTGGCACTAGCCTGAATCGCGATCGACTGTTCATAAACTCGCGGCACAACCGATTTACCTTGGCCACGCGCCAGTTGAGTTCGAGTTGTAAAAAGACGGGAAGACATGCCAGGGGCCAAGGAAAAGTAAAAATGGGCGGCTGTATTTCTAGCTGTATTTCTAGCAACTTCTAGAAATACAGCTAGAAGTTGCTAGAGGGATTGAGGGATTGAGGGATTGAGAGACTTCTAGACCTGTGGGGGTGTTTGAAACGTACCTTTTGGCACGGGCCAAGCACGAATCGTCATGGGGGCAAGGGGCCTAAGCTCCTTGTCTGCGTTGATCACTGGGGCGCACAGAGGATCAACTTGGGAGAATCAACTTGGGCTGTTCAGACATCCTCTGTGGTTTTAGAGACTGCTGAGCATGACCGACATTCACGGCCGGTTTCCTCGTCCTAATTGGCAACTGACGCACCATGACTGCGAGGATCCGTTGCCGCCGATTTTTGGGCCGAATCTCCAGACAACGGAGCATCAAACTCAGACGTTTGACCTTCGTTTACCTTCGCATAGGGCAAGATGGCGGTTCCATCAGCCAAGGCCGCCAAATTCGCCGCCATGATTGATTTAGGCTGCTCCCCGATCGCCTGGGCCAACTCCTGACCCTGGGCATTCAAAAAGACAAAGTGCGGAATTCCATCCACTCGATAGCTCAGAATCTCGGGTAGCCATTTGGTGTTATCCACATTCAGCATCGAGAAATTGACCCGATCGCCATAGTCCTGCTTCAACTCCCGCAAATCACTCGCCATGGCCTGGCAACTGGTACACCAATCTGCATAGAACTCCAAGACCGTCGGCTTGCCATTGACGATCGCCTGATCCAATGGCACAGAATCACGCGCCAGCCGTTCCAGAATATTGCTGTTGGGTTCCGTGCGTAGCCCCAAAAACAGCACCACCCCTAACAACGCCGCCACAATGGCCACCACCAAATTTGGCAGACGATTACCGGCCGCGGCAGCTCCGGGGATCACGGTTGAGGGCTGGGAAGTCGGTTCAGGAGAAAGCTGGCTCATGGCAGAATGGCAAGACAAGAGGGCAAAGCGGAATGGCGGATCAGTTCTGGTGCTAGGCTAGCGATACAGTCCTCAAGAGCCAAGGGCGATCGGGCCCGAATTGTTTTTGGTTACTCGTTTCTGGTTACCCGTTGCTGGTGATCCAGAATTTTCGGCGCAGGTTGGGCCAATCGCCCAAACCCCACGACTCCGAAACCAACGGGATCGCCCTCACAGCCCCAATCACGACCGCTTTGCTCCGATGATTGGCGCTTTGGTCAGTGTTCTAGGGTTAACAGTATTCTGCAAGGGCTATTTTGATTGTAACAACTTCGTTACATGTCTTCATGGGCTTGTTGAATCACTGCTGGATGAGCCGTGTTGGATGAGTCGTTATTAGGGGAGCGTTGGTCGCTGAAGGCTCGATCGCCCCGTCCACCGGCCTGATTACCGTGGTTTTTCCCAATTGATCCCAATTGATCCGAATTAATCCAAGTTGCCCTGAATTGACCCGATTGCTCTGGTTTTCCCGATTGTTCGTTGGCGGTGATTTGTTTTGAAAAAGCGCGTCACACTCACCTTTCCGAAACATGCGGTGCAAATGCCAATCACCTATCGATTGGCGAAAGAATTTAATGTGGCTGCCAACATCATTCGAGCGCAGGTGGCCCCCGATCGCGTTGGAAAATTAGTCGTTGAACTCATTGGCGACATTGACCAAATGGACGCGGCCATGGAGTGGATGGAATCCCTCGACATTGATGTTTCTTCTGCTAATCGAGAAATCTCGATCGATGAAGCAAGCTGTGTCCATTGCGGTCTCTGCACGGGCGTTTGTCCCACGGGGGCGCTGTCGCTTCACCCAGAAACTTTTCGCTTAGAATTTGCTCGATCGCGCTGTGTGGTTTGCGAGCAATGTGTTCCCACCTGCCCGGTGCAAGCCATTTCCACCAGCTTTTAACTTCACCGGCTACTGAAACTTCACTGGTTTCTCAGTTGCACTTCTCAGTTGCACTTCTCAGTTGCACATTGATCTCCCATCGCAATCGCCTTTTTATCAATCAAACCTTGTAGTTGGAAAGGAGACAAGGTTCCGTGCGCCTGTACAACAACCACACCGGACTATCGCTATTCATCCTGGCGTTGGTTTACTTAGCCTTGAGTTGGGTGGCGTTGCTCGCTGTGCCCCAGCCTCCCTCGCTGGCAGAGGTGGCGGGGGTGGCCCTGTTGGTGGCCGTGGCTTTGGCGGCCCTGTTTACCCTTAAGTTGCCTTGGCCAGAGCTTGGGCGCTTTTCTTGGTTTCAAACGGCCACCAAATCTTTCGGGGGCGCAATTTTGGCAGCAATGGGCGTGGTGATTGTGCTGTCGCGGTTGGATATTACAACGGATGTGATGCTGTTGTTGGCGGCGGAATTTTTGGCCAAGGTGGAATTGCGGGTGGCGGGTCGATCGCGCTGGCAATCGTTTTGGCAAATGTTGGCGGCCAGTGCTGTGGGCATTGGGAGCGCGATCGGGCTGGCCCCTTGGTTTCTGATGTCGCGGGTCAGCGAGTAGCTCCTTCACCAAATGCTTTACTGAGCAATTAACTGAGCAATTAACCGGGCAAACCCCCTTGAGTAACCTTCTGAGTAACCCCCATTGAGCAACCCATCATCATGGCTCAGTCTCAGACTTCAGAATCGGGATGGTCGCGGGTGGTGCTGGTGACGGGGCCGGCGCGATCGGGCAAGAGTGAGTGGGCGGAACGATTGGCCGCGGCCTCGGGGCGATCGGTCATCTATGTGGCCACCTCGTACTTGGATCCCCAGGATCAAGAGTGGGCCGATCGTGTGGCCCAGCACCGCCAACGCCGCCCAGAAACTTGGCAAAATTGGGAAGTGCCGCTGGAGTTGGCTGCGGCCTTGGGCCAAGCGCCCGCCGATAGTTGTTTGTTGGTGGACTCACTGGGAACTTGGGTGGCCAACTGGCTCGATCGCCCCGATCCCGAATGGCAACAAACCTGTGAAGCGCTGTTGGCCACCTGTGCCGCCTTGCCAGCCATGTGTATTTTTGTGGCTGAGGAAACGGGCTGGGGTGTGGTTCCGGCCTTCCCCGCCGGTCGCCTGTTTCGCGATCGCCTCGGCAAACTAGTGCGGGAACTGGGCAGCCGATCCGATGCCTGTTATCTGGTCACAGCGGGCTTTGCAGTGAATTTACGGGCGATCGGTCAATCTTTAACAACTGGATAAAAACTGTTTAATTTCCTTAAATATTGTCCAAGAACCGTTCAAAACTTTAATCTAAGCTCAAGATTCTTTGTCGGTAGCCCCTCTACCCTTAGCTTAGGATCGAAGGCAGAATAGTTGGCGGCCGAATTTTCCATCCAAGCTTGCCGGTGAACCTGTTTCCATGCGAGCTGCTCACTCAGGTTTTCCCACTATTTCTCCGGTTATTTCTTCGAGTATTTTCCAGACATTTTTCCAGGCACTCTCTCAACTATTGTTTTAACCCAGAAGTTGGTACTTGGGAACGAAACCCGCAACCTGGAGTTTTAATTGGCTTTTTTTAATTTGCTCTTTTGTTAATTTACTTTTTAAGTTAAGACCAGTTTTGAACTGATTCTTAGTCAAGCTTCTAAACCTAGTTTTGTTGAATCAAGCTAGCCCTAATCCCAAATCCTGGCCATCAGTGCTTTAACCTTTGGCCCTCGCCCCCGGACTCCACACCAAAATGGCTCCTGAAGAACGCGTCAAACAATATCTTGCCCTTTGGTTGCAGTTGGGTAAGCAAGTGGTGTGCAGTCACGACGATCGCTTGCTCGGGACTCGCCGCACCATTGACGGTGAAGCTTACTCCGCAGAATTTGAGCAACTTTGGCAGCAAATTCTCGAAAAACCCCAGATGTATCACCTGGCGGGCACGGTCTGCTCCATGAAGGATTTGTTGTCGGGACATTGGAGTTTGCTGCCCTGCGCGCGGTGTAGTTTGCTCTATCCCATCAATGACAGCTACTTGGAAGCCGGGCCCTGTCCCTGCCAGGATTTGGCCTCTTGGCCCGATGACGCACCGCCGCCACGGGGGCCTGTCTGTGTGCAAGATTATTTGGATCAAATTCGGCTACGGCTGTCTCGCCAAAAGTTGATCCCCACACCGCCCAGCGAGGAAACAACTGGGGGCGAGGCTCGCGAATCAGATACCTGTAGTTTGCATGGGGGCGGTTTGCATGGGGGGCGATCGGAACATTCCCTACCCTAGGGGTGCTTGATCTGAGCTACAGACTGTTGGCCATCGACTCCTAATATCTGCAAAGCCAAAATTGTTACTCTGCACGCCCCAGCGATCGACATAGACAAGGGGCTGGAACCGGCGTAGACAAGGGGCTTGATCTCGCGTAGACAAGGGGCTTAAGCCCCTTGCCCCCACGACTATTGGTGCTTGGCCCGTGCCAATAAGATGCTTGCCAAACATCCTCTAATCACAGGAATCACAGGCGATCGATCGGGTTGATCGGCATTGGTCTTAGGGGCGGAATGGGCTTCTGGCGGGTTAGGCTGCCATCTGGGTTATACTGATCAATCGCGCTCTCAGTCGGTCATCGATCGCCCGCTGAAGGATCGCCCGCCTAAGCCGACCGCAATGGCCGATGCTGCCAACGGGCCACTGCCTGGAGAGGCGTTTTTGGGTTGGAGTTGTGGTGAATCTTGCCTCGATCGCTTGATGGGCCGGGATCAACACAACCGCTAAGCAACACAACCGCTAAGTTTTACCTTTTCGTCCTGCTTGGAGAACGTCATGTCCCGTGTTTGCCAACTGACCGGCAAAAAGGCGAACAACGCCTACGCCATTTCCCACTCGCACCGCCGCACCAAAAAGCTCCAAGAAGTTAACCTGCAATGGAAGCGAATTTGGTGGCCCCAAGGTAACCGTTGGGTGCGGTTGCGTCTTTCGACCAAAGCTCTGAAAACCCTGAACACCAAGGGTCTGCAAGCATTCGCTAAGGAAGCTGGCATTGATTTGAATAAGTGCTAATCCTGAATTAAGCGCTAATTCCAGCTAATTCCATACAAAAATTAAGCACTGAGCTGTTTAATTCACTCCGCCCAATTTGCCCAATGTGGCAGCTTTTTGGGTGGTTTTTTCATTTTTTATTTTTTATTTTTTATCTCTTATTTTTTATTTTTTATTATGGAATCTAGGAAATCTGGAAAATTTAGGGAATTTAGCGAACTTGGGGATTTTGAAAGTTGCCACGTTGCCACAGTCAGCCCAATCCTTGGTTTTGTTGGGGGGCGGCCACAGCCACGCGATCGCCCTGCGACGATTGATCCAAAAACCCCTGCCCAGCGGTGCGATCGACTCGGTGACCCTGATCAGCGAAGCACCCCGAGCGCCCTACTCGGGCATGGTTCCCGGCCATGTGGCGGGGGTTTATGGGCGGGAAGATTGTTTTATTGATTTGCAGGCCCTGTGCGATCGAGCGGGGGTGGCGTTGCGGGTCGATCGCGCTGTGGGGTTGAATCTGGGCGATCGACAAGTGCAACTAGCCAGCGGGGAAACGGTTGGGTTTCGCTGGCTCTCGGTTAATTTGGGCAGCACGCCCCTGGTTCCCCCGGGTGTTCAACCCCTTCTGGGGCGATCGATTATTGCCGCGAAGCCGATCCAAGCCCTGTTGGCCAACTGGGATGCGCTATTGTCAGCCTTGCCCCAATGGGGATCCAGGCCGCTGCGGTTGGTGGTGGTGGGGGGCGGCGCGGGTGGTGTTGAGCTGGCCTTGGCGGCCCAGCGGCGCTTGCAACCCCTGGTGGGCGATCGCTTGTCCATTACTTTGATTCAGCGAGAAGCAAAACTCTTGCCCCATTTGGCCCCGGCGGTGGGCGATCGGGTGGCCCAAGTGCTGCAAGCCCAGGGAATTGAG
The DNA here is from genome assembly GCF_043235035.1 of Limnothrix redekei LRLZ20PSL1. NCBI lineage: Bacteria > Bacillati > Cyanobacteriota > Cyanophyceae > Pseudanabaenales > Pseudanabaenaceae > Limnothrix > Limnothrix redekei. The sequence continues at coordinate 316,695 of NZ_JAZAQF010000086.1, read as the reverse complement.
CTGGTTTTGAGTCAAACCATCACCCACGCCACCCTCATAGGCACAGATACCCAGTTGCGGGCCGCCTCGGGGCAATTGTTTTGGGGCGATCGGGTGCTGTGGGCTACCCAAGCCGCAGCGGCCCCTTGGTTGGCGGCCACCGGTCTCGCCACTGACCCCCAGGGATTCATTGCGGTTAACCGCTATCTGCAATCCTGCTCCCATCCCCAGGTCTTTGCGGCGGGAGATGTGGCGACGATGGTGGAACAGCCGCGCCCCAAGGCCGGCGTGTTTGCGGTGCGTCAAGGTCGCCCCCTGGCTGACAACTTGCGAGCTGCCATTTTGGGCCAGCCGCTGAAACCTTTCACAGCCCAAAAGCAATTTCTCAGCCTTATTAACTTAGCCAATGGCCAGGCGATCGCTACCCGTGGCCGTTGGGCTTTTACGGGGGCTTGGGCTTGGGTTTGGAAAGACTATCTCGATCGGAAATTTATGCGGCAATTTCAGCAGCTTTAAAGCCAGTATTTTCAGAGTTTCCATCCCAATTCTCAAAATTAGCTATCCCGTAAACATTGCGCATCTAGCAATACCCAGGTTTGATCTTGCAACACGGCGCAACTATTCATGAGGGATTGCACGAGGGGTGTTTGTCCTTGCCTCAGGGTTTGCAGCGCTGGTTCACTGGCTTCTGGATATTGCTCTAGCCAAGAATCTTTGAGGTAATTTTCTGAAAAAGCGGCTCGATCGATCAGCCAAAATGAAATGTGATATCGCGCCAGAAAGAATTTCACAGATTGGGCATGGGTGCTGTATTGGGCTTCAATGGTTCGTAAAATTCGTTCTCGAAACAAGCGGTAATATCCTAAGTGGTAGGGTACGGCATATTCTTTACCCGTGAGAATTGAGCGTCCTGCGAAGGTAGGAATATCATCTCCAATACTGCTTAGGGAGGCAATTTTGATATCCGTTGGTTGCCCTTGAAGAAATCGATAGAGTTTGACAGCACGACCCGTTTGGTAGCTATTTGCTGGAAAAGTGGGAACTAACAACGGATACCCCAACACAAGCACGATTAAAATAATACTGAAACTTCTGGAAACATAGATTTTCCAGCGCAGAAATTTGGGTTTTGGTCGAATGGCTTGCGAAATTGGGGCATTGAAAAGGGGGGGCAAGGAATAAACCGCAGAGGAATCAAAATTTGGAATCGATCGCCCGGCCCAGCGCTGGAAAGCTTCCCAAACAATCACAAGGCTAATGGCCGCCGCGATCGCGATTATGATTCGGAAGCTGTGCCCCGTGTAGCGACTGGGCAAGTGGAGCCGAAATAACAATCCATGGGCCAACAAGAACCACCCGATCGAAGCCAAGCCCAGTTGCCATAAATTGTTAACCTCCGGCGTAATTCGATGACTGAGGGAAAATCGCGATTGAATACCTTTCAGCTGCGAAAAAGAGAGTTGAAAAAGAGGTAAAGCAAAGCCAAAAATTAAAGTGACTGGCGTAAGAAGCGATCGGGGAATGAGATTAGTGCCACGACCAAAAAGCCAGTAATCGATCCAATCACGGTCAAAAATATTCGTGCGTCCCCCATCCAAAAATTCCGGCATTGTGCGGGCAATTTTGTCAGAAACCACTGGTCCAAAATCTTGCCCCAAAAAGAGTACGGGTAACAATGCAAAAAATAAGCTTCCCAAGGCACCAATATATAGAAATAGTTGTTGGCGTTCCGCATCCATGAGGCGGCTTTGAATTGCCAAAACCAAATCTGATTTCTGTAATGCCAAGCTTTCTAATGCTTTCAAATCTGAGGGATCATGAATTGTCCAAGCGGCCGACAACCAAGCTCGTTCCAACTTTTGATAGCCCACCCAAGCAAGTTTTATCGAAATTAAACCGCCAGAAACCAAGGCATAGGTTGGACAAATTAACCCCTGAAGGGCAATGGAACTCCACAACAGTTGAGGCGACTTGTGAGCTAATCCATCCAAAATTGCTAAAAAGAGCGGAAAAGCAAAGGCGCGCGACGTACCAGAAACCAAGTCATCTTTTAGCCAAAGACTTTGGTTGAGCAAGACAGTTGCTAGAAAACCAGCTACCGGAACTGGGAAAATAGCAAAAGTGACCCGATAGGTAAAGAAGGTGATGATCAGTCCAAGGATGGGCGACAGGAGTTTATTAAAAATTAGGGGATTGATTTGTAAGAAAGCAGCCAGTTGATAGAGTTTGGTGTAGCCGATCGGGGCGATCGATTCAAAATAATCGGCAATCAGATCATTGTGAAAAAGACTAGGGTTTAAAAATCGCTGCATCCAAAACACATGCTGGCGAGCATCGTCTTGCACCACAAATTCACCGCTGAATCCTTGATGCAGAGACAGGCCACCATAGAGCGCCGCGATCGCGAGACTCCACAACAAGGGCCAGGGCGATCGCCCCGATCGATCAAAACAAATTTGCATGAGGCGATCGCGCCAGTTCCGCCCTTGGGAATGGTTCACGGAATTGCTCACGGCATCAACCCAAATTGATTTTTTGATAGCTCGTCAATTGATCGATCACCAGTTAATTGGTAACCGATCATCAATGGACAAGTAATATGATTCTACTGAATTTTCAGAAAACTTAGCTCAGTAAGGTTGATAGAGAGAATCAAAGCTCCTGAGTGGAAAACCAGCAAAAAATCCATCAATCACATTTTGTCAATCTCAGAATTCGGTCATTTATTTGTGCTTGGACGACAGGACTATAGCAGTCCCAAAGTTCTGAGGCAGCGGTAGGTAATTTCCTTGCGAGCAGTTGCTTGGGCCGGCTCCGGAAGTTCCAAGTTTGTGGCAAAAAAATAAACCTGCTGATTTTGCTCCAAATAGCCCACATACCAGCCAATTGGAGGTGTTGCGCTCATGGCCCAGCCCGTTTTTGCTCTGACGGTATATTGCGCCGTTTGATCCATGATCATGATGTCTTTCACGACCGCGATCGAGCGTTCAGAAAAAGGCAACTGGTTCAAATAAAGACGCTGAAGAAACTGAATTTGTTCTTCGGGCGTGATTTTGAGCGGGCCCGACAGCCAAAATTGATCAATATTGGCAGGATCGCCAATGTTGCGATCGCCATAATTTGCCCCAATCACCCCGGCTTTCATGCGTTCATAGCCGATACGCCGAGCCAAAATTTGGTAGAACCAGACGGCTGAAACCTTGAAGGCCTCGCGCATGTTCAAATCTTGGTTCCAACCGGGAAAGGGTCGCTGAATGCCATCCCAAGTGAACCGCACATCCTGATCGGGAATCACTTGGGCATCGAGAGAAATTAGCGAATTCAAAATCTTAAAAGTGGAAGCGGGAGAAAACGGCGTTTGATTGCGCTTTGGGTTGTGTTCATAAATTTGATTTTTCTGGGGATCGTAAATAATAATGGAGCCTTCAACCTTGAGATCTTGAAAATGTTGACCGAATTCAGGAACCACTCGCCGCTTAATCACAGGCTGTGGTTGCGATTTTGGTATAAATGATTTTTGTAGAAATCTTTGATCGGTTACCAACGGATTAACTGGCTTTTCATTGGTTTTTGCTAGGCCAGGCAGAGAAAAACTCAAACAACAAAAACTCATAAGTGAACCAATGACTATCAAAGCACGATCACTAATTTTATAATTAGATCGATTCTTTTGTTTGTTGTTTTTTTGATGATTGAATTTGCGATTTTTCATGGCTCTATTATTCATAAAAATCCAAGACTGACCTAGATTGACCTAAACCTTGATCAGATGACTCGAACTGAGTTTGCCGCCTTAGCATACCACTAATTTGATCCCCTGAAGTCCGATTAAAGATAGTTTCAGGATTAAAATTTGAAAGTGAATGAAGTACCAAAAGATCTCAATTAACCATGAGTGATCATCACCCCAGTTTAGAACCTGAGACAACGCCAGCGGAAAAGCCCGATCGCCTGCAAAAAATTAAGGCCGCCAAGGATGCAGCCCGCGACAATCGAGCTGGAAATGAACGGGGATTATATTTGCTATTCACCGGGTTGGGCAAAGGCAAAACCAGCAGCGCCATGAACTTGGTCTATCGCCATTTAGCCCATGATTTACCCGTGGCGGTGGTGCAATTTGTGAAAAATAACGAGGCGTTTCCCGATGGTGATCGCCTGTTGCTCACCCGGTTGCAAAACTTGGGATTTCCGGTGCAAATGCACACCATGGGCGGCGGATTTACCTGGGAAACCCAGGATCCCGATCGCGATCGGGCCATGGCCGCGGCTGCCTGGGAACAGGCCCTGATCTATATCCAAGATCCGCAAATTTCCCTCGTGGTGCTCGATGAGTTGCACATTGCCCTTAAGCATCAGCAACTGGCCCTAGAGCCGGTGCAAGCGGGAATTCAAAATCGGCCGCCCCATTGCCACGTGGCGAGCACGGGGCGCTATGCTCCTCAGGGGTTAATTGAAATGGCGGATTTGGTGACTGAAATGAACCGCATCAAACACCCGATCGCCCAGGGAATTCCTGCCCAGCAAGGTATTGAGTTTTAGTATTGAGTTTTGAAAAGCCTCAGGGCGCAATCCTGCGCCCTGCATTCATCATAGGTTACGAATCCGGAGTGATTGCAATCTTGCTTGATATTTCTTAACCAAAAAGACAACGAACTCTGAAGATTTCCAGCCGTTTGTGAACTGTACCTTTGGCTCCCGTCGATCGGGAAACCGCTCCAAGCGATCCGGTTGCCTGCCTTGGGAGACTGAATAGCCAATCTGCGATCGACAGCAGTGAAATTGGGTAAGTTTGGAAGAGGCTGAACGTTGCCGCCGAATGCTCGACCCTTCACCATAGGCCCTTCGCCATAGACCCTTCGCCATCGCATCAATCAGGCGGACACCCCAGGCAAGACACCCCAGGCAAGACACCCCAACCGAGACCTTGGCCATGAACTGGGCAATTGAAACCCGTGGTTTAAGTAAACAGTTCGATCGCAAGCTGGCCGTCAATCAGGTGGATTTGAAAATTTCCCCTGGGGAAGTCTATGGGCTAATTGGCCCCAACGGAGCAGGCAAAACCACCCTGATTCGGATGTTGGCGGCCGTGGAGGAACCAACCCTTGGAAAAATTTTGATTGATGGTGAATATTTAACTGGCGAATTCTTCAGCGGTGAAGATCCCAATCGGCGCAGTCGGCGGGCAAAACTGAAACAGCGAATTGGCTTTTTACCGGACGATTTCCCAGTCTATGAAGATCTGACGGTTTGGGATTATTTGGACTATTTTGGGCGGCTCTATGGCCTGCGGCGATCGCACCTGCGGCAGCGGCTTTATGAAGTGCTGGATTTGGTGCAACTATTGCCGAAGCGAGATAGCCCGATCGCCACCCTCTCGCGTGGCATGAAACAACGGTTGAGCCTAGCTCGCACCATCATTCACGAGCCGATTTTGCTCCTGCTGGATGAACCCGTTTCCGGCCTTGATCCGATCGCCCGTTTGGAATTTCGCAACCTGATGCGGATTCTGCAAGGGGCTGGCATGACCGTGCTGATTTCGTCCCATGTACTCAGCGACTTGGCGGAACTTTGCACCGCGATCGGAGTGATGGAACTGGGGCGGTTGGTGGCCAGCGCACCTCTGGAAGCCCTTTACGCCCAATTTGCCCGCCACACCCTGGTGATCACAGCCCTCGATCGGCTCAATGATTTGCAAACGATCCTGAGAACCGACCCAAGGGCGATCGCCTGGGAATGTCATCCCACCACCGGCCGCATTACTGTGGACTTTCAGGGTGATGAAACTGACTGTGCCGACTTGCTCGGGGAAATGGTGCGGGCCCAAATTCCGATTGTGGAATTCCGGCGCGATCGAGAAAGTCTGGAGCAAATTTTCTTGAAACTGGGACACCAACAAGCCTCATGAACCCCCGCCCCTCAAGCTGGCTGAATCGCTTGCAAACCACCCAACGATCGCTCAAAAGTCAGCTCGATCGCTGGCTCGATCGGCTCGGAAACTGGAATCCCCAACTGCTGCGAGAACTGAAAGGCAACTGCACCTCGCGCAACTTGACCTTAGCCACCCTCAGTTCCCTGATTGCCCAAGCAGCCTTTTGGATGAGCTGGCAAAGGATCGCCGTTGAAACCGCCACCGTTTCCACCGAAACCGAAGGCATCCTGCGGTTTTATTGCACCGGCCAGGCCGATGAAGAGCTGCGAGCTTGTGAATTGCTGTCGTCCTCAACCTTTGCGGTGAATTGGCCCCTGTGGTGGTTGGACTTGTTCTTTTGGCTGTCTTCAATTCTGGTGGGCCTGTTAGTGCTGGGTGGCACGCAAGCCCTGATCACCAACTGGCTTGAGGAAAGCAAACAGGGAACCCTCGACTTCATTCGCATGACCCCGGAACCCAGCCACCGAATCCTGTGGGGAAAACTTTTGGGTGCGCCGGCCCTGATCCATTGGGCAGTGCTGCTGGCTTTGCCCCTACAGACCCTCGCCGGCCTGCAAGCGGGCCTTGGCCTCGGCGGCCTGTTGCTGGCGGATGGGGTGGCGGTGGCTTTTCTGGGTGCGCTTTATCTGTTGGGGTTGTTTTATGCCAGCGTCAGCGACAGCAAACAGGCCATATCAAGCTGGGCCTTTGGCATTCTGGGCCTCTTCCTGTTTGCCCCCGCCCTGACGATCGCCCGAGGGGTGATGATCCGAGGCACGATGGACACCCCCGTATCCCCTTCCTGGTTTTGGTTTGGTCAAGATTTAATCCTTCAGCCGCAGCTTTGCGCCGCGATCGCGATCGCGGGGTTTGCGGGGGTGGCGCTGACTTTTTGGCAAGCCGTGATCCGGCGTTTTCAGAACCCCGCCAACACCTTCATCACCAAAGTGCGAAGCTATTGGCTGACGATCGGGTTCAACCTGTTGGCCATGGGCTTTTTTATGCCCTGGAATCCCAACCACTTCCAAGGCTGGGCGGTGGTGGGCTTCTTTTGGTTGATCCAAATGTTCGCTTGGGTTGTGTTGCTGTTGCCGACGCGCCAAACCCTGTTGGATTGGGCCCGCTATCGCCATTTCCAAAGAACCCGAGACGCGCGATCGAGCCAACGGGCGATCGATGACTGGCTTTGGGGAGAAAACAGCCCGCCCCTGTTGGCCTTGCTGGTGAATGGTGGGTTGACGATCGCCCTTTGGTCGCCTTGGGCCCTGGCCTTTTGTTTCAACAGCTCCACCCAAGGCCTGTTGGTGTTGGTGGCGATCGGCTGCACCACGGGTTTGATGCTGCTCTATGGAGCGCTGGCCCAATGGGCCTTGCTGTGGCAGGTGCGCCGACCGGTTGCCTGGGCCGCGGGATTGGTGGGGGCGGCGATCGTCGGTTCGCTCTTGTTGGGCCTGATGATGCGATCGCGCGATGCGATCGGGTGGACGAATGCTTGGGACTGGGTTTGGCTCATGACCCCTGTGGCTCCGATGCTGATGGGGATTGTTTCTGATCCGCTTTCCCTGAGCATGGCGGGAGTGGCCTTTGCAATCAATGGTGTGGCGGCCGTGGGGATCAGTTATGTGGCCCTGAATCAGCTCGATCGGTTGGGTCGATCGGAGTCGGCGGCACTAATTCAGGACGATCGCCCCCAAGTCTAGGAATTTAATAGGAATTCAACCCGCATGATTCATCAACAACTTAAGTGGGTTCCATCCATTTTTTCACTCAAATCAAACCATGAAATATTTTGTACCGAACCTTAAGCTCAGTGCCGATCTACCGCCTCAGAATCAGTTAGAAGATAAGCTGGGGGGACTCCCTTGGGGCCTACCGCCAGACCAATATCCAATCTGTAGTCATTGCGGAAAAAGTCAGTCCCTTTTGGCACAACTCATTCACCATCCAGAGCGACTAGATTTGGGGCGATTGGGTCGTGTGCTGCTCGTTTTTCAGTGCAATCATGATCCGGGCACATGCCCCACCTGGGAAGGGGGATCGGGAGCCAACGCCTGTTTAATTCTGGATCCGGAAGTATTGTCCGATCGGCTCGTGCCCATGCCGGCCGACTCACCGCCGCTAGAGTTGGAAGCCCGAATTACGACCTGGATTCCCAAAAAAGATGCGGTGACCAAGAATCAAAAACCAGCATTTTTTGATGATGATCAATATTGGGACTTGCCCGATGCTGCCACCGACAGCGTTGATTGTGTGACCAAGTTAGGCAGTGTTCCGGCATGGTTGCAAAGCCCGAGTGAGGGCCCTGGGGAAGGCTGGGTTTTTGTGGGTCAACTCAGTGATTCATACCAATTTTTAGAGCAGCCCACTAGTCCAATCGATATTTTTTGGGATGAATCAGAAAATACTTGGATTTGCGAGGGGCCGAACTTTGGTGATGGCGGCATTGGCTATATTTTTCTGCGATTTGGTGCTGACAAACCCGAAGGTTGGTTCTTTTGGCAATGTGGTTGAGGGTGGGCAGTTCATTTCACGGTCGGAGCCGCAGAAGATAGCCTTGATCTCGCTGAATCAGTCAGTTTCCTGACTCATGCTTGAGAGTCGGTGGCTGGGGTTAGGTTGAGGCCGCGATAGATCTGCTCGATCGGGAAGTGCAAATCAATGCTTTTCAGGGCGATCGTGTCACCGGCTTGGTAGTTGAAAATCAGCCAATCGCCGGCCTCATTTTTTTGGTACAAGTCCACGGCGATGCTGGTGGAGCTGACCAAGAGATAGTCAATCAGCATGGGATTTTGGCGATAGCGGCGGAATTTTTGACCGCGATCGTCGGCTTCGGTGCTCTCGGACAGCACTTCGACAATTAGGCAGGGATAGGTGATGTATTGGCTGGTGGTTTTGTCGCGATCGTCGCAACTGACGCTGGCATCGGGATAGGTGTAATCGTTGGTTCCAAGGATGTTCACTCGAAGATCAGAGTTACCAACGATGTAGTTTTCATCTAAGTGATTGTCGAGCAATGCGGTTAGCTTAACCGCAATCCTGCTAGGGTTATTTCCGCCCCGAGCTAGGGAATAGACTTGACCATCGATCAGCTCATATTTTTCCAGTTGCTGTTCTTCCCAAAGAAAATATTCTGCCGGTGTCATAAATTCACTGAACATCAATCCCCTTATTTTTCCAAAATTCAATACGTTTTCGATTGGCTTGTTCAATTTTGGCTTGTCTGAGATTTTCTTTTAAAACATCCGAGATTTGCTGCCCCATGATGCTGTTGTAGTTCGATCGCACGCTTTGCACAGGCTGCAACTGGCTGAGGATGCTTGAGCCTAGGGATTTCCACCAAAGATGCTGTTGAGAAGAAAAATCAATACCGTAAAGAACATAATTGGCAAAGTGTTCGCAGTTATGGATCTCTAGGCTGTACTGGGCAGCCGACATAAATCGTTCGATGCGCTCCAGTTCTTCTGCTGTAACTCTGACCGATCCTTTCAGCTCCAGCCCATTGGGGCCCCACCCTAGAGAATTGGGGCTGTCTGCATACTCAGCCAGATAGTAATGGTCAGCTAGTCCCGTCAGAATTGCTGTCTTAAAAATCTTTAAAACGCTAGAACTAGCAATCTCAAATCCCATAACCTGATCGCTACTTTAGGAGATAACAATCATCTATTTTGAGGATAGATTCTACTTTGACCAGGAGGAGGCAGAAATTACCTGACCTACTAGCTACTACACTATTGCACTTTGACCGAAACATTATTTTTTCGCTTGCTTCTCACATAGACTGTCAAGTCTCTGCGTTGAACTTCAAACAAATCAATTGCTTCAAATAGTTCACTAAGCTTTGCATAGCCATAGTTGCGCGAATCTAATGATGCTTGATTAGCGATACAAGCACCAACTTCCCCCAAATTTGACCATCCATCATCATCCATAGTGCTTGCAACCGCATTTCTCAATAAGTTCATTAATTTAGTATCTCCCTTCAATTCTTTGCCAGTTTTTTTGATGTTATTCGTAACTTTAGGAGTTTCTTCAGAATTGATCCCTTGATCAATTGTTTCTAGATATAAAAATATTGAGCAAGCATACACAAATGGCAAGGGAGTTTTCTTTTCTCCAAAGCCATAAACTTTTAGTCCATTAGTCAAAATTCGCATAACTAGAGGAGTGAAATCACAATCACTTGAAACAATTGCAAATGCATCTAGATTCTGCGTGTATAGCAAATCCATCGCATCAATGATCATTGCTGCGTCGGTAGCATTTTTCCCCTTTGTATAGTCAAATTGCTGCACAGGGCGAATGGCATGTTCATGCAAACAGTCTTCCCAGGCTTTGAGTCCCGCACTCTTCCAATTACCGTAAGCTCTACGAATGTTGGCAACGCCATACTTCGCAATTTCAGCAATAATTGCTTCAATTTTTGATGCGGGAGCATTGTCGGCATCAATTAAGAGTGCAATCTTAGATTCTGACTTTTGCATAGCTTCACGGTCAGTAGCAGTAGTGTCGGTAGGTTGGGTTGAGCTTGGCGAAACCCAACTCGATCAATGACGATACTAAGTGCTGTTGGGTTTCATGCTTCAACCCAACCTACGAAATTATCTAGTCAGTTTATTTACACAGAATTTTTAGGATAATCTTTGCGGCCGATTCTATGGTAGCCACGTTTCCAATAATTTTACTAATTTCTTTCAAGTCTAAATAAGCAATTCTATCTTTCATTGCTTGGATTGGTTTTCTTTTGTAGTCCCAACCCTTCTTTTCTGCTCTGGTGTAGTAGTAAACCAATCTTTTTAAATCCTTTTTGGATGCCTCTAATCCAAGTTCATTGATCTTGCGAATTTTGGCTTCGTACTTTCTGACTTTTTCTCCGTATGTAGTCATCTCGAACTGGTGTTGGTGCTGATGGTTTATCTAGGGTTTGGCGGGTGGTGCGGGGGTGATGGTGAGCCGATCGCCCACTTTGAGACCTAACTGAGCCGATCGCCCCGCTGGTAACTCCAACACCGCATCCACCCACAAACTCGGGCCATAACTCGGGCAGGGATCTTCACGGCAAGGTGGCACATTCGCCTCGATCGCCACCACGCGCCCCTCCCGCAAAAAGACCATATCCAACGGAATCAGCGTGTTTTTCATCCAAAACCGCGCCATCCGTGATTGCTCAAAGGGAAACAACATCCCCCGATCGGGTGGCAAATCGCGCCGAAACATTAGGCCAATTTCCTGTTGCTCCGGTGTGCGGGCCACCTCCAGCAAAATTTCCTGAGTCCCAATCAGGGTGCGGGCTTGAATCGGCAACTGCTGCCCGCCCGGCTCCGGTGTGCTTGCCTCCAAAGGCGCACAGGCCATCAAGCCGATCGCCCCCAACACCAGAAGCGATCGAGTTATTTTGTGAGCCGCCGCAGCAAATAGATCTGGCAAATCCGGTTGATCGGGCGATCGCAGGGTCATCAATTCAGAGCCAATCCTTGAGCGTCCTAGACACTCACTAACGCCGCCGTCATTGCTTGGAACAGCGCCAACCCGTCCGTATTGCCCAACGCCGCATCAGCCGCCCGTTCCGGGTGGGGCATCATCCCCAACACATTGCCCCGATCGTTGCAGATGCCCGCGATCTGGTTCCAAGAGCCATTCGGGTTGCTGCCCTCGTAGCGGAACAGCACTTGGCCCTTGTCCTCAATTTGCTTCAGGGTGTCCGGATCGGCGTAGTAGCGACCCTCCCCATGGGCGATCGGCAGGTTCAGCACTTGCCCCGCCGCGTAGCCCTCCGTCCACAGGCGGGCGCTGCGTTCCACCTTCACCGGCACCCGATCGCACACAAAGTGCAAATTCTGATTGCGAATCAGCGCCCCCGGCAACAGCCCCGCCTCCGTCAGGATTTGGAACCCGTTGCAAACCCCCAGCACCGGCTTGCCCTGCTCGGCCGCTTCGATCACCGATCGCATGGCCGGCGAGAACCGGGCGATCGCCCCGCAGCGCAAATAGTCGCCATAGCTGAAGCCACCGGGAATCACAATTGCATCAAGATCGCCCAGGTCGCTGTCTTGGTGCCAAACCATGCGCGTGGGCAGGCCCAATAGCCCCTGAAACACCCACTGCATATCCCGATCGCAATTGGAACCCGGAAAAACGATAACGCCAACTTTCATGGACTGGAGCAAACCCGCGACTTGCGCTCCTATCCTATCGTGCGATCGGTTAACTTTAGTTTCATGCTGCTAACCGCTGATGACCTGCTCTTTTTTCAGCGCTGCCCCCGGCGCGTCTTTTTGGATTTCTATGGCGATCCCCGTCGGCGCGCCCCCACGGCCGGTTTTATCCAAAAACTTCATGACGAGAGCGATCGCCACAAGCGCGATGCAGCCCAGCAAATTGCCGAGAAGCTGGAACTGGAGCTAGTGCGGCCGCAGTTTCGCCGGGGCGATCGGGATGCGGGCGCGGCGGCCACCTTGGCCCTGATGGAAGCGGGGGCGGGGTTGATCGTCGGGGGGCTGTTGCGGGTGGAGGAGATCCCCGGTGTGGAGCTGGTGGGCCATCCCGATTTGTTGGTGAAACGGCCGGGCCAGTCGGCCTTTGGCGATTGGATTTATGAGCCGGTGGATATTCGGTTGGGCAAGAAGCCGAAGCTGGAATATCAGCTCGTGGCGGCGCTCCATGCGGATTTGTTGACGATGATTCAGGGGGCAGCTCCGGCTAAGGCGGGCGTGGTGTTGCGCGGTCGATCGCCCCATTGGGTGGACTTGCGGACGCGGCTGAAGCAGGTGCAAGACTTGCTGGCGAACCTAATCGATACGCTGATGGAGGACGATCGGGAGCCGGATCTGTTCATTTCCCGCAACCGCTGTTCCCTTTGTCATTGGGTGGGCGACTGCACCGATCGAGCGCGGCAAGCCAAGCACCTGTCGCTGATCCCCGGCGTGACTCCTGCCCGCTACCGGGTGTTGGAGCGGCTGAAAATCGAGACGATCGAACAGTTGGCGGCCACACCACTCGATCGGCTCCAGGAGTTTCCCGAATTTGACGGCGCGGCGGAGGCGGTGTTGGTGCAATCCCGCGCCACCTTGACCCAACAGCCGATCGCCCTGGCCCGCCGTGAGGCTTGGTCGCCCGATCGCCTGCCCGCCGCTCCGGTGGAACTCTATTTCGACATCGAAGCGGAGCCGGATCTTTCGCTGGATTACCTGCTGGGCGTGTTGGTGGTGGATCGATCGCAGCCGGAACCGACGTTTCACCGCTTCCTGGCGGAAACCCCCGAGGATGAGCAGCGGGTTTGGGATGACTTTTTGGCGCTGGTCGATCGCTACCCCACTGCGCCGATCTTTCACTTTTGTGAATATGAGCGGGATGCCAGCAAGCGCCTGGCCAAGCTCTATGGTTGTTCCAGTCAGCGGCTAGAGCGTCTGCTCGATCGATTTGTGGATGTCCATGCTTGGGTAACGCAAACGGTGGTGTTACCGGTGGAAGGCTATGCCCTGAAGCAAATCGCTGGGTATTTGGGGTTTGGGTGGCGAGACAGCACGGCCAATGGGTCGCAGGCGGTCTATTGGTACGATCGCTGGCTGAAAACGGGCGATCGCTCCTATCTAGAGGCGATCGTTACCTACAACGAGGACGATTGTTTGGCCACCTATCGGGTCAAATATTGGCTCGAACAATTCCATCAACAACAATTAGCAATTCGATCAGAGTTGGCTAATCCTGTTGCAGTTCCGTAGAAAAATTTGGCAATAATTTCAGTATTTTGGTGATGAATTCGAGGAATTAAGCGGTATCAATCATCGTTCTGCGGATCAGTTAGATCTTTTTCATAAATTGGTTAGAATTTCTCTTCGTCTTTGGTTTCAAGATAGGCTAAAAAACAGTCATCTCGTAGGTTGGGTTGAGGTACGAAACCCAACAGCAGCAAAGTGTACATTGACCGATTTGGGTTTCGCAAAGCTCAACCCAACCTACATCAGAACTGGGTTGATGTAGCTAGTGAGCACTCGTGGCGAAAATCCAGTCGATCGCCCCCATCAGTTCAGACAATCGATCGAGCGTGTAGCCCGTCGGGTGTTTTGTGAAGGTTTCGCCCCAAAGCCGCCCAAATTCCCATAACTTCCCGTTGGAGACAATGCCAAACAACGGGCGATCGCCCTCTTGGTTCAACTGTTGCGCCGCCCACAACTCCGCCAAACATTGACCCCAACCCGCTTCAAAGTCATCTCGCTTGGCTTCAATCAGAATCAAATAGGGCTGCTCAAACAACACCTTTCCTCGGGGCGATCGCTTCGCCACCACATAATCCGGCGTGCCCGATAGCTCATCGTTGTAGCGCAACGGTTGATGACTCCAAGTCAGCAACTCACCCACATACGATCGCCACACTTCCGTCAAAATCGGCGAAATAATATTTTCGCAAATCGCATATTCCGAATTGAAAACCATGCCTTCGGTCAAAACCAGTTGCAAGCGATCCACAAAGCTGGGATTGATCGCTAGGGCATGATGTTCAAGGAAAGATGTTTCCTGATAAGTCATCGGGAACTCCGCCAAAACATCCGCGATGGTTTTGTATTGTGCGGATGGCATGATCAAGGGTGAAATTGGATGAGTTTTCGGAATCAGCAAGGTGCTTTTAGAGTACGGTTCATTGAATAAACGATCGCCTTTCTAGATCGTCATAGCGTGCGGCAAAATTTTGATCGCTCATCTCAACGGTGCTCACTCAAAAAGGCGACACATTCCACATGGGGCGTTTGGGGGAAAAAGTCCGCTGGCTGCACCCGATCGAGCTGATATTGCCCTTGTTCACAGAGCAGCTTCAAATCTCGGGCCAGGGTGGCCGGCTTGCAGCTCATGTAAACAATTCGTGCCGGGGCGATCGCCCGTAAGGCTTCAATCACGCCCGGCTCACAACCTTTTCGGGGCGGATCCAACAACACCACGTCCGGTTGCAGTCCCAATTGGGGCAGCAGATCCGCCACTTTCCCCACCTGAAATTCAACGTTGGTGAGCTGGTTGCGTTCGGCGTTGTGGCGGGCTTGGGTGACGGCTTCCGCTTGGGCTTCAATCCCGATCGCCCGGCCGGCTCGCTGGGCCAAGGGCAAGGTCAGGGTTCCCACGCCGCAATAGGCATCCACCAAAATTTCCCGGCCAGTCAGGGCCAGTTGTTGGTGAATGGTTTTCAGCAGTTCTTCCGTTTGGTCGGTGTTCACCTGAAAGAAGGTTTCCGGGCGGATTTCAAACACCAACCCATTCAGGTGTTCCTCCAGGGCCGGCCGCCCCAGAACGCAGCGGGTTTCGGGCCCAAAAATCACATTGTTGCGCTGGGGCTGCTGGTTCACACAGACCCCCACCAACTGCGGAAATTGCTCGCGCCACAGTTCCGCTTGGGTGACCAAACCGGGCAGCGCTTCCCAGTCGCGCACCACCAGGGTGAGGAGCATTTCGCCCGTGCGCCGCCCAATTCGTAGGGCTAGGTGACGCACCGTGCCCGTGTGGGTGGTTTCGTCGTAGGGTTCCCAACCGCTGGTGGTCAAGTCCTGTTTCACCTGTCGCAGCAGGGGATCGAGTCGATCGTCCTGCACGGGACATTGGTTCAGGTTCACAATTTTGTGGCTGCCCTTTTGGTAATAGCCCGCCCGAATTTGATCATCGGGGCCGGGAGCTACGGGATAGGTGGCTTTGTTGCGGTAGGCCAAGGGGGCAGCGGCGGCCAAAATGGGCAAAACGGGCGGCTCTTCAAAGCCTCCGAGCCGGGTGAGGGCCTGTTCCACCTGTCGCTGTTTGGCCAGCAGTTGGGATCCATAGGCCACATGCTGCCATTGGCAACCGCCGCACTTGTCCGCCACGATGCAGCCGGGGCGGACACGATCGGGCGAAGGATCCAGAATCGACAAAATTTTGGCCCGGGCAAAGGTGGGCTTCACCTGCAACAGCCGCACCGATAGGTAGTCGCCCGGTACGGTTTCCGGCACAAACACCACCCGATCGGCCCAACGGCCCACGCCATCCCCCGAATCGGCCAGGTCGGTAATTTCCAGCTCGATCGCCGCCCCCTGTTTCCATTCTGGTTGGCTCATCTGATTGTCAAGGGTGGTGGTCATGGCTCGATCGGCCTCAATCTCAATAGCGTGCAACGGCGGGCCAATGCGGTTGAGTGGCGTTGTGGGCCCTGGGCCTCCGGTCGATCGTGCCCTTGCACCGGCCGCGACGGGAAACCGAACCGGCCCGGCGCAAAGGTGCGGTGATACGATGGAGGCGCGCCACAGCTCGATCGCGTCATGACGCTCGATCGGGCGATCGCCACCGGCCAACTGCATTGGCCCCCATTATCTCGCCTAGTACGCCACCCGATCGCCTGCCATGTTGAAAGCTCTGCTGGGAGACCCCAACGCCCGCAAACTCAAGCGGTTCCAACCCGACGTGGTGGAAGTCAACCTCCTTGAAGAGGACATCGCGAAGCTGTCGGACGACGAACTCAGAGGCAAAACCGCCGAATTTCGCCAAAAACTGGCCCAAGCCCGCAACGACAGCGAACGCAAGGAACTGCTAGACGACATCCTGCCCGAAGCCTTTGCCGTGGTTCGCGAAGCGGGCAAGCGGGTGTTGGGAATGCGCCACTTTGATGTGCAACTCCTGGGCGGCATCGTGCTGCACAACGGGCAAATTGCAGAAATGAAAACCGGGGAAGGAAAAACCCTGGTGGCCACCCTGCCGTCCTACCTGAACGCCCTCACGGGGCGCGGGGTGCATGTGGTGACGGTGAACGATTACTTGGCCCGCCGGGATGCCGAGTGGATGGGCCAGGTGCATCGGTTCCTGGGCCTGTCCGTGGGGCTGATTCAGCAGGGCATGAGTCCCGAAGAGCGTCGCCGGAACTATGCTTGCGACATCACCTACGCCACCAATAGTGAGCTAGGGTTTGATTATCTGCGCGACAACATGGCCACCACCATCAACGAAGTGGTGCAGCGGCCCTTTAACTATTGCGTGATTGACGAAGTGGATTCGGTGCTGGTTGATGAGGCCCGTACCCCGTTGATCATTTCCGGCCAGGTCGATCGCCCCACCGAAAAATATCTGACCGCCGATGAGCTGGTGCGGCAACTGGTGCGCGATGACCACTACGAAGTGGACGAAAAAGCCCGCAACGTGATCATGAGTGATGAGGGATTCATCGCCGCCGAGCAAATGTTGGGGGTTACGGATCTGTTTGATTCGCAAGATCCCTGGGCCCACTACATCTTCAACGCCCTGAAGGCCAAGGAACTCTACCTGCGAGATGTGAACTACATCGTGCGGGCCGGGGAAGTGGTGATTGTGGATGAATTCACTGGGCGGGTGATGCCGGGTCGCCGCTGGAGCGATGGCTTGCACCAGGCGATCGAAGCCAAGGAGCGGGTGGAAATCCAAAACGAAACCCAAACTCTCGCCTCCATTACCTATCAAAACTTCTTCCTGCTCTATCCCAAGCTGGCGGGCATGACCGGCACGGCCAAAACCGAAGAAGCCGAGTTTGAGAAGATCTACAACCTGGAAGTGACGATCATCCCCACCAACCGCACCAACTCGCGGAAGAATTACTCGGATGTGGTTTACAAAACCGAGGTGGCCAAGTGGAAGGCCGTGGCCGAAGAGTGCTTGGAAATGCACGAAATGGGTCGCCCCGTGTTGGTGGGAACCACCAGTGTTGAAAAGTCGGAATTGCTGTCGGAACTGCTGGCAGAGCGCAATATTCCCCACAACCTGCTGAACGCCAAGCCGGAAAACGTGGAGCGGGAGTCGGAAATCGTGGCCCAGGCCGGGCGGCGCGGAGCTGTGACGATCGCCACGAACATGGCCGGTCGCGGCACGGATATCATCTTGGGCGGGAACGCGGACTACATGGCCCGGCTGAAGGTGCGGGAGTACCTGATGCCCAAGCTGGTGCGCCTGGAAGAGGAAGATGAGTTTGAGGTGATGCAGGTGGCGGGCCTGAGTGGCCGGCAAAAAGCCCAGGGCTTTGGCAACTCGGGCAAGAAGCGCAAAACCTGGCAAGCGGCTCCGGAAATTTTCCCCACGCCAATTACGACCGAGGCGGAGAAGATGCTGAAGGATGCGGTGGCCTTTGCGGTCAAGACCTATGGCGAGCGATCGCTCCCGGAGCTAGAAGCCGAAGAACTGTTGGCGATCGCCTCGGAAAAGGCCCCCACCGATAATGAAGTGGTGCAAGGTCTGCGGGAAGCCTACAACCAAATTCGCCGGGAATACGAAGCTTTCACCGACAGTGAACATGAAGAGGTGATCCAACTGGGTGGCCTGCATGTGATCGGGACGGAGCGCCACGAATCGCGCCGGATTGATAACCAGTTGCGCGGGCGGGCAGGCCGCCAAGGTGACCCCGGTTCCACTCGGTTTTTCCTGAGCTTGGAAGATAACCTGCTGCGGATCTTTGGGGGCGATCGGGTGGCCGGCCTGATGCAAATGTTCCGTGTGGAAGAGGACATGCCGATCGAGTCGGGAATGCTGACCCGATCGCTCGAAGGGGCCCAACGGAAAGTCGAAACCTATTACTACGACATTCGGAAGCAGGTTTTTGAATACGACGAGGTGATGAATAACCAGCGTCGGGCCATCTATGCCGAGCGCCGCCGCGTCCTTGAAGGGGAAGACCTGAAAGAGCGGGTGATTGAATATGCCGAGCGGACAATGTTCGACATTGTGGATGCCTATGTGAATCCCGATTTGCCAGCGGAGGAGTGGAATCTGGAGAAGATGGTGGACAAGGTAAAGGAATTTGTCAGCACCATCCAAGACCTGACTCCCCAGCAGATTGAGGATTTCAACCCCACGGAAATCAAGACCTTCCTGGCCGAGCAAGTGCGGATTGCCTATGACATCAAGGAAGGGCAAATCGACAGCCTGCGCCCTGGCCTGATGCGCGACGCGGAACGCTATTTCATCCTTCAGCAAATTGACACCCTCTGGCGCGAGCACTTGCAGCATATGGATGCGCTGCGGGAAACGGTGGGCCTGCGCGGCTATGGCCAGAAGGATCCGCTGGTGGAATATAAGAGCGAAGGCTATGAACTCTTCTTGGACATGATGACCAACATGCGCCGGAATGTGGTTTATTCCCTGTTCCAATTCCAACCGCAAGTCCAGGAACGCGAACCGGAAACGGTTTAGGGCGGATTTCGACAGCCCGAGAGGATATCTGAGGAGTCACTTGGGACGCTTGCAAAACACTAGTCGTCGTCTAGGCAAGGGGCTGAAGCCCCTTGTCTGTGTTGATCGCCTGTCTGTGTTGATTGATCGAGATTCACAAGGTTGCCGTTTTGATTGTGCAGACATCCTCTCAGGGCGGCGGATCAAGGTCGATCGAGAGTTGCGCGATCGGGGGCGGGGGTGGAACCACCTTCACCTCTAACCACCCATCGGCTAACTGAATTCGGAGTTGATCGCCCGGTTGGGTTTGGGCTGCCCGCCGAACGATCGCCCCTTGATCATCGCGCACCAAGCTATAGCCCCGTTGCAACACTTGGTTTGGATCCAGCGATCGCAAGGCCTGGTTGAGGGCCTGTTGCCGTTGCTGTTCCCGATCGAGCCGGTGTTGCATGGCCATGCTCAGCCGCCGCCGAAGATCCGCCAGCCGCTCCGTTTCCCGCTGCCATTGGCGATCGGGGCGCAGCCGTCCCAATCGTTGCTGGAGCAGATCGACCCGATCGACTCGGTCTTGTAAGTAGCGATCCATGGCTAACTTCAGGCCCAAGGCCTGTTCAGCCCAGCGGTTGCGCAACTCCACCAGGCTCGGCACGGCCCGCTCCGCTGCGGCCGTGGGCGTGTGGGCACACCAGTCCGCCACCCGATCGCAAAGGGACTGATCCCGTTGGTGACCAATGCCGGTGATCACTGGAATCGGACAATCTGCCAGGGTGCGCACCAGTTGCTCATCGTTGAAGCAGGATAGATCCTCCGTGGCCCCGCCGCCCCGAGCCAAAATCAGCAAATCGGCTCGACCATCCACCACCACTTGCGCGATCGCCCGCATCAGACTGATCGGGGCCCGATCGCCCTGCACCAAAGCGGGCACAAACAACACCCGCAAGCCGGGATGGCGCTGAAGCAAGGTGCGCTGGATGTCTCCCCAGGCCGCCGCGCGGGGAGACGTGATCACCGCCACGGTTTGGGGAAAAGCGGGCAATGGCCGGCGGCGATCGGGATCAAACAACCCTTCGGCGGCCAGGCGATCGTGGAGCTGTTGCATTCGCAACGCCTGCAAACCTGCCCCGGCCGGCAGCAGTTGCCAGATCACTAGTTTCAGCTCGCCTCGTTTGGGCCAAAGCTGCAATTCTCCCAAGGCGATTACCTGCTGACCCGGTTCGGGCAAGCTCGCCAGTCGATCGACCTGGCCTCGCCACACCACGCAGCCGATCGCGGCCGTTGCCTCCCGATCGGTCAAAGTGAAATAGATGCCGCTGGGAAATGGCTTGGCGCTGGACACCTCCCCCATCACCCAAACCCGATGAAGCGCCGGTTCCGCCTCCACACAATCCTTCAGCCACTGGTTGAGGGTGGCCACTGACCAAGGTTCCGTGGCGCTGCTGGGGGGCAACTCCGCAGCCCAATCTTCCGCCATAGCCTATGGCTCCTGGGGACGGGCCGCCAAAATTCGCTCCACCAAACCGCTGGTGCTGCTGGGCACTTCAATTTTCACCAGCTCAATGCGGCCACCTCCGGCAAAGACGGCCGGCGCTTCCGGCAAGGTTTCCACCCGATAATCGCCCCCTTTGACATAGATGTCGGGTTGCAACGCTTCGATCAGTGCCGTGGCCGTGGGTTGCTCAAAAATCACCACCGCCGCCACCGCCCGCAACGCCAACAATACCTCCGCCCGCTGGGCTTGGGGCACGATCGGGCGAGGGGGAAACCCGGGCCGCGCTGGTTTCAAGCCCGCCACCGATTGATCACTGTTCAACCCCACCACCAACGATCGCCCCAACGCGCGCGCCGCATTCAGGTAGCGCACATGGCCCGCATGGAGCAAATCAAAACAGCCATTGGTGAACACCAACGGTCGCCAGCGATCGGGATCCTGGGCGATCGCCCGTTGCAGCCCTGCCAAATCGCTCACCATCGAGGGCAACTCAAACCCTTCCATCGGGGTCGGAGCCACCAGGGCGATCGACTGAGGAGCATTTTCAACGGGTGAGGGGGCGGTCATGGGGATAATTTCAAGGCTCAATTTCAGGGTTTGATTGTTGGGAGATTGTTTGCAAATCAGGACTTGGAAGTCAGCCACTTTCAAGCGCCTTCAAGCTACCCTTTCAAGTCACTTAACTTTCCTGCTTGACAGCACTTTCATGCCAATCTTTGAGAAGGGCATCGGACAGGGCCGAAAGACCCACAAAAATCAAAATACCCAAGCCCGTCACCAACAACAAGGCCGCAAACATTTTCGGAATTTGCAAATTGTAACTAGCAATCAGAATTTGATAGGCAATGCCTGATTTTGCGCCACCGGTTCCGGCCACAAATTCCGCCACCACGGCTCCAATTAAGGACAGGCCACCGCTGATTCGTAACCCCCCCAGAAAGTAGGGCAATGCGCTGGGTAACCGAAGATAAATCAATCGCTGCCAAGGATTGGTGTTATAGAGCTTGAAGAGGTTAGTTAGGTTGCGATCGACACTGTTCAACCCCAAGGTGGTGTTAGCAACCACCGGAAAAAAGGCCGCAATCCAGGCACAAAGCACCAATGCCCCCAGCGTATTATCCTTAAGCCAAATCACAATCAGCGGCGCGATCGCCACCAAGGGCGTGGTTTGCAAAATCACCGCATAGGGAAACAGGCTCCGTTCAATCCACTTGTTCACCGTAAACAGCACCGAGATCCCTAGGCCGGAAACCGCCGCCGCCAAAAACGCAATGATCGTAATTTGCAACGTCACCATCAAGGCCGAAAACAGCTCATTCCAGTTTTCAAATAGGGTTTGCAACACCAAGCCAGGCCGAGGGAGTAGATAGGGAGGCAGTCCAGTGATTTGTACAAATAAATCCCAAGCCAACAGAAAGACCAGTCCCACCCCCAAGGGGGCTAGCACGTCGGCAGAAAAAACGCGCTGAATGAGCGATCGCTTGGGAATTAGGGGAGAACGACTGCGACTCATAGGCTTCAAATTGTGGGAATAATTCAGAAGATTCAGGATCAGGAAGGAATGCTCAAAACCGATCTTTCAGCGGGTTTTCAGCAGTTCTCAAGCAGCTTCTAACGGATCGCTAGGCGGTTCTGGGATAATTTTAAGGAGTTTCCCAGCCATTCAAAACCAGAATTTTGCAGTCCAAACTCAGTTAATGCTCAGTCAACTTTGAGTAAATTGGGGCAAATTCGCAAAATTTACCTTGGTGCAATTTACCTTGGTGCAATTCACATTGACACCCTTACAAGGGAACCGTCGCACCCATTCCGAGGGCCAATGCTTCCGCCAGTTGATAGCGATATTGCCCAAAAGTTGGAGATTGACGGAAGGTTTCCGATCGGGGATAGGGTTCAGGAATATCTAACTCCGTGACGATGCGCCCGGGATTAACCCCCATTACCGCCACCCGCGTTGACAGATAAACGGCTTCGTAGATGTTGTGGGTCACAAAAGCGATCGTCCAACGCTTTTGATGCCACAAATTCATCACGTCTTCATTCAGTTTGTTGCGAGTAATTTCATCAAGGGCCCCAAAGGGTTCATCCATCAACAACACCTTGGGTTGGGTGACGATCGCCCGGGCGATTGAAACCCGCATTTTCATCCCGCCGGAGAGTTGCCGGGGAAAGGATTTTTCAAACCCCTTTAACCCCACCAGCTCGATCGCCTCCGCCACGCGGTCTTCGCTGGCCGATCGGGAAATTCCCGCCAACTTCAATGGCAACCGAATATTTTCCTGCACCGTTGCCCAAGGCAGCAGGGCAGAATCTTGGAACACAAAGGCCAAATTCCGGCGAGCGTCCGGCATCTGCCAAGTCAAATCCCCTTGGGTGGGGCTGCTCAGACCCGCAATCAGGCTCAAAATGGTGCTTTTCCCACAACCGGAGGGCCCCACCAAGCTCAAAAATTCGCCCTCGTGGATCGTGAGGGACACATCTTGTAGGGCAACGGTTCCCGTGGAAAAGGCCTTGGTGACGTTGCTCAGGGAAATGGCGGGTTGCAAGGTCGATCGCGCTGGAGGAACGGTGGAACTCACGGGGCAGGCACTCAAAAACAAACTTCAGCGCTGTTAACCAGCATGGTTGGCTCCTGCTGTTCACCAGAACGCGGCCAACAACCGTTCAGCACGGCTGTTAACCATTGTAGCGGCTTGCTTTGACCCGTTTGAGGAGCGAAAGAGCGCGAATCGGTTCCTCCCGAACCACCAAAACTTCCCTTATCCGGCCGGTGGACGACGGGGCCGCGGCGGGCGTGGGGGCAACTCTTCGTAATCCACCACCACCTCATCGGGCAAATTGGCTCCGTCGAGTTTGACCGTGCGCGAGGGGGTGGGTCGGGGGCGGGGTGGTCTGGGGGCGATCGGTGCTGAATTGTCCGGTCTTGCAGCAGCGGGCGACGGTGAATCCGCCGATGCATTGGCAGGCGTTACGGGATTTGCACTGGGGACAGGATTTGCACTGGGGACAGAAGATGAGTTTTCCAGGGCCTGACGATATTTTTTGCGCACGTAAACGGGCTTGGAACCCTCGGGTACAAGCTCAGGGGAGGGAGCAGGTGACGGCGTAGCCTGGTTTGGGGGCGCACCTTCCGGTGGTTGGCGATATTTCTTGCGCACGTAAACCGGTTGCCCTGCGCTTTGTCCTGCGCTTTGTCCTGCGTTTTGTCCTGCGCTTTGCTCTGCACTTTGCCCTGTGCTGCCTGTGGTGGGGCTGACCGGAGCGGGCGGTGCGGGGGCGGGGTTGGTCGGGGGTGACGTTGGGTTGGGTGCTGGGTTTGGCTTGGCTGCTGAGTTGGGTACTGGCTTGGGTGTTGGGGCAGGACTGCCGCCGGGCGATCGGGAAGCTCGCAGGTTGGCCAATTTGCCCTGAATCTGGATCCAAAGCACGACCCCAAAACCGGTGAGGGATTGGCGGAAGGCTTGCCAACCGGTCAAGTTAGGCTGGCTGGGGCGAAAGAGATTCAGCAGCCCGACCCAACGATCGAACTGGGGCAATGCGGCAACCAGCACCTCATCCAGGCTCGATCGCGCCACTTGTTCGCGCAGCACCAAGGTTTGCCACCCTTGCCAGGCAATCAACCCCACCACCACCCCTTGGCTGAGGAGCACGGCCCCATGCAGTTGACCACTGCAAACCCACAACACGAGGGCATAAAACAGGCCAAAGCTGCTCCAAATCACGTCACTACGCCGTGACAGGATCGGAAACCGCAGGGCGATCGCGTAGAGCAACAGGCTCCCGATCGCCACTAAAATCGCCAATCCATAAGCCAACATCCCGTCTTTATTCCCCCGTGGGTCACGCTAGAAACGATCGCTTTCTTGGGCCGGAACCACGCCGGGCTGATTCAAGAACAGGTTCCCCGCCGAATCGTTTTGATAAACACAGTCCACGCGGGGTTTGCTGTCAATGCTGCCGGTGAAAGCAAAGGTATTCATCCGGTTTTTGCATTCGGAAACCTGCTTATCCGTCACCACGCCCCGTTGTTGCAGCACGGCCCAGTTGTTGCTGCGCATAACGCAACCGGGCTGCATTTCCGGCTGGGACACGTAAACACTAAAGGGGCTGAGGGTCACAAAGATGCGCGCATTCATGGAAATGGCGCTGGCTCCAAATTGGGCACAAAGTTCCGGGTTGGGAGCCGCCCGATCGATAAATTCCCGCGAAGCCACATTTTGCGGATCAACACTGGCCGAAGAGCTGAACCCTATGCCCACGCCCATACCCAGGATGAACACGCCGGCCAAAATCGCCACCACCGTGTAGTTAAAGCCTTTTTTCTTGGGTGGTTCGGGCGATCGCCCTTCCGATCGCGGTTCGCGATCCGCATCGCGCCCGGCCGACTCGCGAGCGCTTCCCCGATAATCACTGCGATAACTGTCGCGATCGCGGTAGGGATCGCGGGCGGGTTGCCGTTTGCGGTTCATAGCCAATGGTTAATCACCGATAGGAATTTACTGATAATCAAACTGATCATCAATCTGAATCTCAGTCTAGATTTCAGTCTAGATTGATCCAGTCTGGATTGATGCATGGTTTGTGGATCTCTTGGGGCCCCGATCGGGATTCCCAACCCCAAAGTTTCAACGAGTCTGGTATCCTGCAAGCGATCGCTCACCTACGAAAAAGCGCCCCACCAATGGGACGCTCGTGTGCAGAGGAGCGATAGTCGATCGTTTTGATGAGTCACATGCGAGTCTAACATGGGAGTCAGACCCCTCTGGGCCGGAATTGTTAACCGGTTTGGGGTTGATTTTGCTTGCCCATTCTTGCCTATTCTGGGGCGATCGCCAGATGGGATCGCAGATCCAAAAGCTTCTGCCAGGCTAATCCTTGATCCACAATCGTGGCCGCCTGAGCCAAGTAATCCTTCAATGACGTTTGATCGGTGAAGTCATCGGGCCGATCGGAGCCAACGCTGTTCAGTCGCCAAAGATAGAAACCCGCATTCCAAATCACACTGGTGCGCCAGGGATGATCTTGGCCATGGCTCCCTTGGAACAGGGAACTCAAGTTTTCAGCCCATTCAGCGGCCGTCCCTAAGGGCAAATTGCTTTGGCTGTATCCCAAATCCCAGGGGTTGAGACAGAGGCGATCGAACCGGCCCGGTTGCCCCAATCCCGTGATCACCGTGCGATCGTGCGGTAAATCGGGACTGCCTTCGAGGCCCTTGACTGTGGTGAAGGACTCAATCTGATGCAGCGCCAAGGCATCACGCATCATCTGTTCCGTGGGCGGATGCACGAACCCCATCACCCGATGTTGGGGCCCTTGATAGGGCGACCACAACAGCTCCAGGGTGGCCAGGGGCGGCCGTTTGCCAATTTCGTCGCGATAGGCCGCTAGGGGCAAGGTTTCGGGGAAATGCTTCGGCAGGTAGCAGTAGGTTAAACCCTGCTCTGCCAAGCACCGTTCCACCTGCTCCCAACTGGCCCGAGTCCAATCTAAACCCAAGGCCTGCCACAGTTCCGTGAGGGTGATGCCATATTTCGTGGCCATGCGATCGCCCCCATGGAACAGCAAGGAAAACCCCGCCGCCGCCAAGATCAACCCCGTGGCGATGCCCAAAGGGGCCGTGCGCGATCGCCCGTCATAGGGAATCCCAAAGCTGACCAAGGGCCGATCGCCCTCGATCGGCCCCAAGCGCGGCCCCAACTCAGCGTAAGCATCCAACATGCCCGCCAACTCTTCGCCCGTGGGCCGCTTAATCCGATGGGCAATCAGAAATGCACCAATTTGGGCTGGGGTGGCCGCCTGGGTCAACATCAGTCGCATGGCTTCGGCGGCCTGCGATCGATCCAAATTTTTGCCTGTGTGGGGCCCGCTGCCGATGGTTTTCAGCAGCTCGCGGAAGACTTTGCTCATGGGAAACGGCAGGTTACTTGCGGGTGGTTGAAGGTGGTTCAGCGGAGTTTGACGGGAGAGGCGGTCGGGGCCTTGGCAGTCCGGGGCGTATTATCAAGGGCGATCGAGAGATTAGCAAACTCCCTTGGTGGCCGATGTAGCCTGTTGCGTTCTTTTGGCTCAAACCGAATTCGCCCCGGATTCGCCCCGAATGCACCCCAACTTTGCCCCAACCGAATTAGCTCAACGAATTAGCTCAACGAATTTGCCCAACCCTGGCCCAGCCGCCGCAACCATCGCCGCAACCATCGCCAAAACTGTCCCGATCGGCTCCTTTGACCCGGAATCAGGCTCAATGCCGCTGTCAGGATGATTAGTGACGGTGATTGCCTCAAGCATCCCAGCAGTGATACATTCCGGCTCAATTCCTTTCTCGATCGCGTTCTACGCCGCAGCCTATGCAAGCTCCGATCGCGTCTCCTGTCATGCGCCATAACGCCGTGGTGACTCCATTTCGGCCCAAGCAACCGCAACCCCTCCGCATCATTGCCATGGGCGACAGTGTGATTTATGGCTACGGCGATCTCAGTGGCGGCGGTTGGGTTGAACGGTTGCGCCGCCAGTGGATGGCTCCCGACTCAGCCGGCCATGTGATTTATAACTTGGGCGTTCGGGGCGACAAGGTGACCCAAGTGAGCGATCGACTGGAGTTGGAATTTCGCAGCCGGGGCGAGTTGCGCAATCGCCTTCCCGATCGCCTGATTCTTTCCGTGGGCACCAATGATTCGCCGCGAGTGGGCCGAGCCGACGGCAAAAACATGACCCCCATTGAAATCTTTGGCCCGCAAGTGGAAGCCTTGCTCGATCGGGCGCAGGGCCTCTGTCCCGTCTTGTTTGTGGGCATGATTCCCGTCAACCCCAGCAAAATGCCTTTCTTAGAGTGTTTGTATTACAACCACGCTGATCAGTATCAATATAAAGAAGTGATCCGTCGGGCCTGTGAGGCGCGGCGGATTCCGTTTTTAGACTGTTTTGAATTGTGGCTCGCGCGTGGGGCTTCCTGGGTTGAACAGCGCCTCGGTCCTGATGGTTTGCACCCCAATGATTTGGGCTATGAAAGTCTCCTGGCTGATGTGACCGCATGGCAACCGATCGCCCAACTTGCCGCCATGGATACCAAGCCGATCGCCTAAAACCAGTTTTGGTTTAATCCATCCCCAACCACTCGATCGCCCTTTCCTTCAGTCCCATCCTCCAATCTAGCCATCGGTTGGAGGATTTTTAGGAGGTGATTCGCACAATCAGCCACGATTGAGCCTCCCAGCGCAAATAGGCGCGTTCTGCTTAGAAAACAGCCGAAAACCTCCCTTATTTTCTTCCTGAGAAATCAATTTCATCCTCTGGTAATAGATTCATCACAGGTTTAATTTTTATTTCGCCTTTAAAGCAAATCTCAAAAAAACATTTTCAAAATTCACTTTTTCTAGATTTCTCAAACCGCAATCAGCAAAATCGTTTACCATGGTTTACGTGATCCATTCATCCATGCACGGGTCACAAAGGAGTAAGGCGAGATGCAATCAACGCTGCTGTTGCTGGTCTTGTGGGATCTAGAACGCATGACGGGGGCGGGCGTACCTCGCAAAGGCAAAGTTAGTGGCAAGGGTAAGGACGACACGGCGCGATCGCGCTGTGGCAGCAAGGTCAAGGTTTCGGATTTTGAGGAAGCGGTGGATGCGCTGATCCAAGCGGGAGCTGTGAGCGAGAACGGGGGACGGTTATCCCTGACGGCGGCAGGCAAGGCGCGGCTGGATCAAGAATTGCGGGCAGGCAAACTGACGTTTTGGACGAAGGGACAAAAGGGCACGGTGGTGAGTGCCAAAAATGCCCAAGCGGCGCTGAATTGGTTGCAACAGGCTCCCGCTCCGGCGGCTGGGGCTGTTTCGGCGGGCGAAAAAATTACGTCCTACGACGAATTTAAGACGGTGGTTTTGGACACCCACAAGTTCTTGAATGAGGAACATCGCTGCGAAAATTTTGTGCCGATCTATCAAATTCGTCGGCAACTGGGCGATCGGATTTCGCGCACACAATTCGATGAATGGCTACTGGAAATGCAGGGTGATGACATTTTTCAATTGGAAAAGGGCAACGTCTCTGAGGCATCGAAGGATCAGGTCAGAGACTCGATCGAAACGAAAATCAGTGGTTTGCGGTTCTATGCCAAGTTGCTGTAGAGCGGCTTGATTGCTCCTGTTTTGTTCCTTGCACACCAGATCGCAAAGTTGAGTTTTGGGTTATGACTAGCGCTTCCCCTCTGCATGAAATTCATCAAGCTATTCAGGAATATAACCCGTTCAACTTGCGATCTGTTGTTAAACATCAGGATGTTTGGAATGTAGATTTTGTTGATGTTGAGTTTTTGCACGCCCAGGCATCAGATTTGATTCTGGGAAAACTGCAAGAAACCCGAGCGATACAGGATTCAGAAAAGAAGATTTCTTCTTTCGTGATTACCGCTGAACAGGGCGTTGGCAAAAGTCACTTGATTCGTCGGCTACATCGACGGATTTATGAAGAACAAAATGGCTTCTTTCTCTACATGAGCTTTTCGCTCTGTGGAGATATTAATTTAATTCACTATGAACTTAGGCAAGCGATCGCACGCAGCTTGTCACAGTCAACTATTCTGGGAATTTCCCAATGGCAACTGCTCGCTGCATCGGTGATTGAAAAAGCTTTGCTTGATCCCAAGAGTCAGCAAGTTTTTGATCCCGTTAGCTTTTCTAAGCGCTTTGGGAAACTCTATCGCAGCCATTTGGCCCAGGGGCGTGACCTGATTACAACCTTGGTGAACAAATGCCAAGGACTGTTTCCAGAGGTCGATCCTGATGTGTTGCGGGCACTGCTGTGGACGCTTTCGGAACCTCATGCGCCCTATGCCATCAAGTGGCTGGGTGGTGATGAGCTATCTTCTGCGCGCGTAGAAGAAATGGGGCTTCCGAGCATGGCGGCGGCGGAAGTTTCCAAGGAACCAGAATCATTCAAGATTTCTTTGGCACTGCTCAAGTTGCTATCAGCTCATCAACCTATTTTGCTCTGCTTTGATGAAACAGAAATTCCCCAAGTCAGTGAGCAAGGGTTTTCC
This sequence comes from Limnothrix redekei LRLZ20PSL1, assembly GCF_043235035.1. Classification (NCBI taxonomy): domain Bacteria; kingdom Bacillati; phylum Cyanobacteriota; class Cyanophyceae; order Pseudanabaenales; family Pseudanabaenaceae; genus Limnothrix; species Limnothrix redekei. The sequence continues at coordinate 287,151 of NZ_JAZAQF010000086.1, read as the reverse complement.
TCAACTCAAATCCTGGCTTACTTGATCAAGCATACTTTTGATTCACTTCATCAAAGTGCCAATGATGGAGGGCTAGTAATTTCATCATTTATGTTTGCCGACCAATGGTCTCGTGAAGTGGTTCCGCTAGCGGGGGCTTCTGATCGTATGACTGCTGGCACAGGTGATCCGATTAACCTCAAGCAGCTCGATGGTCAATCTTTTCCGAAGCTTGTCAAGTTTTTACTAGCCAAAAAATTCTATGAACCGCGTGGTTTAACTCCGCCTAATCCGTTCTATCCCTTCGATGAAGATGAGCTAAAAGAAGTTGGTAGAAAGGAACGGATGCCTGTTAGACGGGCACTTCGTTGGTGTGCTGAAAACTTTGTGGTGACAGCACCGCCGATTCCGCCTGAGGAGCGTTTTCAAAAGGGATTTGAAGAGAAACTCCAAGATGACTATCGCGAAGCAATGGCCGATGGCGCTACTGTTGCTGAAACCCTGCGCTATTGCTTTGAGTTGGTCGTCAATCAAACCATCAGCGGTGAAACAAAATCCGGTGAGAAAATCGAAGGGGCTACAATTACCGCGATCGCCAATATTGAACCCAAAGCCAAAAATGCTGGCTACATCAACTTCAAGATTGTCGGAACCGAACAGGACAAACCCTTCGCGATCGGGGTAGCCGTCCTGCAACAATCGGGTCTCTCCTTTGCCGCCGGTTTGAATCGCCTAGTGGACTACAAAACCTATGGGCTAACGCGCGGCTGTTTGATTCGTGGCGCAGATTTCAAGATCAAGGCCTTCTGGGATTCCTACAAAACCTATCAGAACTTTATCCAGCGCCAAGGTGGCGAACACATTGAACCTAACCCGGAACAGTTGAAAGTCTTGATGGCTCTGAAAGCCGTCTTTGAAAGCGCTTCAATTTATGGCTTGACGGAAGCAGAAGTACAGGAATTTTCTCGCGAAATTGCACTGAATAATGAGATTTTGCTGGAAATTCTCAGTGACCCATCGGGCTTGATTGATCCCAGCATCATCGATGACGAAACCCTCGTCAGCATCATTATCGGTGACGATGATTTGATCGATACCAGCGCGATCGAGGACAACGAAGAAGACTTGATCGATTTGTTGGTGGGCAGCGGTGATGATGACTTAGAACCAGACGATGCGAGCCAGTCAGCAACTCTACCCGCTGATACATCGACAATCCAGTCACTTACCCTCAAGTCTGACTACAAAGGTAAAAAACTTTGTGCTTTTACCTTGCGTGGCGAAAATTATTCGGTCAAGAGCTGGCGCGAGTTCTTTATCACCATTAACCAAGTACTGGCAGAGAAACACGCCGAGAAATTTGTCAAGGTTGCGCTGGAGTCCAATGGCCGAAAGGCCCGGTTTTCTCAAAAAACTGAGGGGATGTTTAAGCCTATCTTCCTAGGAAAGGTAGGGTTATACATTGAAACAGATTTGGGAATTTCTAGCGTTCTAACCCTCACGGAAAAACTGCTAGCTCCTCTGGGGTATTTGGAGGACGAATTGACTTTGCAAGTGGTTGACAAAATTAATTAGTAATCCAGCCACATGGAACTACAACCCAAACCTACCGCCGCCCTCTGCTTGCCAGAATCTGAGATTTCAGCACTGTTGCAAGGGCGAATGCTGGCGATGTTGTCTGCCACGTTCATCAAGCCCCAGCGCATGTTGGCACTTCAGCCGATTCCCGATCGCCTCAATCCCCGATCGCACGATCGCCCCTACCGATTCGCAGATTTGGGTTCCGAAACGCTGCCCCCCGCTATTCGGGCGATCGTCACCTGTGTGGAATGCCAAATTATTGACGACTTGGCGGCCGTTGACGCGATCGCCGCCCTCACCATTTGGTCTGAGGATTTCCTCGCCCGTTCGATCGCCACCAAAGGACATTTATTCCTAGCCACCGTCCGTGCTTTTCGACTGCTCACACCCCACCCCCTAGAGCACGATTTTGAAGACCTCAGTGCGATCGGAAAATGCGTGGTGATGCCCCGTCCCTTCACAGGCGAAAATCCTGAGCCGGTGCTGCCAGAAGCGGTGTTTAAACGGCGATCGCAACAACTGCGCGATCGACAGCCGCCAGAACATTCGGAACTCGAAGCCCTGCAATCCGCCCTCGCTGATTTAGCCAACATACTGCCCAGCGCTAAGCAGTTAGACAACAACATTCAGGCCTTTTTGGGGTGGCGCGTTCCAGGGCGATCGTCCCGGTTCAGTTCCTGGATGAACAAAATTTCTAAAGTCGGCGCATCCAGCGAAGGCAACGAATTTGAGCGGCTAGTGCGCCAAGCCATGATTTCTTTGGGATTTTCTAACCGCAATCAAAACCCCAAAGCTAGCCTTGATCCCGATAGTGTTGGCGGCGCGGGCGGTCTGGACTTTGTTTGTGAATCGCCCTATTTAGTCATCGGTGAATGTAAATCCAGCAGCCGCGATACTTTGCCCGATGGGGTGTTTTCGCAGCTCATGAAACTTGGTAACAAATATCTCAATCCTGAGGAATATGAACAAGCAATAAAATTAGTGATTTCCGTTGGAAAACCCAATCAACATGCCCAAAAAACAGCCCAAGGTAATCGGATGAATTTAATCAAACCTGCTACCCTAGAACGCTTGGTTAAACTCAATGCTTCCTATCCTGGTTCGTTGAATTTATGGGAGCTAGAAAATTGCCTAAAAAATCCGCCCTATGCTCAAGAAGCCGATGACCAAATTAATGATTTTATAGATGAAAAAATCGAACAATTGCGAATCCGTGCATTTTTGATTGATTGCCTGAAACGACTAACAAGTAACAATCAAAATAAAGGAGCCAGCACAGTCGAGCTTCACGCAGTCTATATCACTTCCCAGCCACCAAAATTGCTGGAAATGGAAGACTTACACGATGTGGCGATCGAACTGGCTTCCCCGCTTACGGGTTATTTGAGCCGCGAAAAGGGTCGTGAGTGGCGGGACGATCGCTTCTTTTGGTTACGGGATCTGGCGATCGAAAAGATCTAAGCGATTCCTTTTCAGACCTCATTCTTGGGCTACTTCAGTACAGGTTTCCCGATCGTTCGATAAATTGGGTTTGCCTTCTCGTTCTCGCTCAACGGAAAATCGCGTTTCAATATAAGGCAAATCGATCGTAAAACAACTGCCCACATTCACTTCACTGATCAACCCTACACAACCACCGTGAAGCTCAACAATTCGCTTCACCAGAGCCAAACCTAGGCCCGTTCCCTCATATTTACGATTGAGGGCACTATCAATTTGTACGAACGGCTGAAAAAGACGCTTGACATCTTCTGGCGCAATCCCAATACCCGTATCAGTGATTGAAATTCGCACAAAATATTTCTGCAATTCTCCATTTTTTTCTGCATCCTCTTCATTTTCCTGCGTTTGGCAAGTCACTTTTAGGGTGATGCGTCCTCCTTGTGGCGTAAATTTAAGGGCATTGCTAAGTAAATTCAACAAAACCTGACGGATACGACGTTCATCGATGTATAGATCAGGCAAATGAGGCAATAGATTGGTTTCCAATTGAATATTCTTTTGTTCGGCTTGGGGTTGAATCAAGGTGACGCTTGATGTGCAAAGCGGCCCGATCGCAACAGTCGTGCAATTCAACTCCAAAAACTCCGACTCAATCTTGGCAATATCCAAAATATCGTTAATTAAATTCAGAAGATGCGTGCCGCTTTTTTCAATATTTTCTAAGGCCTTATGCTGTTGCTTATTAATTCCACCAAAGATGCCCTCTTGTAGAATCTCTGCCACTCCCAAAATTGTATTTAAGGGAGTGCGGAGTTCATGGCTCATTGTTGCCAAGAAGTTATCTTTCAGTCGATTCGACTGCGCGAGTTGATTGTTGGCTGTTTGCAACTTTTGTAATAGGGTCTGCTGCTGATTAACCATGCTGAAAAAGACATCAGACAAATGGCTAATTTCATCGCCTGAGTTGTTGATGTCGCTATGATCCCCGATCGTGCGATCGCAAGCATCTAAAATGGGTTGTAAACGGTGATTTAGAAATCGAATAAATAACCAAACAACTAATAGCAAAAAAATAGCTGCAATGATTGTGGCGCTGATGGCTCCCAGCAGGGCAGGCTTGGCAATAGTCTCATAGGGAATCGCTTCCAACATCACCCATTGAGTTCTAGGAACTGTCTGATAAACCCAATAGGTCGAATCAGACTCAAAATACGCTTTTCCAATACCTTGATTGATTCGGTAGCGAATTTGTTCCCAAACAGGTTTTAAAGATGGAATTGATGAAATATTGGCTAGTTGGGCAGCTTTACGAGGATCAGGAGAATAGCTCAAAAGTTGCCCTTCTTTTGTAATTAGGGCATGATAACCAGTGCTGTTGAATGAAGGATCATCTTGACTCAGGTTAAGATCATTAATGTCAATGTCTTTGTTAAGGTCATCAATATTAATATCTCCGTTCATTACAGCAATTAATTGACCTTTTTGGTTGCGAATCGTTCCCGAAAAAGTCATGAGTGGAATGGGATAGTTATCATTTATATAAGGCTTTGACCAAAGATAACGATCAGCCTTAAATGCGTTTTTAAAATATTGCAATTTTGGGTACTGATCTACTTCCCATAGATCAACCAAGGTAAATCTAGAATTTTGAGAAAGCGTAACCCCGCGATCAGGAATAGATTCTTCAATATAAGGTCCAAACCACTCACGATCAACCAAGCCCCTAGGGAACTGCATCACCCCAAACCCGGTGATTAGTTTAGGACGGGCTGACATAAATGAAAGTAATAATTTCTCGTAGGCCTCGGGCGATCGCACACCACTATCGTGCAAGAAAATCGTTGCGGAAACCAAACTCTTTAAAAAAGTTTCACCACTGAGCAGCTCCGCATCAAGGTGCCGAACCTTGTTATCCATTTCCGAAGTTAGCTGCAAAATCCGAACGGATTTCAGCTCACTATAAAATAGATACCCTAAACTGCCGAGACCAATGGAAGCAGCAGACATCACCGCCAAAAACAAGCGAGTGCCGATCGAACGAAGTCCAAATTTCATTGATTTAGCCGGGACGGTTAGATCGTTTTGGGTTGAATTACTTGTCATTGCTTAGCCCAGTGGCCTCAGTGGTGAACCCTGTAAAGTATAAAGACGCACTTCCTTAGCTTAAAAAAACAGCCTGAAACGCTCATTGAGGTACATGACAAAATCACGAGGTATAAAAATATAATTGAGTCCTAAATTTATTGATACTAAATTTTTAAATTATCCTGAAAAAGATACAATAAATTTAGCAGCAGTTAAGCTTTTTGCCCACGATCAATTAACTGTTGAATGACCTAATCAACAGCTCATCTTCAGTCTGCTCTTGGTCGCCCAACCAATACCCACAGCCCTCGTCCGCTGACTGTGGACGAGGGGCTAATTCTGGGGTATTTCGCGCAATATTTTTCCGGCCGTTCCCGCTCAGCCCTCGCCCTCAGCCTTTTTAGGAGCCAGCTCCCCGATCGCCCGGCCCAAGTAAGCCTCGACAAAAGCCTGCGCCGCCTCGGGGTTCAACTGCTCCAACGCATCCACGATCGCCGGAATCGATTCCGCCGTCGGGTCGCGCGTTTCCGCGAACCAATGGCTAATGGTGGCGCGATTGATGCCCATGTTCACCGCCAGTCGATTCTGGGCGATGTTGTACTGCTGCAACGTTTTGCGTAGTGCTTTCCCGGCTTTTCCCATTCAGCTTCTATCTTCAATCTGCTTGGGCGACAGTTCCCCGATCGCCCGGCCCAGGTAAGCCTCGACAAATGTCCGTGCGGCTTCCGGGTTCAACTGCTCTAGGGCATCCACAATAGTCGGGATTGCTTCCGCCGTCGGGTCGCGTGTTTCCGCCACCCAATGGCTCATCGTGCCGCGCGCAATCCCCATCGTTACGGCTAAACGATTTTGCGTGAGGTTGTGTTGCTGTAGCGTTTCGCGTAATGCTTTCCCGGCTTTTCCCATGCCGCTCATGGTGTCAAACTTGGGAAATTGCGTAAAGGTTGCGAATTGACAACTTAATCGATTACAGTAAGTTTGTTGTCGATTCGCAGCATTCAATCGATATGACTACCCCAACCAACGGCGATCGCCCCATTCTGGAACGCCTGAACCATCTGGACGATCGCTGCAACCGGATCATCCTCGTGGGCCAAAGCGAGTGGGTCGATCGCCTGGTCAAGAGCCTGCACCTCTGCGGCATCGGCGAAACCATCCTGTGGAGTCCCGCCGTCCCCACGGGTCAACCCGATCAAGTCGTCCGAATCCTGTCGCGATCGCGTGTGTAGCTATTCGTCTCGCAACAGATCTACGGCGTATTTTTGCCTAGCTATAAAGCAATTCCCTCGCGCCGGATATTTCGCAGCAAGGGGGAATTTTCGGTTTCAAAGCGCGATCGCCCCATAAAGAGTCGCGATATCAAAATGTTGTGATCTAAGCAAAGTTGACCAATAAATTCACTGGTTTGGCTAATTTCTTGACTGGGTGAAACTGGATCACGCAAAACTACCAATAGATCCAGGTCTGAATCAGCGGTTGCCTCTCCCCGCGCCTATGACCCGAATAGCACTAGTCGATCGAGGCGATTGGGGTAGGTTTGCTGAAAGTATGCCCGCAGTTGATGGGTGATGGGAATCAGAGCTGCTGGTAAATCGGGGGCTTGCATGGGATGACTGGGGCGATCGCGCAATCTGCCCTGATTCTAGCCGTTGGAGAAAAGACAGCGCCCTATAGTTGCTTAGATGGGATCGATGTAGATCAACAGAGTTGGTGATTCTTCTTTATAACAGTTTTTTGTGATAAATTAGTGCATGGCTGCTCAACACATTCGCTCAATCTATATTTGCTTTAAAAATTTAACCCTATGCCTCCAAGAAACTTCTGCGATATTGACTCAAAATATTATCTTTTTGGGAAATCAGATACTCCTGAAGAGAAAGTTCGCCAATGGATAATATTTGAACTGCTAGCGGTCTACAACGTGCCGGTTCAGGCAATTTCGATAGAATCACCTGTCAAGGTGGGAACGAGACAGCATCGTGCCGATATTCTCCTTCTCAAGGACTATCGACCATGGGCTGTTATTGAGTGCAAGAGGCAGGAAGACAGCGATATATCTAATGGAGTCGAACAGGCAGTGAGCTACGCTAGTTGCTTGCAAGCAGAGTTTGCAGCTTTTACAAATGGCAAAGACTGGATAGTTAAACGTTGTTACCATGGCAAATGGATTTCAGTGCCTGATTTGCCGATTTACAGCTCAAAACAATATTCTTCAATAAAGTTAGATCGATTACTTAAAGCCTATGGCAGCATCGTATTACTAACACACTGGATTCATACACCATCTTGGTCTAATAATATCAATAGACGAGAATTGCTGCTTGACTCATTAGGTAATTTTTCTCTAATTATGCTGAGGCCATATCAAAATTCTCGCATTTATTTCCTATTTGAAATTTTTGAAAAAATAGTTGACTTTTTCGGAGAATTTGAATTCAAACAATCTTTTAATTCTGCGTACTTTTCAGAACTTTCTCAGAGTCACTGCAATTACAATCTTTTCTTTGAAATATTTAATTCTTTGATCATATATTTCAGAGAGATTGATAGAGATTTTTTTATCGAAAAGAATTTTCTACTTGAAATACCGCAATTCAATGAATTTCCTTTTTTGTCGATGGATGACTTAATTGATTTCTATAAATCTAGTCCTAATCAACTAGGAAAAGCCTTTTACTTATTTTTTTCATATATTGACCACATCAACAGGAATTACCGAAATTTGTCCGATACGGAATCGCTTGTTATTCAAGTAATTCACCACCTAAATAATCACTTCATGGATGAATTGGCAAGTGGCTCGAAAATTTCTATTTCGACTTCTAATGTTAGCCTCACTTCCAGTTTGATAGAATTGACTAGATCCGTTTTTGAAAACGAACTTCTCATTAAATGCCCAGATCTTTTGAATTTTGAAGAGGCTATTGGCTTCTGTTTCGATTCTAAGCAGCTCGCATATCTTGTAAGCAAACATGATTTATAAATGGATCGCCCTTGGGGTTGGGGGCGGGCGCGCCGATCGCCTCGGTTGTACAATTAGGGCGCTTTCTGAATCGCGCCACCAAAGCCGTGTCAACCCCCGAAACCGTTCTCGAATCCGCACCCTTCCCGATCGCTGAAATCACCGCCGAAGGCATCAAGCCCGATGAATACGTCGATATTGTGAATCGACTGGGCCGCCACCCCAACAAAGCCGAACTGGGGATGTTTGGCGTGATGTGGTCGGAACACTGCTGCTACAAGAATTCTCGCCCCCTACTCAGCCAATTTCCCACCAGCGGCCCGCGTATCCTCGTGGGCCCCGGCGAAAACGCTGGCGTGGTGGATCTGGGCGATGGGCTGCACCTGGCCTTCAAGATCGAATCCCACAACCACCCGTCTGCCGTGGAACCCTTTCAGGGGGCGGCGACCGGCGTGGGCGGCATCCTGCGGGACATTTTTACTATGGGGGCCCGCCCGATCGCCATTTTGAATGCCCTGCGGTTTGGCTCCCTGGATGACGCGCGCAACCGCCGCCTGTTTGAAGGGGTGGTGGCCGGCATTTCCCACTACGGCAACTGCGTGGGCGTGCCCACCGTCGGCGGTGAGGTTTATTTTGACCCCGCCTACAGTGGCAACCCGCTGGTGAATGCCATGGCCCTGGGGCTGATGGAAACGCCGGAAATCGTCAAGGCGGGAGCCTATGGCATTGGCAACCCGGTGCTGTACGTGGGGTCAACGACGGGCCGCGACGGCATGGGCGGGGCCAGCTTTGCCAGTGCGGAGTTAACCGATGAGTCCATGGACGATCGCCCGGCCGTGCAGGTGGGCGATCCGTTCCTGGAAAAGTCCCTGATCGAAGCCTGTTTGGAAGCCTTCAAAACAGGCGCAGTGGCGGCAGCCCAGGACATGGGCGCGGCGGGCATCACCTGCTCCACGGCGGAAATGGCGGCCAAGGGCGGCGTGGGTATTGATTTGGATCTCGACAAGATTCCCGTGCGCGAGTCGGGGATGGTTCCCTACGAATATCTGCTGTCGGAATCCCAGGAACGGATGCTGTTTGTGGCGCACAAGGGCCGCGAACAGGAGCTGATCGACATCTTCCATCGCTGGGGTCTGCAAGCGGTGGTGGCCGGGGAAGTGATCGAAGAGTCGATCGTCCGGATTCGGTTCCAGGGGAGAATTGCGGCGGAAATTCCGGCGACGGCCCTGGCGGACAACACCCCGATCTATCGCCGGGAACTGATGGCGGAAGCACCGGCCTACGCGCAACAGGCTTGGGCTTGGTCGCCGGACTCGTTGCCCGCTTGTTCGGTGACGGGATCGGGCGATCGCCCCTGGAGCGCGGTGCTGCAAAGCCTGCTGGAAACCCCCTCGATCGCCTCGAAATCCTGGGTCTATCGCCAATACGATCACCAAGTGCAGAACAACACGGTGATCGTCCCCGGTGGGGCCGATGCGGCGGTGGTGCGGCTGCGGCCCCAACTGGTCACAGACAACGGCACTCCCTTCACCAAGGGCGTGGCGGCCACGGTGGATTGCAATGCTCGCCATGTGTACCTCGACCCCTACCAAGGGGCCTTGGGTGTGGTGGCGGAGGCGGCCCGCAACCTGTCTTGCGTAGGGGCGGAACCGTTGGCCGTGACCGATAACCTCAACTTCGGCAGCCCCGAAAAGCCCGTGGGCTATTGGCAGTTGGCCAATGCTTGCCGCGGCCTGGCCGATGCTTGCCGGGAACTGGGCACGCCGGTCACAGGCGGCAACGTGTCGCTCTACAACGAAACCCTGGATTCCGAAGGCAATCCCCAGGCGATCTATCCCACGCCCGTGGTGGGCATGGTGGGGGCGATCGAGAACATTCACCAAATCGCCGGCCAGGGCTTCCAAGGGGCGGGCGATGGAATTTATCTGCTGGGCGCGCAAGCTCCCGTCACCCTTGGCGCGTCGGATTATTTGGCAGCGATCCATGGCACAATCGCCGGTCGGCCGCCCGTGGTGGAGTTCGATCGGGAGCGGGCCGTGCAAGCCGCTTGCCGCAATGGGATTCGCCAGGGCTGGATTCGATCGGCCCACGACTGCGCCGAAGGGGGCATCGCCGTCACCCTGGCCGAGTCCTGCATTAGCGGCAACCTGGGCGCTACGGTGACGATCGACCCCGGAGCTGATCGCTGGGATGCGGCCCTGTTTGGCGAAGGCGGCGCGCGGATCGTGGTATCCGTGGCGGGCGATCGGGCGGCTGAGTTTGAAACCTGGCTGACGGAGCAGCTCGGGTCTGATTGGGCCAAGCTGGGCACTGTCGGGGGCGATCGGCTGGTGATCAACGCACCGGACGGCGCAACGGCACTCGATGCGGCCCTGGCGAATTTGACCGAGGGTTGGAGCGAGGCGATCGCCCGCCGGATGGAACGGTTGGTTTAAGGGAGATTGCCCCGTCATCTCGCGCCGCCCGATCGTCCACTGAGGATCATCGTTGATCGTTGTCGATCGTCAGGTTGATGATCGATTAATGATCAACAACGATCAATCAGCAGTTCAATCAGGTTATGAATTGCTGATCATCAGTCACAGGGGCGAGCTTGGTGCTTGCCTGGCGATCCGCTTGGGAGCCAACAGAATCATGGGAAGAGCGATCGGGATGCCATGGAAATTGCCCCGATGATGATTGCCCTTGAATTCGCCATCGCCACAGCCGATCGATTCCGCAACTTCTGTTACTGTTAAGGCGGGATCGTTAAGAGCTTGTTAACTTCCTGAGTGGCCGATTTTTTGGCTTCCAATCGCTGCACCAGGAATTACCTGGCTCAGGAAACGTTGCGCTAACCAGCCGCGCCAGCCTCACTCGATCGCGATTCTGACCGTCTTTTGCTAATTCACCCGCTCTTGCTGCTAGGAGTCATTGTCGCCCAATGTTTCCCTCCGAGTCTGAAGACCTGTTCGATCTGATGGGCGATCGGCCCGACAAACCCGAAGAAGCCTGTGGCGTTTTTGGGGTTTACGCGCCGGGCGAAAACATCGCCACCCTTGCTTATTTTGGCCTCTTTGCACTCCAGCACCGGGGGCAAGAATCGGCGGGGATTGCCACCTTTGATGGCTCAACGGTACATGTCCACAAGGACATGGGCCTCGTTTCGCAAGTCTTCAACGAAAAAATCCTGCAAGAGCTACCGGGAAATTTGGCCGTGGGCCACACCCGCTACTCCACCACCGGATCCAGCCGTCGTGTCAATGCACAACCGGCCGTGGTGAAAACGCGCTTGGGGTCTTTGGCCCTGGCCCACAATGGCAACTTGGTCAACACGGCGGAACTGCGGGATTCCTTGGCCGCCCGCAACTGTGAATTTGCCACCACCACGGACTCCGAGGCGATCGCGATCGCCATTGGCCAAGAGGTGGACAGCGGTTTGGGCTGGATGGAAGGGGCCATTCGGGCCTTCCAGCAATGCCAAGGGGCTTTCAGTTTGGTCATTGGGACTCCCGACGGCATGATTGGCACTCGCGACACCAACGGCGTACGGCCGCTGGTGATTGGCACGCTGCCCGGTGCGCCCGAGCGCTATGTGCTGGCTTCGGAAACCTGTGCCCTAGACATCATCGGCGCGGACTATCTGCGGGATGTGGAACCGGGGGAAATGGTTTGGATCACGAACGATGGTCTCGCCTCCTTCTTTTGGGCCACGCAGCCGGAGCCGAAACTTTGTGTTTTTGAGATGATCTATTTCGCCCGCCCAGACAGCAAGTTCCACAACGACAGCCTCTATAGCTATCGAATGCGGTTGGGACGGCGCTTGGCGATCGAAACCCCGATCGATGCGGACATTGTGATTGCTGTGCCCGATTCCGGTGTTCCTGCCGCGATCGGCTATTCCCAGGTTTCGGGCATCACCTACGCCGAAGGGTTGATCAAAAACCGCTACGTGGGCCGCACCTTCATTCAACCGACCCAAACCATGCGGGAATCGGGAATTCGGATGAAGCTGAACCCGTTGCGGGATGTGCTCGCGGGCAAACGGGTGATTATTGTGGATGATTCGATCGTCCGGGGAACCACCAGCCGCAAGATCGTCAAAGCCTTGCGGGATGCGGGAGCCACGGAAGTTCACATGCGCATTTCTTCGCCGCCGGTCACCCACCCTTGCTTCTATGGCATCGACACGGACAACCAATCGCAACTGATTGCGGCCACCAAGTCAGTGCAGGAAATTGCGGATCAAATTGGTGTGGATACGCTGGCTTACCTGAGCGAAGAAGGGATGCTGGAGGCGACCCAAGATGCCACGCAGAATTTCTGTACGGCTTGTTTCAATGGTCGCTACCCAATTCCAGTGCCAGCCCTGTTGAAGCGATCGAAGCTGATGCTAGAAAAGCTGGAACCGGCCACGGTGGGTTCCTAGTTCCAAGGGCCTGTTATCAGCGACCCATGCCTTAATCAGAAATTAACTAATGGGGCGATCGAGCAGTTCGATCGCCCCATTTTTGATAGTTGGGATTGTTTTGAGTTGGATTGTTTTGAGTTGTTTTGAATTGGATTATTTCTAGGGGGTTTGGGGTTCCTGATCGCCGGGTGAATTTTCCAAGGGCGGCAACTCCAGGGGGAGTAAATGTTGGGCCGGTGTGCGTATGTCGGTGGGTTGTTCAAAAAACAGCTCGATCGAGCGGTGAATTTTGGTTAGCACCGCCTCCGCCGTCGGATTTTCACAGGGGTTATAGCTCCCCACCAGCAACAAACTCAAGCGCGGGGTGACGGGAATCAAGGTGAACCAGGTGCGATCGAACTCTGGGCCCGCTTCTGGTTTTGTGTCTTTTGCGTCTTTGGCTTCTGGACTCACCGGATTTGGAGTCGCCTGATCCGAGATTACTTGATCTGAAATTACCCGATCTGAAATCACCCGATCTAAAACCATCCGCACAGCCGATCGCCCGGCCAAGCTCAGAGTCGATCGCTCGGTTAAGGTCAATCCTGCCGCTTCTGCCCGAGTTGTTAAATCCGTTTCTGCCGCTTCCATGGATTGATCTAACAGCACCAAATCCAACCGAATCAGCGATCGGGGCAGGGGTTTGGGTTGCCATCCCCGCGACGGGGCGATCGGCTCGCTATAGAACACCGAGTGATAATCCCGATGGAGCGGCATATTCCAATCGATCGGCAGTTCGATCGCCCAAAAGCCTTGGGGGTGGCGCACTTTGCGATATTGATAACGCCAGTCCAAGGGTGTTTGGGGCGCTTGCACAGCCGGCCCCGGCTCGGCCCCGGCTGGGATCAGGATTCCACCCCACAGCCATCCCAAACAGCCCACCAGCCCGATTGTTCGCCGGCCGATTGTTCGCCGACACCAACCACTCCACACTCCTTTCACCATTCCCAAGCCCCGACTACCGCCGAATCATCGCCCAAACGCTGTCCATTTGCCCCGATCGCGCGATCGATCGCTTCCCTAAAACTCCCTTTGTCCCACCACGCCTCAGGAATGCAACGCAGTCGATACCCGATTAGCCATCATTCCGCTAGGCCGGCCAGCGGTCGGTTATCTCGCCAGAGCCACCCCTGCTCCACAGGATAAGCTGGACAGTAAGCAAGCCAAGGCTTGCACGCTTTTGGATTTTGAGCCACTCCCTTTGCATTCAATTTGCATTCAATTTGCATTCAAACCGTATTGATTTGATCTCGAATCAGTACCGAATTGAGACCGAATCAGTACCGCGTCAACATCGCGTCAACAGCGTTCCAGAACCATGAGTTTAGGTGATCAGTGGAATCGACTGACGGGCAAAAGCCGCTTCGTCGTCACCCGCATTTTTGTGCATCTAGCCGGGTCAGAAGTGGCCCCCTTGCTGGGCAAGCTCAATCAAATTGCTCGGGAGGCGATCGAAGCGGAAGGGGACTTGGACGTTTTGGGCCAGGGCCTGTCAGACCTTTGCGAAAGCCTGCTGCAATATCGAACCTATTGGCAGTCCGCCAGCAATGAGGGGGATGTGTTTTGGGATGAAGGAGAAGCGGGCGATCGGTTCAATGACCTATTCACCGACTCGGCGGCCCGCTATCTCAGCCAGCCTGACCTGGATTTGCCCAGTCAACTGGATGACGACCTGCTGACCCTCCCGGCCACGAGCAACCTGTTGGTGATGTTGACGGTGGGCTATGAAGGCGAAGTCCCCAGCCTCGAAACCAACCTGGCTGATTCTGAAGCCTTAGCAACGGGTCTCAAGGCTCTGGCAAACCTCCACTACAATCAAAAATTGCGGGCTGTGCAGGTACACTTTGCCCCTGCCCGACTGGGAGATGAGCTGACGAATGATCAGCTCCTGCAAAATTTCCCGGAACTGATTCCGCTGTAGAAACTCCCGCTTAGGGGGTCTTTGGGAGGAATGCCGTCCCATCGGAATTTCAATCCGAGGAATCAGGGTTGGTCTTTTTTAATCAATCCTCGCTTGCTGTTTTGGGTTTGGCTTGCTGTTTTGGGGCTGCGGCTCTTGGTTCGGCCGCCACCACGCGATCGATTCGCTGCTGGCGGATTGCAGACTTGGCCCATTGCCGGCTTGGCCCACAGAACTCAGCTTCTTGGCCGCCCAATGGCCTCAAGCGTGATTTTGTTGTTTTGAGATAGCCCTATGCTCCGAAAATTATTGGCTTTGGTACTGGCGATCGCGATCGCCTGGGTCACGATCACCGGCTCACCAACGGTGGTGCGAGCGGAAGCCTTGCCCAGCGCCATTGTGGCCGCCGCGCCCAGTGCTGCCAAATCCCTGCCCACGGGCGACTATCCGGTTCAGCAGGCCGCCTATGACGACGGCACGGGGGAATATGCCCTGATGCTGTTAAACACGCCCGCTGGTGCTTCGCCGGTTTTTCGCACCTCCGAGTTGCAGATGGCCCGGCTGGATGACGAGGCGATCGCCCAAGGAAAAAAGCCCTACCTGGCCATGAAAGACGGTCAGCCCGTGCTGTACCTCAACGAAGACTTCAAAATCGAATATCTCCATAGCGAAACCGCTGTCCAAACCAATCCCCAAACGGGTGAGCAACAAACGGTGATTGTTCGCCGTGAGTCTAGCTTCTGGTCTCCTTTTGCTGGGGCGATCGCGGGTCAAGTGGTGGCGAATGCTCTGTTTGCGCCCCATTACGTGCTGCCCCCGGCCTATTTGCCCGGTCGCCCCTTGGTGGGCTACGGCGGCTATGGTCGCAGCTACGGTGATGCCATCAGCAGCTATCAAAACCGCTACAACGCTGCCCCCGTGGCCGAGCGTAACCGCCAGCAGTTCCGCGCCACCGGCAATGTGGCTCGCAATGCTACGGGGCTGAACCGCCCGGCCGCCAACAACCGAGCCAAGGCCACTGGCTCTGGCTTTGGCAGCAGCACCTTCCGCAGCACCCCTAACCGTCGCGTGGCTGCTCCCCGGCCCCGCAGCAGCTTTGGCAGCAGCTTTGGGCGATCGCCCGTGCGGATGCGATCGAGCTTTGGCAGCTTCCGCCGTCGGTAGGTAATTGCCCCCAGTTGATTAGCGCCCCATTACTACCGTCTGATTAACGGTGGTTTGCGGAACAATTTCCAACAATTGCCAGCGTTATTCACCGTTTGGCACAGCGCGATCGATTCCTGAAACAGGGGAGTCGATCGCTTTTTGATCCCCGACTTTTTCAAACTGGCTAACTGCGTTGCTAACCGGTTGGCTAACCACTGGCAAACTGGCTAGCCATGCAGTTAGCAAAATGAGCAGCGATGCTGGGTTGCACGATGCAACAGCACCTCGTAGTGGCGATCGCGGATGTTGTAAGCCCCAAATCGTTCCAAGTGTGGATTCATCATTTGGGCATCAAACAACAGAAAATCGCGACAGCGCAGATGCTCAACCAGCTTGACCATTGCCACCTTCGAGCCATCGGGAATTTGATAAAACATCGATTCGCCAATGAACGCCCCACCGATCACAATTCCCAAAACGCCGCCGGCCAGGTGGTCGCCCTGCCAAGTTTCAAAACTGTGGGCATAGCCAGCGCAATGGAGCGCCCAATAAATTTCCTTTAGCTCTTCCGAGATCCAAGTGGTGTCCCGATCGGCACAGCCTTCCACCACATCCCGAAATGCTCGATCGATCGCCACCGTAAACCGATTTTGATTCAGCACTCGCCGCAGGGACTTGGGATATCGGAAGCGATCATCCAGCGGAATCAGCGTCCGTTCCCGGCTGCAATACCAGCCCAAATCGTTACCCGTTTCATCGGCCATTAAAAAATAGCCGCGCGAATAGCCAGCAATCAGCGCCGGAATATCGTATTGGGACATGCAGGAGTCGGTGGTGTTGCCCATCGGCCCTTGAAATAGCACAGTGGAGCCGATTCTAGCGCGATCGCCCGATCCCCATGCAACCACTCCCCCTAATCTCTGCAACTGATCAGCCAGCCCCTTGCAACCTTGCACAATACTTGAGTTGTTGTGCAATGAATGGCGTTCAACCCACGCTTAGTTGATTTTAGTGATCACTTAAAAATTATTCTATTGCGCTCAATCATGATGCTGATCACAATGCCGTCTACATGACGTGCAAATCAGAAATGCATGTTTAGGCAATTTCGATACGGTTGCTCGCTTCATTTTGCAACTTGCAACTGATGGCTTATTTCTATGTTTCGTTCCAACCAAGCGGCAACGTAATTTTAAAAGTCGTTCCCACATTGAGCTTACTATCTATCTTGATTGTTCCATGCTGCAAGTCTACAAAGCGCTTGACAATATTCAAACCCAAGCCAGTTCCAGGAATATTACTGACGTTCTTACCTCGACGAAAAGGTTCAAAGAGGTGGGGTAAATCTTCGCGGGGAATGCCGATGCCTTGATCGCAAATTTGGAACGTTACCTGACCGCTGCGCTTTGACAGTCGCAAATGAATTGGGCTTTGATGGTGATGGGAATATCGAATTGAATTAGAGAGAATATTAGTCAGAATTGATCGCAATAGTTTTTCGTCTAAGTTGGCCATCACATGACGATGCCGACTCAACATCGATAGTGACTGTTGATCAGATGTCGCCTGCATTTCTGCTACCAAGCTATGACAAAACTGCACTAGCTCGATCGGCTGAGGTTGAACCATTAGCTTATGGGCCTCAGTTTTACCGATCACTAGAATGTCATCAATCATTTGAGTCATGCGCTCTACATCGTTCTTGACTCCCTGAAGATAATTTTGGCGCTGCTCATGGGAAAGTTGTGCATCGTAACGGTCAAGCGATGATGCTGACAGTAAAATATTATTGAGCGGATTACGAAATTCATGACAAACCATCGAAACAAAGCGAGATTTGAGATCGCTTAGCTCCTGGAGTTCTTGATTGGCACGATGAAGTTGAGCCGTGCGATCGCGCACTTTCAACTCAAGCTCTTCATTGGTTCGCTGCAACAAAGTCTCTGCCCATTTTCGTTGGGTAATATCCTGGAAGGTAACCACCGTTCCAATCACATTTCCCTGCTGATCTTGCATGGGTGTGCTGATATATTCAACGGGAAAGCTCGATCCATCCTTGCGCCAAAAAACTTCTGTATTGGCACGATGAATTCGTCCGTCTTGAAAAGCTTGATAAATTGGGCAGTCATGGATGGGATAGGGTTGGCCGTCGGGTTTGGAATGATGCAAAACCGAATGCATGGACTGACCAATTAAGTCCTGAATTTCCCAACCAATCATGCTGGCCGCCGCTGGATTCACAAAGGTTACTCGACCTGCTAAATCCAGCCCATAGACCCCCTCGCCCACCGCATTCAGGATTAACTCATGCTGGCGACGCAGGGTTTCTAGGTCGGTTTCCGGCGATGCTTGTAAGGCGGAGATATGCGCCTCAGCCGGTGTCGTGGTCGGCTTTGAAACAGGCTGTAACCAATAATATTGCCGCATGATGTCCAGAATTCCTGACAAATTTTGCGACCAATGAGGATATGTATCCTCTTACACCACACAGTTTGGAGAGTACGACCGAAACTTGGCCGGCATGGTACACCACCCAGGTCATTACTGTAAATCAGGCAGTTCATGACGAAAGTTTTGGTGATTGAAGACGAAGCGCAAACCCGCAGCATCTTCATGGGATGCCTGACGTTTGAGGGGTTTTGTGCGATCGAGGCTGAGAATGGTTCGATCGGGATCAAGTTAGCCCAAATGCATCTGCCAGACTTAATCGTCTGCGACATCATGATGCCCGATCTCGATGGCTACAGCGTTCTATCGGCAATTCGTCGCCATCCGGCCACCGCTGCAATTCCATTTATCTTTCTCACTGCCAAAGCAACCATGGCAGATTTGCGTCAGGGCATGGAATTGGGTGCAGATGATTATTTAACCAAGCCCTGTAGCGTTGAACAATTGTTGGCGGCGATCGCTACTCGCCTGGAACGAAAAGCCCAATTGGCAGCGAGTTTTCATGCATCCCCAGCAGAAAGTAAAATAAACAGTCAATTCGAAAACGGAATTTTTCCCGACTGTTCTCGTTTATCACAAGTATTTGCATTCATCGAAGCCAACTATCACCGCCCGATCGGGTTAAATGATGTGGCCAAAGCAGTGGGCTATTCTCCCGCCTATTTAACGAATCTTACCCAAGAGCTAACGGGCTACAGCATTAAGCGTTGGATTACTGAACGCCGTATGTCCCAGGCACGGATGTTGCTTTGTGAAACTGATCAACCCGTACGCCAAATTGCAGCGGGAGTGGGCTATGCAGACGTGGCTTACTTCACTCGCCAATTTCGTCAGCTCTATGGCGATCCACCCCAGTCCTGGCGAAACTCTGTGCGACTACGGTTCGCATAGAAATGGTATTAAACACAACAAAATCAATCAATTATTTGTGCGTAAAACGCAGATGTGATTCCAAAATTTCAGGAAAAATTGACGCTTTTTGCGTGATTTTTCTGGAATTAGGGACTTTTAGCGCATTATTTTCCAAATGAGAATTTTCCAAGCTTCCCACAGAGGCTTTGGTTGTTCTTTCAAGAGCGAAAAAAAATCCTACTCTTACCAAAAAAATTCTAATGCGATCGTCCATTATTCCTTGGTATTGTGCAAAGCAACAGACCCGAATGTTGTCCTGCGCAATACCAATTGGAGCAGCTCATGTCATCAGTGGATATTCGCTCTCAGGCTCAAGTCGAACTCAGTCGTTGCCCCTGCGGGGGAACTCATCTCCCTCAGGATCACTGGCAAGCGGCTGAAGGAATGCCCCATGATCCGGCAGAACTCGTTAATGATCTCGTGCGAATGGGTTTGTACAAGCCTGAAACCCTAGAGCTGGCCAAGACCCTGACTGAAGTGGAGATGAAAGAAGCGCTGCTGTTGCGGCAAATGGGCGGCAACCCAGAGCGAGAGCGCTTTTGCCAGGCACTGATCAAGGAAGCGGGCGGGCTTGACCAGGTATTTACAGCCGCATTTGGTGTTCACTCCACGGAATTTTTTAGCAACACTATCCGCAATAGTGAATTTAGTCGGCGGGAGTTCATGAAGCGGGTGGTTGTGGCCGGGGCACTCATTGCTGCTGCCAGTTGCGGTCAACAACAGGCTGAAACTCCTGATGCAGCTCAGTCACCAGCAGCTAATGCTCCAACAAATTTGGAAAAAAAGGATTTAACGATCGGGTTCATTCCGATTACCTGTGCCACGCCGATTGTGATGTCGGAGCCGCTGGGTTTCTACAGCAAATATGGCTTGAATGTGCAAGTGAAAAAGATGCCCAATTGGGCCGCTGTTCGGGACTCCGCGATCGCGGGTGAACTCGATGCTTATCACATGCTTTCTCCCATGCCGATCGCGATTACCCTCGGCTTAGGATCAGCGTCATTTCCCATTAAGCTAGCCAGCATTGAAAACATCAATGGTCAAGCAATTACCGTTGCTGCCAAGCATAAGGGTAAGGTGAAGGAAGCCAAAGACTTCAAGGGCTTCAAAATTGGTGTGCCCTTCCCCTTCTCGATGCACAATATGCTGATTCGCTATTACCTAGCAGCAGGGGGGCTTGATCCAGATAAGGATGTGCAAATTTCACCCGTGCCACCGCCGGACAGTGTTGCCAAAATGGCAGCAGGTGAAATTGATGCCATGTTGATGCCTGATCCCTTCAATCAACGGGCTGTGTTTGAGCAGGTTGGATTTATTCACCTATTAACAAAAGACCTGTGGGACGGCCACCCCTGCTGTGCCTTCGCCGCTAGTCAACAGTGGATCGATGCGAATCCTAACACCTTCCGGGCTGTGAACAAGGCGATCATTGATGCGGCTGCCTATGCAGACACACCAGCTAACCGCCCTGAAATTGCCAAGGCTTTGATTGAGCGTAAATATCTCAATCAACCCTTGCCCGTGGTGGAAGCTGTGCTGACAGGTAAATTTGAAGATGGGTTGGGTAATACCCAAGATGTGCCCGATCGCATTGGCTTTGATCCCTATCCTTGGAAGAGTTTTTCCAAGTGGATTGCAGCACAATTAGTCCGCTGGGATTTGATGCCCAAAGACAAGGCAGATTACGACAAAATCGCCCAAGATATTTTCTTGACAGATCTGGCAGCGGAACTGCAAAAAGAACTGGGTCAAACACCGCCCAGCACGGCCGAGCGGTCTGAAAAGCTGAAGTACGACACCTTCGATCCCGAAGACCCCGCTGTTTACGTTGATGAGCAAATCAAGCGGTTTAAAGTCTAGCGAGGTTCACCATCGTGACAAATGAAGTGTTCCGCTCTGCTCCACCAAAGGTTAAGCCATTTCGGCTGAATACCGACCAACAAGCCTTCTTGTTGTTTGTGGCAATTTTGCTAGTGTTCTTGGGTCTGTGGGAGTTAGGCGCAAATTCAAAACTCTTCTTGCCAATCATGCCCTCTGCTAGCCAAACGATCGCCGATCTTTGGTTTTGGATCTCGAACCCATTTTTTGATAATGGGCCCAATGATCAGGGCATTGGTCTCTTGTTGTTGACCAGTTTGCGCCGAGTTTTGAGTGGTTTTTTGATTGGCACGGCGATCGCCATTCCCCTGGGAATTCTGATTGGTCTATCGCCCGTAGTTTCCAAAGCCGTTGACCCCTTCATCCAAATTCTGCGGCCCGTTTCTCCGCTCGCCTGGTTGCCATTGGGTCTGGCGCTCATGCGAGATTCGGAAAGAACAGCCCTGTTTGTCATCGCAATCACCAGTATCTGGCCCACCCTGATTAACACCAAGTTCGGGGTCAGCAATGTGGATCCAGCCTATCTGAACGTGGCCCACACCTTAGGCGCTTCCCGTTGGCGAATCATTACCAAAGTGATTTTGCCTGCCGCTGCCCCCAACATTGTGTCCGGGCTACGAATTAGCCTAGGAATTGCTTGGTTGGTGATTGTGGCGGCGGAGATTCTGTTGAGTGGTGGAATCGGCTATTTTGTTTGGAACGAATGGAACAACTTGAAGATCACTAGCATTATTACTGCCATCTTAATTGTTGGACTAGTAGGGCTATTGATGGACTACCTATTTGGTGTATTGCAACATCGAGTTTCATTTGGCCAAAGGTCTTAATCCATGCAAGTTTCTGCATCTAAAATGGCGCTCCCTCCCCTTGAATCTCCTGTAGCGCATCTGACACTGCACGGTATTTCCAAAGTATTCCCGGGACGCACGGGTGCGATGGACAAACTGCTGCGGCGCACCTCAAAACCTTTTGTGGCGATCGCGGATATTGATCTAGAAGTGGAGCCTAACACCTTCGTTTCGATCATTGGTCCATCGGGTTGCGGCAAGTCCACGTTGCTGAACATTATTGCGGGATTATCTCAGCCCACTACGGGACAAGTCAGCATCAATGGCCAGCCGGTTTCTGCACCGGGGCCCGATCGCGGCGTTGTGTTTCAAAACTATGCCTTGATGCCCTGGATGACGGTTGCTGAAAACATCGATTTTGCGGTGGAAACAGTCTACCCAACCATGGGAATTGCCCAACGGAAATCGATCGTCCAAGACTACATCGGTTTGGTAGGACTACGGGGAGCCGAAACTAAACATCCCCACGAACTTTCGGGGGGAATGAAGCAACGGGTGGGCATTGCCAGGGCGCTGGCAATCAATCCACAAATTTTGTTGATGGATGAACCCTTTGGCGCTTTGGATGCGCTCACACGTGGTTTTCTCCAAGACGAAATTGAGCGAATTTGGGAGCAAGAACGCAAGACCGTGATTCTAATCACTCACAGCATTGAAGAAGCGCTGCTGTTGTCTGACAAGATTGTGATGATGACACGGGGCCCTGCTGCGGGTATTGCTCAGGTGCTGGATGTGCCATTTCCTCGGCCGCGCCGTCGGGAAGAACTGGATCAATATCCGGGCTACCACGAACTAAAAGCGGCTATGGAGCAGCATCTTTCCTACGAAACTCGGGCTGTGGAAGAGTCTCGGGTGCGGAAATAACCACCGTTAGCCGCGGACAGAATTAACCCTGTCAAAATCAGCAAAGCAACCCAAACATTGAAAGGAAAAAATATGTCTACCACTGAAATTCCTGCAATCACCGCAACCCTGTTGGCAGCTAAAAAGGCAAAGGGGGTGACGTTCACGGAGCTAGAACAGGCGATCGGTCGGGACGAAGTGTGGATTGCGGCGGTGATCTATCGCCAAGCGTCTGCCTCTGCCGATGAGGCTAGTAAGCTACTCAACGCTCTGGGACTCAGCGAAGATTTGGTGCCAGAACTGACAGAATCCTCGGTGAAAGGGCTAGGGCCCGTGGTTCCCACCGATCCGCTGATCTATCGGTTCTACGAAATTATGCAGGTCTATGGAATGCCGATGAAAGCAGTGATTCATGAGAAGTTTGGTGATGGGATTATGAGCGCGATCGACTTCACCTTGGACATTGAAAAAGAAGAAGATCCCAAGGGCGATCGCGTGAAAATCACCATGAATGGCAAATTCCTGCCCTACAAAAAATGGTAATCAGGAGCATCAACCATGAAACAGCGTCACGCTGCTGCTAGGTCAACGGCTAAAACTGACTGGCTGGCCTACATCACCAAAATCTTAGCCTTCATCGGACTTTGGCAAGTCATTTCTAACAGTGCCCAGTTGTTGACTCATTGGTTTTGATAGGTGCAAACTTTGGTGTGGAAGCGATGCGATGCATTACTTCCACACCAATTACGATTAAACGATGCCTGTGAGGTGATGATTGCTAAGAAAACTGCCTGTCCAGAAAGGCTTCTATTTGTTAACCATTGATCAATAATGAAATCGATATTCTTAAACAGGGCGATCGGCTTGTAGTTTCTTCAATGCTCTTCCTGACTCTAGTTCTGTGCTATCTCGACCAGCTCGTAACCAGCTACATCAACAAAAATGCGTTATCGCATCCCTTTTTTGTTCATATTAAACCCATAAACGTAAAGGTCAGCAAAGCGATATCGCTCATCCTTAGGTCGCCATTCCGCCAGCCCGATCGACTTCAAAAGCTGCACAAATCGCTCAAAATCTGGCTCAACCTCTCGGGCAGAATTTTCCCAGCATTGCCGCAACTCTTCCGGTTGCAGTAAGGCATCTTTTCCTGACAAGGAATCAAAGAACGCTGAGAGATTGCCATATTCTTCACGCATTTCTTGGCAACGTGCTCGTGAGGCTTCTTCGAGTGCGAGTGCCATAAAGCGGCTTCGGAAAAGGCGATCAGATTGCAATTTAGGATCATTTTTATGTTGCAATTCTAATTTCTTTGCCTCAGTTAGCAACACTACCAAGCTACGAGGATAGGTTGCGCCACTGGTGTCACTCAGGCGATCGTAGACCCAGCGATAAAGATATTTCCCACGGGATCCCAATCGAATGCGATCGCCCCACAGAACCTTTAACGCTTCAACCAGTGTCTCTTCCGTTGCTGAATCGGGATCTGGGATGGGAGCAACTTGACTAACCAGAGCTTTAAACTTCTCTGATTGAGTGACCTGGCGATAGGCAAAGCGCAGCAGATCAATACGCTTCCACTCTAATTTGATAGACCGTCCGCGAAGATGACTTCTATTGTCGAAAATTAATCGTTCCCAAATATCCTCACGCAGGAAAACTTTGATCCGAAGATGAGTTAACTCCTGAGTATCAAACTCTTGAATCAACTTGAAGAGTCCGGTCAATGCATTATTGCGTAAATTATTATCTTCCTTTAGGTCTTGATCTAGGTTGTCATAAAGCAACCAAATTTTTAGATCTTGATTCTTGAGATAATCATTAATGTCTTTTAATGCATCAAAGATTAATGGTTCTAGATCTGGATTTTGACACCACTGGAGGAGTAATTCTTGATGCTCTGAGCGAAATTGAAGTCCTTTGATCTTATCAAAGCCGTCTTTCAATTCCTTATACTTTGAAGCTTTATGCTTCTCCTTGGTCAGACTATTTACGGAATCACCATGATCACGCATTATTATAAACAAGGCATAAGCAGCCCAAAAACCCAACCAACTATCTTGAGACTCTTTTAGCTTTTTGTGAATAGCATTAAAGCTTCTCTGAGTAGGTCGGCTAGCAGAACTTGTACCATGCCCCGAAAGAATGATAATTTCCCCTGTCCGATTAATTAAGGATTTTACAACTGAAAAGTGCTTTAAAAAAAGGAAGTAAAGAGCAGTTTTTCCTGTTCCTTTTCGACCAATCACTAGACATACTTTGTCGTCCAGGAAATCATAGAAATTAGATGTTTTTTGGAAAATATGACTAAGATTTGCCTGTTCTCTCTCGGCATCAACATTCGAGAATTGAAGATCTTCGATAATCTTCCATCGATCTTGCTGCAATTGAGTTGACACGGATGTACTGGAATTTAGGATTAAATTAACGATCGGCTGATACCAGTCCACGACAGTATGGACAGGGTAGTGGGAAGCCACTGCAATCGGGAGAAGATATTCAATACAAATCGCGTTATCAGTGCTAGCTGAATCGTCACTCTCAGCATTGTCGATCTCTTCTTCACTGTCTTGCGGAATGAAGTGATTAAGAATTTCGCTTAAATCGCTCTGAATTAGTTGGGCTGTTTTCTTAGAATCCGAGTTGGGAATTGGTGAAAAAACAAAATTAATATTCTGCTTGCCCAATGAGCCAAGAGCTTGAACTAAAATTTTTGCTCCCTCTGCATTTTGAGCATTCGGGAATAATACTAAAATGGCAGAATCTGCTGCTTGAATCAAGGAAAAAGCGCCCCATTGATTCAAGCCAGTTCGAGAATCTACTAAAATCAAATCTGGTTCAATTTGTTTATTGATATCGTGGGTAAAGATATCCCACAGAGACTTATTGCCATTGACCCAAGTACTAGCCTTTAAGTCATCAACTTTCGCTAAATAGTCGAGATCGAGTTTTCCCGTGGGCACAACAAAGAAGCGACCACCACGGGTATCACCTAATTGCTGATCTCGATATTCCGCTAAGATATCGCCGATTTGAATTTCATAATCTGCTCCGTCAGGCGCATAAGCCCGCTCATAGAAATAATCAACAATGCCGACTTCTGGCAAATCATCCAGATCTAAAGCTTTGCTGAGTCCTGGTGCTTCAATATCCAGATCCACCACGACAACTTTTTTGCCTTGTTTGACTAACAGCCAAGCCACATGAATTAAGGCTGTCGTGCGGCCAACACCCCCTTTGAAGGAATAGAAAGCCACAGTGCGGGGAGATCGGGGCGATCGTTCTTTTACTTCACCGTGATTCTGGGGATTCTGGGCCCAAATTGCTAAGTCATGCCAAGTTCTGACCTGATCACTCCGGGCTGGTTCAGGGCGCTCCATCTCCAAAACTTTCGCTTCTTCAACGGTATATAGTGATAGAAATCCTGTTTCGCGTTGAATTAATGTCTCAACAGCATCCCGGCGAGCTTGATAACTTAATCCTTCAAAATTATTACTGACAATTGTTAAATCAATAAAGCTATTAGATGAGATTGTGAAATCCAGCCATTCATTGTCATGGTGAACATACTGGCTTTTGAGTAATGACTGAAGATCAGCAATCCAATTGGTATCCATAAAGCAACTAGTTATCCCGACAAAGAAATTCAGTCCCGATAATTTTTCTCAATCCAGTCTATTAAAATGCGATAGGCTTTTACCCACTGCGAGTAGTCTTTATCTGACACTTTGTGACTGGAATATCGTAGTTGAATGAACTCCCCGCATGGATTTTGAATAATTGCTAGCCAGGGAAGAATGTTGTTCCTCTGGGCCTTGGTGTATAGCCGAGGGCAACGCTTCAGAGCATTTTGTAAGTTGTGACCAGGATTAGTGATGCTGTGACCGGGGTCGTAATCGTCTGTTTTCCAATTTTGCTCCGCAGGGGAAAGACTACGGAAGATTAAGCTTTTTAGCCGACATTCAATGACGATACCGCCCATGTGCATAGCTGCAATTCGGCGATCGGCTTTGGCAAGAACAGCTTGGTCTTGAGCGCGTTCCAGAAAGGCGCTGGCATAGTCTTCAATCATCAGCTTATCGCATACAACAAAGGGTAGACAGGTTGCTGTCTACCCTCGAAGTTTAGTCTAGCCTAGACTCACAATAGGGTCTATAGTCACACTTACTCGATGCCTTCGATGCGGTCTTCCACTTCTTGGTAGAGATCCCGCAGGCGATCGAGGTTTTCATCGCTCGTATCCCAGTAGCCGCGGCCGTTGGCTTCCAACAGCGTGCCCAGCATTCGGCGGAAGGAGTGAGGATTCAGATCCATCAGCCGCTTGCACATTTCGGGGTCAGCGATGAAGGTGTCGTTTGTGTCTTCGTAGACCCAGTTGTCCACCGCGTCCGCTGTGGCGCTCCAGCCCAAGGTGTTGTTTAGGCGCTTGGCCAGCTCGCGCACCCCTTCGTAGCCGTGGGACAGCATCCCTTCGTACCACTTGGGATTCAACATCTTGGTGCGGGCATCCAGGCGGACGGTTTCCGACAGGGTGCGCACCTGGGCGTTGGCGGTGCTAGTGTCGGCCATGTAGGCGGCGGGCTTTTTGCCGTCACCGCGCAGGCTGGCCACCACCTTGGTCGGGTCGGAGTCGTAGTAGTGTGACACGTCGGTCATGGAAATTTCCGACGAATCCAGGTTTTGGAAGGTCACATCGACGGTTTTCAGGGCGCGTTCCAGCAACTCGCGGGACTGCTCCATTTCGCCGGGGTTGTCGGCGGAGAAGGCGAAGGACTTACGCGACAGGTACATGTCTTGCAAGTCTTTTTCCTGTTCCCAGGTGCCGTTTTCCACGGCCAGACCGACGTTGGTGGAGTAGGAGCCGGAGGAGTTGGTGAACACGCGGGTGGCGGCTTGGCGCAGGTTGATGCCGAGTTCTTCCGCTTGGGCCATGGCGTGCTTGCGGACGAAGTTCATTTCCAACGGCTCGTCGGCTTCGGCGGCCATCTTGACGGCCCGATCGAGCAGGGCCATTTGGTTCACAAACAGATCCCGGAACACGCCGGAGCAGGTGATCACCGTGTCAATCCGGGGGCGACCCAGCTCCTCAAGGGAGACCAGTTCCAGCTTGTTGACGCGACCCAGGGCATCGGGCACGGGTTTCACACCCACCAGCCAGAGGATCTGCGCCAGGGATTCACCATAGGTCTTGATGTTGTCGGTTCCCCAAAGGACACAGGCGATCGTCTCGGGGTATGCGCCGCCGTTTTCCTGGCGTTGGCGATCGAGCAGCCGATCGACCACCACCTTGGCTGACTGTACCGCCGCCGTGGTCGGAATCGACTGGGGATCGAGGGCGTGCATGTTCTTGCCCGTGGGCAGCACTTCCGGGTTCCGCACCGGGTCACCGCCGGGGCCGGGCAGGATGTATTCGCCTTCGAGGGCCCGCAGCAGAGAGGCCATTTCGTTGTCGGCCACGATTTGCTGGAGGCAGAATTCCAGGTACTCGAACAGCGGTTTTAGGGAGTCGCGATCGACGTTGCTAAACCCAGCCTCGCTTAGGGCTTCAACCCAAGGCTGCTTCTGGGTTCCGAAGCCAAAGAAGTTGAACTTGGCTAGCTTCGAGAGGCGACCATCGGTGTCGATTTGGGCATCGACCATGGCCTTCACCGCCGTACGGGTGGCTAGGGTGATTTTTTGCAACAGTTCCACATCGGCTAACACGCCCTTATCACTGTTGCGGTAAATCTCTTCGATGTCGCGATAGATGCTGTTGGCGATGATCCGGGGCAGGGCAATGATCCCATCCTCGGGGCGATCGAGGGCGGCAATGTTCACCAGAGTGGCCACCGCTTCTTCGGCCGTGGGGGGCTTACCGATCACGTGCAAACCGCAGGGCAGCAAGCGCGACTCGATTTCCATCAGCTTGCGATAGACGGAACCCACCACCGTATCCCGTTGCTCGGAACTCAGATCCTTTCCGGCCGTTTCCGGCAGTTCCACATCCTTGTCCAGATTGACGGCGCGAGCTTGCTCGATAATCGCATCGACGATCGAGGGGCCACGACCCGTATCCTTCAGGGTTTGGTAGGAGCCGATCAGATCGCTCAGTTCCTTCAAGCCCTTATAGAGACCAGCGTTTTCAGCGGGCGGAGTCAGGTAGGAAATGGTTTCCGCATAGCCCCGGCGCTTGGCGATCGTCGCTTCGCTGGGGTTGTTGGCGGCGTAGTAGTAGAGGTTTGGTATTGAACCGATCAGGCTGTCGGGATAGCAGTCATTGGACATGCCGATTTGCTTACCGGGCATGAACTCCAGCGAGCCGTGCGTCCCAAAGTGCAACACCGCATCCGCGCCCCAGACCTTTTCCAGGTAGGTGTAGTAGGCGGCGAACCCGTGGTGGGGGCTAGCCGATCGCGAGAACAGCAGCAACATCGGGTCGCCCTCGTAACCGAAGGTGGGCTGTACGCCGATGAATACGTTGCCGAAATGCTTCCCGAACACCAGCAGGTTTTGACCGTCGCTGTTCAAATTCCCCGGCGGTTTGCCCCAATTTTCTTCCAGCTTCTTGGAATAGGGGGTGAGCTTTTCGTATTCCGCCACGCTCATGCGGTAGGCCACGTTCAGCTCGGGGCTGGCGTATTGGGCCTGGGCATCCTTCAGGACGGCTTCCATCAGCTCCTTGGGCGAATCGGGCACGTCTTGCACGTCGTAGCCTTCACGCTTCAGCCCTTGCAGCACTTCGTGAATTGAGCCAAACACGTCCAAATAGGCGGCCGTGCCCACGTTACCCTTGTCCGGCGGGAAGCTGAAGACGGTGATCGCCACTTTCTTGTGCAGCTTCGGTTTGCGGCGCAGGTTGGCCCACTTAAGGGCACGCTCTGCGATCGCCTGGATGCGGTCTTGCAGGGCGATCGCCTTGCCGGTGTTGCCGTCGCGGCCGGAGACGATGATCGGCTCGATCGCCCCATCCAACTCAGGAATCGCAATTTGCAGCGCCACTTGGATCGGGTGCAGGCCCAGCTCGCTTTCTTCCCACTCTTCGGTGGTTTGGAACACCAACGGTAGCGCCACCATGTAGGGACGGTTCAGGCGCTTCAAGGATTCGATCGCCTTCGGGTGATCCTGCCGGGCCGGGCCGCCCACCAGGGCAAACCCCGTCAGCGACACCACCGCATCCACGATCGTGGTCGGTTCGCTGCCATTTTTGCTCGGCAAGTAGAAGTACTCATCCACCGGCTTCGAGAAGTCCAAGCCCCCCGCAAACACCGGGATTACCTTTGCACCTTGGGCTTCAAACTCTTGCACCATGCCCACATAGTGCGCGTCATCACCCGTTACCAAATGTGTCCGCTGCAACACCAAACCCACACAGGGCGCATCGGGATCGCGCACCGCATCGGGCACTAGCTCTGAATTGCGATACCAAGCTAAATACTCGTTCGTACTCTCAAACATCTTGGGGGCCAACGGGTGCCAAATTCCCATATCGGGATAGGTCACCGGCTCGGCATAGTCCAAATCAATCTTTTCGCGTGACTGGTCGCGGCCCGATTTGTCCGTTTTGAAGACATATTTATCGGCCAGCATCAGCAGGAAGTTTTCCAGGTTCTCCGGCGAACCACCCAGCCAATATTGGAAACTGAGCATGAAGCTGCGGGCATCTTGCGCCTTTTCCACAGGCAGGAATTTCAGCACGTTGGGCAGCGTCCGCAACAGCTTCAGCATTGCGTCTTCAAAACCGCTGCCGTTTTGCTGTTTGCGCTTCTTCATGAATTCGCCGATCACGCTCTTGGACTGGCCCAATTGCGCCATCGAGAAGGTGCCCAACTTGTTCAGCCGCATCACGGGGGGCATGGAGGGGAAGACCACCGCCGCATCGAGGCGATCGCGGTGGGGCTGCACGGCGGCCACCACCTTTTCGGCCAGGTCTTCAATAAAGATCAATGAAGCAATGAAGATGTTAGCTCTGGCCACATCATCACAAAAGGCTTCGTAATTTTCGGGGCTACGCAGCTCTTCAATCAAATAGCCGCTGATTTCCACGGCCACATTCGGATTGTTGGCATTAATCGACTTGACTGCTGCCGTCAAGGCGCTCTGGTACTGCGCTTCCAGAACGACGTAGACCACCTTGACTAAAGACCGCCCCCGAAGATCTTCGGGTTGGACGTGGCGCACGGCGGGCTTGACGTAGGTGAACATCCGGTACTCTCTCCTGCGGCTGGGTTGGATGAGGATGGAAACTCGAAAACGCTTGCTCTCTAGGCACTTTTACCAGATTGCCGATTGGCGCTGATCTGCAATTCTAGGATCTGACACAATTCGATAAAAATAATCCCGTTAATTATTTCAGTTTGTTGCAAATTTGAAACTATAAGCGATCGCCTGATTTGGCAGATTTGTCTTGAGCCATTGATGGGCTAGATCCGTAATCGGGAGAGGTTTTTACAGCCCACGGAACTGCCAGAAACGAGAATCTTTTGCAATTAGAATTTAGATAAAAATAAAGACAAAACCAAAATCAACCTGACATTAACTGTCACAAGCCCCCCTGAAATGGGGTCGATTCCGTTGGTCTGGCTTGGGTCGATTCTTAAGCATGGGCGATCACCCATGGGTAGATGCCCCATTGGTCACCAAACGAGCTAGCCCAAGCGCTTCGGGCGATCGCCTGTGACCTGTGGCTTCTTTTCTTGGAAAATTGAGAGCTGACTGTGCCGTGAAAGGCAAATTTAACTAGCAAAAAATTGGGCAAAAGCTAGCGGGCAAAAGCTAGTGATTTTGGTGATTAGTAATTTTGGTGATTAATTGATCTTGATTAATCCATATTGATTTATTTTGACTAGTTTAACGAATTGAAATTAATTCACTAGTCTTTAATTTTTGATTTTTGGGTTAAACAGGTTTTAAATTTGCGAATTTTTAATGGGCTAAGGCTAATAATTGAATTATTTTATTGATTAACTCCGACAGTGTTCTTCAGAAAAATATTCAAACGAAGCGAAAGAGTCGATAATTAGTTAAAGTTGAAGTTATCCAAGATCACGCAAATCGATTGAATCATTTGAACTCAACTCAATATCAATCCAGAATTACCAATCTGGTAATTACAATAATCTGGTAATTGCAATCAAAAATTTGATCATCAAACTAATCATCAAAAATTGGTCAATAAAATTGATCGATCATTGATTAGTAAAACTGATTGACAATTGTTGTCGATTGATTGTTCCTGATTAATCGTTAGTGCTGGGCTATTCTTCGCCTTTGGTAACGTTACTCAGAGGGCCAACGGCTGGCAGATTCAACGACCAGTGATATTCGATCGGTAGCTGTTTGTTTTGACAACTGGCTTCCAACTGTTTCTGAACGGCGAGTGCTCGGCGGAGGGTGGCCACCAATTCCTGGAGCTGTCGGTGTTCCTCTGTGCCTCGTTTGAGAGTGCCACTGGTTTCTCGTTCCAGCAACTGAAGAAGTAGTTCGTAGTGAATGTGTGAGGGCAGCGGAATTGGAGTGTGGGACGGCCGATCCATAGGACATTCACGGAGTGATTCTGAAAAAATTCTAAAGTCAAATTAAAGATTAGTGGGATTTCGTTACCGTTTTAGTTGCAGCTTTAGCTTCAGCAATTTTGTGGCAATAGCAATATTGAACCATTTTACTGTCATCGTCGGGGTCTTCATCAAAAAAATCTTGACTGAAGGCGTTCAACTGTCTATGAGGAAGAGAATACAGATCCAGTCTTTATCGAGTAGCGATCGGGCAAAGATCAAGCTAAATTTCAAGTAAGAGATTCCAAAAATTTTTAATTACTTGATAGCTAGCGGAAGCAAATTTATCGATGCAGGTTTTTATAGATGGAGAGCATTGGTGGGCTAAAACGAGGAATTACTGGAGATTCACCGATTTGGGGCTGAGGGAGGCTGGTTAGCGTGCAAGCGTTCTTGGAGTGGGTTTTATCGGAAATTATGCATCTGGGGCCTTGGAGCGGTGTCGCTTTCGTGGTTGTGTATGTGGTTGCCACGGTGGCGCTGGTTCCCGGAGCGCTGTTGACCTTGGGGGCTGGGGTGCTGTTTGGGGTGGGGTGGGGATCGGTGATTGTTTTCTTGTCAGCCACGCTGGGATCGCTGGCGGCTTTCCTGGTGGGACGCTATGGCATTCGGGATTGGGTGGAACAGCGCTGGATTGCTGGAAATCGACGATTCCAGGCGATTGATCGCGCCATTGCAGAAGATGGCCTCAAGATTGTGTTGCTGATGCGCTTGTCGCCGCTGTTTCCCTTTAATGCCTTGAACTATATGTTGGGGCTAACGCAGGTTTCGATCCGAGACTACCTGTTAGCCTCGATCGGGATGTTGCCGGGAACGGTTGCCTACGTTTATATCGGGGCTTCTTTTCGGGACCTGGCCAGCCTGTTTTCGGGGTATGGAGAGCGGGCCAAAAGCCCGATCGAGTGGTTACTCTTTGTTTTGGGTTTGATCACCACCCTAGTTGTAACCGGGATCGTGACGAAGGCGGCCCGTTCGGCGCTCGATCGAATTGCCGCTTCCACCCCTCCCGATTTACCGTAATTGGCAGCTCCCGCTGAAAAAAGCGATAGGCTGGAGAAATCAACACCCATTCAAGCCCAACTTAGCCTGAACTCAACCGACTGGCGACTTTTAGCCTGCGACCCCATTTCCAACCCCACCCTTGATCCAGCAACGGCATTTCTACGGTATTGGTATCGACAGAGGCAACCACTGCCAGCTCCATCACCCCCACTGCCCTTGATGGGCGTTTGCGTGTAGTTTGATTGCAACTGGCTTGCGACTTGATTTTGCTTGACGTTGATTGTAAAGAGTTTGCGCCTTTTTGGTTGGAATGCGGGTGGATGGTCACGGTGCAGGCCCGCCTCGATCCATAACTTATTGATTTTATGGTTCATCGCTTATGTCGGTTTCGCCCGATCCTTTCCCTGCCTCACGCGCGCCCTTGCAACTGCTTCTGTTTGTGGATCACCGCTCCAGTTCCTGGGAGCAAGCAAGCCTAATTCAGGGTCGATTACAGGCCTTAAAAGCCCGTTATCCCTTTGCTTTCGACATTGTGGATGTGGCCGAGCAGCCCTATGTGGCTGAACATTTCCGGCTGATTGCCACGCCTGCACTGGTGAAGGTGCATCCCCACCCTCGCCAAACCCTGACGGGGATGGACTTGGCCCAGCAATTGGATGCTTGGTGGGAGCGGTGGCAGGAGGCAATTCACGACAGCTTGGACTCGCCGGAGAAAAACCAGCCGATGGACATGATGCCGACGGATGGTTCGCCTTCGTCGTTGGCAACGGCGGCGGAGGTGATTCGTCTGTCAGATGAAGTCTTTCGGCTAGGGCGGGAAAAGGCGGAGTTAAGGGAACTGTTGCGGTTTAAGGATCGGGCGATCGAGATCGTGGCCCACGATTTGCGAAACCCCTTGGCGGCGGCTTCAATGGCGATCGAGACCCTGGAGGCCAGCTATCGACCCAACACCATTCAGGCGGCCCAGATGACCGACAGCCTGCGGGAGCGACTGTTGATGCAGGCGCGATCGCAAATTCGAGCGATCGATCGGCTGATTGCCAACCTGTTAGAAGTGTCCCAAGGGGAGGGGCAAGAGGCCGACATCCAGCCCCAGTCCGTTGACCTCAAGGCCCTTTGTCACGCGGTGATTGACACCTTCAGCAGTCGAATTAACCTGAAGCACCAAACCCTAGAAACGGATATTCCCCAAGACTTGCCGGTGGTTTATGCCGACCCCGATCGGATTCGGCAAGTGATTTCCAACCTGCTGGACAATGCCGTGAAATACACGCCAGATGGGGGCACAATCCATGTGGCCGCCCTCCACCGCACCACCCAGAATGTGCAGGTCAGCATTTGCGACAGCGGCCCCGGTATCCCCGACAGTCAACGTAGCTCCATCTTTAAGGAGCGATTCCGACTGCAACGAGATCAACGCTCAGAAGGATATGGCATTGGGCTAGCTGCCTGCCAGCGAGCAATTCGGGCCCACTATGGACAAATTTGGGTTGATGAGCGGCCGGGCGGTGGGAGTTGTTTTCATTTCACCCTCCCGGTTTACCAAAAGCTGGGGTACAAGCCGTCTGCTTTATAGGGCAACTCATCAGTAACTTGGGGTACTGGCAAAGCACCAATAGTGGTGGGGGCAAGGGGCTTAGGGCCTGTCGTCATTTCCTAGGATCTAGGCGGAAACGATTGATTTTCCATATCCCAGTCGTTGTAACAAGGGGCTTAAGCCCCTTGTCTTTAGCTTTCGTAGAACTTCGCAAGACAACTGATGAATTGTTTCCTACTCATCTGGCTCGATCGTGCTGGTTAGCCCTTTGTTTTTGAGGGTTTCGCAATAAAATTCTGCATGTTCCTGGGCACAGGTAATCACCAAAGCCAAGCCGTTAAAATGGGCTTCCATCATGATGTTAACGGCTTGGGGTTGGGTAAGGCTGCTAACGGTTTGTAACAGCGTTTCCACCACATATTCCATGGAATTAAAGTCATCGTTATGCAGCAGCACTTTGTAGCGAGGTGCTGGTTTACGGATGGTGGCGGCTGACTTCTTTTCTATGATTTCAACGGACATGGCGTAGTTCCTGGGTAAACGGCATAAGTAACCATTGGGGCGATCGAGCCGTTGGCCTAATTGCTTAAACCCGATTAGCAAGAGGAGCGATCGCTCACTGCAATTCACTCTTTATTATTATCAACTTTTCCCGACAGTCAACTTGCGATCGCTGTTCTGAAAATGCCGAGGTCTGGGGGTTGGTTAAAGTGCTTACACCTGTGGCCCATTCAGGGTTTACGCGGGTGATCGGGCTGCTGATCACAGAAATAATGGCGGCCGTAATCGATCAGCGTGGTGATGGTCAGCCCCAGGCAAAACGACAGGCCAAAGATCGGCCAGCGGTTGAAAAAAATGGCATAGCGCACCGCGGCCCAGGTGAAGTAGGTGCGCCAAAGGTCAAACTCTTCGCGCATTGCCCAGAGACTAGCTAGGCCGATCGTGCCCCAACAGAGGACGAGCAGCAACCAGCGCAATCGACTGGGCAAGCGAGAGGAAGAAGGAGCAGGCACGCTTGGGCAAGGGGCGAGGAAGAAAAGACAAACGGCCGATTGAGAAGTCTCTGGGGTCGAGCAAGAAACTGGCATTGGGGGTACTCAGCAACAGCAAAGTTGCAGAAACCCAGCAAACCCGTTCAGTAGAGCTGTTCAGCCAACCAATTCAGCAGACCTGTTCAGCCAACCGATTCAGCAAAGAAGGGGATGGCTAAATAGAGTCTTGGAGCTTAGTTTCGGTTTCCGTGGCAGGTTTGGGGGGCACATAGCCCGGGCGCGATCGCCACCAGGCCAGCAGGGTACTGGCGATGAAAATACTGGAGTAGGCCCCAGAGATGAACCCAATGATCAGGGCTAGCGAAAAGTCCCGCAGGGTGGAACCCCCAAACAGGAAGATTGCCACAACCGAAAGCAAGGTGCTGGCGGTGGTGTTGAGCGATCGGGTCAGGGTTTGATTCACCGCCTCGTTCACTACTGTATCGATCGGGGCAGTGGAATTTTGGGCAATGTTCTCCCGCACCCGATCGTAAATCACCACAGTGTCATTCACGGAAAAGCCAATGATGGTCAGCAGGGCCACAATAAACAGCGTGTCAATTTCTGTGCCGCCAAACCAGCCCATGGCCGCGAATACCCCAGCCGTAATCAGCACATCGTGGATTAGGGCCACCACCGCGAAAATAGCGTAGTCCCACTGGAAGCGGAAACGCAGATAGATCACAATGCCCAGCAGGGACAGCAACACAGCCATCACCCCGGAGTTCAGCACCTGCTGCCCTAGCACGGGCCCCACTGTGTCAATCAGCGTTCCCTGGGCATCAAACTTGCCCAATTTAGCTTCCAGGGCGGCCACCAAGGCCGTGCGCTTCTCGGCCGATAAATCCTGTGATCGAATGGCGATGATATGTCGGTCTTGGGCCTTGGAGTCCACGTCCAACAACTGGACAGCCGCGCCGTCCAAGTCCTGTTCGTTCAGCACGGCCCGCACATCGGCCAGCTCCACAGGTTTTTGGCATTGGGGTTGGGCCCCGGTGGCTGGGCAGTCCAATTGCAGTTGCAGGCGAGTTCCCCCCACAAAGTCCAGTCCCAACTTCAGGGGCGTGCCAAAGTTGACCATGCAACCAACCACGGCGATCGCCCCGGCAACGGTCAAGGCCAGGGACAGCGACCACCACAACCGACTTTTTTCAATAATCTTCAGGTTCATCACGCTTGCTGATTCAGGAGGGCAGGTGGAAGGGGGCGAAGGGGGGCACTAGTTGCCCGAGCCAGCCGTTTTCAGATTGGCTTTTAAACCGGGGCAATACCACTCAGGACGGCGCAGGGAAGGAATACTGAGGGCCACAAACAACAGGGTGCGGCTACAGGTGAGGGCAGTGAACATGCTCAACAACACCCCGATCGCCAGGGTGAGGGCAAACCCTTTGACCAAACCGGTGCCCAGCCAAAACAGCACCGCGCAGGCGATCAAGGTGGTGACGTTACCATCCAAAATGCTGGAAAACGCCCGATAGAAACCGGATTCGACCGATCGATAAAGACTCTTGCCCGATTGCAATTCCTCGCGGGTGCGCTCAAAGATCAGCACGTTGGCATCGACCGCCATCCCGATGCTGAGAATGAAGCCCGCAATCCCCGGTAATGAGAGGGTGACAGGCACTAACGCGAATACTGCAAAGTTCAACAGGGCATAGATCATCAGGGCCAGGTCAGCCACCACGCCGGGCAGGCGATAGTAGATGGCCATAAAGATCAGCACCAACACCAAGCCACCCACGCCGGCCCAAATGCTGCTTTCTACGCTGTCGCGACCCAAAGTTGCGCCTACGGTGCGGGTTTCTACCAACTTCACGGGCAGGGGCAAGGCTCCACCCTTCAGTTGAATTACCAACTCTTGGGAGGAGTCGGCGGTGAAGTTACCCCGAATTTCGGTGCTGCCGCCGGTGATTCCCAATTGGGCATATTCTGGCCCCACCACGGGTGCGGTTAACAAGTCCCGATCGAGAAAAATACCCAAACCGCGACCCGTGCCGGCCAGTTTTTTGGTCAGTTCCGCATAGCGATCGGCGGCATCGGCCGAAAAGCGAATAATCACAACCCAAGAGTTACCCAAGCCCCCGTCCGGGGCGGCTCCCGCTTCCCGAAGGTCTTGGCCCGTGAGCACCGCTTTTTCAAACAGTTG
This sequence comes from Limnothrix redekei LRLZ20PSL1, assembly GCF_043235035.1. Taxonomy (NCBI): domain Bacteria; kingdom Bacillati; phylum Cyanobacteriota; class Cyanophyceae; order Pseudanabaenales; family Pseudanabaenaceae; genus Limnothrix; species Limnothrix redekei. The sequence continues at coordinate 249,454 of NZ_JAZAQF010000086.1, read as the reverse complement.
GCTAATGGCTTCCTGGCTCCGTTCGATCGCCCGCTGATTTTCGTCGATCGCGGCCTTGTCTCCTGCCTGAATCAGCGCGGCCCGTTTCGCCTTCAGCTCGTCGTAAACTTGCCGTTCCGCTTGGTATTGGGCCTCGGTTCCCGGTTTTTGCTCCCGAAACTCCAGCCGCGCCGTGTTGCCCAAAACTCGCTCCGCCTGTTCCGGGTCGCTGACCCCCGGCAGTTGCACCACCAGCTTGTCGTTGCCGGATGTTTGCACCAGGGCTTCGGAAACCCCCAGCTCATTAATCCGGTTATCAATAACTTTGCGGACGGCCGAGAGATCTTCGGGCGTGACCTGGGGAATTTCCGGCGTGGTCATGACCTGGAGTGTCAGTTGGGAGCCACCGCGTAGGTCAAGCCCCAACTGCACGGGCAGGTTAACAATCACGGCGATCGCCGCGATCGTCAGCACCACAATGAAACCAAGGGTAAATTTTTGGCGTTGCATAGGCCTCAGGATTGCGCGTCGCCGATCGGCTGAACCAACGACCCCCGAAACGGGCCGGATGTCGCAACGAACATACTACACCGCAACCCCGACCGCCGAAGCGAGTGATCTCGGCTGTAACCGTTAAACCTTCGGCACTCGATTGGTACTGAACTGAATTGGTGCTGAACTGGCGCTGCATTAGACCTCTTGCACGAATTAACCCCCTCTGATCAAGATGGGCTAATTAACGATCATTTCGTAGGTTGGGTTGAGGTACGAAACCCAACAACAGCAAGGCTTGCAGTGATCGAGTTGGGCTTCACAAAGCTCAACCCAACCTACGGAACAACCCAGTGTTTGAGTGTTTTTTCAGTCAATCAGGGATCTGGGAGCGGGATTTGGGATGAGGTTCTTGATTGATGCAAGAGGTCTATTGATTCTGATGATTCTGAATAGCGCTGCCATCAACCCGTGATCCCAACGGTTGATTAACCCCAGCAGCTCAGGCAACAACGACCCGCAGGGTTCATCAACACGCTGAGCGCCAGGAAATGGGAACCAGAAAATCAGGCAAAATAACCCACAGACAAACGCCGATCGCCCCCGATGGTTGCAAAATCTTGCATAACTGGAGCGATCGCCCGGGGTTGAGCAACGCAGGAGAATGCATGGCTGAGTTATCCACCTGCCTGGACTGTGGCGGAGCAGTGCCCTTGGGGGCGGCGGCCTGTCCCCATTGCGGGGCGATCGACTATTTAGGATTGCCCTGTGCGGTTTGTCAGCAGCCGATCGCCCCCTCGGCGGTAGTGTATTTACCCCAGTTGCAGCGCTTCTTTCATGAAGACTGCTTGGCTCAGGTGCAATTAGCCCCGCGACCCTGTGGCAGTTGTGGAGCCTTGGCCCTGGATGCGTCCTTGGAACATTGCCCCAACTGTGGTGCGCCTCTGGATCACCAGGCTTGTAAATTTTGTGGCCATGCCTTTGCGCCAGAGTTGACCGGCTGTGAGGATTGGATCCACAAAGTTGAACGAGATGGCCTGCTCATTTACGAAGATATTGCCCGCCGAGGCGAAGCCCATCGGATTTGTGCGGAAGCAAGAGGCGGGTTTGCACGCCAAGATTTGTATCAGGATTTGTTTGAAGCATTGAAAGCGGGGGATTGGCGATCAGCCGATCGGGAAACCGATCGGCTAGTGCGTTACTTTGCCGCCCAATGCTCCTTTCTGGAATTACCCACGGCGGAACTGCAACAGATTGATGAGCTATGGGTGACCTACAGTCGCGGGCAATTTGGCTGGAGCATCCAAGCGGCCCTGTGGACGGAATTGGGCGGGCAGCCGGGAGAGTGGGATTCAGAGGTTTATGAGCAATTGGCGGATTATGTGGGCTGGCAAGTGACTCTGTTTGATCCCGATGCGGCTGCCCAGGACGACTGGCAACGGCTGGCCCTTTGGTGGCAACGGTTTCGGGGCACTGCGCCCGATCGGGTGGTGGAACTAATTCCTTACAACTCTCTCATTTTTGATCTGTCGGCCCCGGTAGGTCATTTGCCCTACCCCGGTGCGGAGACGGGGCGCAACTTTGCGGCAGGGCGATCGCGCCAAGACTCCTGGGATGTGCCCTATTTGGCGCTCCACTGGCCCCCGGCTGATTGGTCGGCCATTGAGGAGGATCGGTTCATGGATGATGACCCAGAGGATTCGTTGAGATTGCCGGCGGATGATGTTCCCAATGATGATGCCCCTGATGATTTCGATGATTTGCCAGATGCCGCCGCTGAAATTGCCCGCGATCGGGACGTGAAGCCATGAGCAGCTCCCCGAAGCGATCGAGCCGATTTGGGAATTTAGGCGGTTTTTGGTGTGGCAGATTTGGGCTGGGCCGATCGGGTTGGGTGATTGGGTTCGTCTTGGTGGTGGCGGTGCTGTTGCGGTTTTCGGCCCTCGATCGCGCGGTTTACTGGTACGACGAAACCATCACCTCCGTGCGCATTGCGGGCTACACCAAGGAGCAAGTGGAGGACTTTTTCCAGCCCCAGGGGCGGCCCGTCGTCCCCGCTGATTTAGTTCCCTTGCAGCGATCGGGCGATCGTTCTTGGCTGGCGACGCTCCAAAGCCTGGCTATTGAAACCCCCGACCAAGTACCGCTCTATTACCTGTTGCTGCGGGGCTGGACGCATTTGGCAGGGGACTCGGTAGCGACGATTCGGGCCTTTTCTGCCCTGGTGAGCCTGCTGGTTTTTCCGGCTTTGGTTCTGTTTGGGCAGGCTTGGCTAGCCGACTGGCCCAGGGCGCGATCGGTGATTGGTTTGGCGATCGGTCTGGTGGCCGTTTCCCCGATCCAAGTGGTCTATGCCCGCGAAGCCCGAGGCTACAGCTTGGCGGTGGTGTTGTTTTTGTTGGCCAGTTGGGCCCTGTTGCGTGTTCTGCGGTTCGATCGCTTGGGCAAACCCACCCGATCGGCCTGGATGACCTACGGAGTCTTGGTGGCCTGCAATTTCTATGGCCATTTGCCCTTGGCCCTCGGGATTGCTGCCCAAGGAGCCTACGTGGCCCTGCGGGGATGGCTGGCGCGATCGCACCGGGGTTGGAATGCCTTGCGCCATAACCTTTTGGCCTGGGGTGGTTCCCTGTTGGGGGCATTGGTGCTGTTCAGTCCCTGGCTGGTTTGTTGGCTGACCTATCGCAAACCCATGGGTTGGATCGATCGAGAACTGACTTGGGGAACCTTGGTGCAGCGTTGGGGCCTAAATTTCAGCGCGATCGCCCTGGATTGGCAAGCCTGTTTCGATCGGCCCCTGTTTGACATCACTCAGGAAACCGACCCGATCGCCCTGTCCTGGCATTGGCTCCCGATCGGGTTGTTGCTGGTGATGGTTGCGCTCAGCAGCCAGCGCTTGCTGCGGGTCGCGCCGCCGGATATTTGGCTGTTTCCCCTGCTGACTGGTGCGATCGCCCTGCCCTTTGCCCTGTTGGATGCGGTGGATGGCGGCCAGCGATCGACCATTGCCCGCTACTTCCTTCCGGCCTACTTGGCCCTCACCTGGGTGCTGGCCTTTGGTCTCAGCGAAGCTTGGGCGAACCAACGGCGGCGGCCTTGGGCTGTGGGAGCAATTACCCTGTTGTGGGTGGTGGGGCTGTGGTCTAGTAGCCAAGGCGTGATGGCCCCCACTTGGTGGAACAAATACAGCAGTTACGACGATCCGGCGATCGCTCAACGGGTGAGTGAACTTCAGCCACCTGTGGTGATCAGCGGCAATGCTCTGCGGTTGCTTGCCCTGGCCCGTCGCCTGCCGTCCCAAGCTCAACTGATTTACCTAGAGGAGCCAGATTTGACCTTTCCCGAGACCATTCAACGGGCGATCGCCTATCGGCCCAAAACAGAATGGCTCGATCGGCTCAAAACCAATCCCCGCTACCAAATCCAGGCGATCGAACCCTTTAACAACACTTGGGTCATTCAAGCGCTCGATCAATCACCCCCCAAAACGCCCTAGCACCGATCGATCGGCCGATCGTCAACACTGGAACCTGGCTCATTCTGCAACCTGGACCATGAGCAACGGCTATTGAGCAAAAGCTTTTGCGGTTTTCTGTGCGAATCTCGCATCTTTTTTGACACTGATCTTGACATTTATCCAAGATTCTTCATGAATTTTCCTTAATATCAACTAACACTGAAGACCAATCCAAAATCAACTCCAAAACCAACTCAAAAATCAACATCGCAATCAATAGACTTCTTTCACGAATCAGTGAAAAGCCCCCATTCTTAACCCCCTCTCTCAAAATCGGCCGATCAGCGATTTTTTTGTAGTCTTGTAGGTTGGGTTGAGGTACGAAACCCAACAACAGTAAAGTTTGTAGCGATCGCGTTGGGTTTCGCAAAGCTCAACCCAACCTACCGAAGAACTACCGAAGAACTTCATTTTTTCGATCAGACCATGATCCTCAATTCTCTAGATTCTTCAGCAATCGCCGGTATTACGGTTCATGTGCAAATCATGAATAAACCCAACAAAGGCTACCGCTGATCTCGGAAGTTTCCTAGGCTAGAAATTGGAATTTAGGAGGCGATCGAGCATGAGTTCTGAATTTAAAACCAGTCTCAGCCACGCTCTCGGTCTGGGGCAATCGGCTTGGAAAATGACCGTTGAGATCGCCCTCTTGTTGTGGGTTGGGGCCACCTTGGCGATCGACTTGGCGGCCATGCCGGCCCTCTACATGGGCGGCATGATGGAGCGGCCCGACTTTGCGCCCGTGGGTTGGTTACTGCTCAATGGGTTCAACCACGTGGGGCTGTTGGTGGCCGGGGTGGTGATGGCCGGTGCGCTGGCCTTGGGATATCGCCACGAAGTGAGCCGCCTCAGCGAGCGGTGGGTGGTGGTGATCGCGGCGGTGCTGATGGCCATTATGTTGATGCAAACCTATTGGCTTGCGCCGACCATGGCGGGGCTAGGGGCTTCCCTGTCTTGGGCTAGCACTGCTCCCTCGGTTCCGGCGGCCATGACCCTTTGGCATGGGGGCTACTTTGGGCTGGAAACCCTGAAGCTGCTGTTGAGTGGCAGCTTGTTGGGGTTATGTGTGCGAGGGGCGGTGGTGCGCCAATCCTAACGGTTCGTTGCGTGCCAGTTTGAGGTTAATTCCCTGGCGTGATCGGAGTGCTGGGGGTGGGTACGCCAATCAGTCCAAATTTTTGGAAGGCAATCACCACCCCTACGGAGATGACCGCCCCGATCGCCAGACCCGCCAAAAGCAAGATCAAGAAAGTGCGCTGCATCAATTTTTTGGTGCGCGCATCCACACTTTGGGGAGCCACTAGCCCGGTGCCGTAGCGATCGCCCCCGGGTTCTCCGGTGGGAGATCCAGGCAGCGAACCGGGCAGCGAACCGGGCAGCGACGACCCAGAACCCCCCAAGGGATTGGGATTGGATGAGTTAGGAAACATCGATCGAACCGCGCTTAAACGCTGGCAAAAAGGGCTGACCAAGGCTGCACGGGGGCATCATCCCGCGCTACGATTTCCACAATTTTGTTGCGGGCCGCCGGTTCCCACAAGGCTTCGATACAAACCTTGGCCACCTGCGATCGGGGAATCGATCCCTCAAAGAGCGTATCGGCAGTGCTCATCACCACAGGGGTGTCCCGATCTTCGTTTTTCAGACCGCCGGGCCGCACGATCGTGTAGGTCAGTCCGCTGTTTTGCAAGTAGCGCTCACCCTGTTGTTTCCAAAACAGAATCAACCAAAACAAATTCAGCGGGTGGAGCAGTTTGGACACACAGAGGGAAGAGACCAGCACCAACTGCTCAATGCCCGCCGCCTTGGCTGCATCGGTTAAGTTCTTGGTTCCCAGATAATCTACCTGCAAGGGCCCCGTTGGATCCAAGCTGGGCCTGGCTCCGGCAGCGCTCAACACCACCGTGCAACCGGCTAAGGCAGAGTCGATCGAGCGGCGATCGAGTAAATTGCCCTGCACCACTTCCACCGAATCCGGCAAAATTGCGCGAGCGGTGGCCAAATCACGCACCACGGCCCGCACAGGCACTTGGCGATCGACCAAGACTTGCACAATTCGCCGGCCCGTTTCGCCGGTTGCACCAAACACCACGGCTTTCATCGCTGTTTCCGTCTCCATTGTCCAGTTGGTTATGGTCTCAAATTCCGGGGCCGCACCGATCGCCCGTCAGCGACCGATCGCCCGTCAGCGACCGATCGCACGTCAGCGGTTGATTAACCCTCGAATCGGCCCTAAAGCGGTCGCGAATAGCCCAAAGCATCCTTCACCCGAAGCAGGGTGGCATTGGCCACGGCGGCCGCCTTTTCGCGACCATCCCGCAACACAGATTCCAGATAGCCCCGATCGCCCATCACCTCGTTATATTTTTGCTGAATTGGCTCCAGCGCGGCGATCGTCGTTTCCGTCAACAAGGGCTTGAACTGTCCCCAACCCATGTCGGCACATTCCGCCGCCACTTCCTCGCGGGATTTGCCGGACAAAATTTGATAGAGACCCAACAGGTTGTGGCATTCGGGGCGATCGGGGTTATTGAATTCCAAACCGCGCTGGGGGTCAGTTTTGCAGCGCTTAATTTTCTTGGCGATCGTGTCGGGGCTGTCCAACAGCTCAATCCGGCTCATCTCCGTCGGATCCGACTTCGACATCTTCTTCGTCCCGTCCGTCAGGCTCATCACGCGGGCCCCTTCCTTGCGGATGGCGGGTTCAGGCACTTTCAGAATCGGCCGCTCCTCGCTGCCATATTGATGATTCACCCGAATCGCCACATCGCGGGTTAACTCCAAGTGCTGCTTCTGGTCTTCGCCCACCGGCACCAAATCCGCGTCATAAAGCAAAATATCCGCCGCCATCAACACCGGATAGTCCAGCAGGCCCACGCTGACGTTTTCGCCTTGCTTCAGGGCTTTTTCCTTAAACTGAATCATCCGCTCCAGCCAATTCAGGGGCGTGACGCAATTCAGCAACCAAGCCAGTTCGCTGTGGGCGCTCACATGGGATTGGATGAAGATTGTGGAGCAACTGAGGTCAATTCCACAGGCCAAGTAGAGGGCGGCAATCTTGAAGCTGTCTGCGGCCAACACCGCCGGATTGTGGGGAACGGTGATGGCGTGCAAATCCACCACACAGAAGAAATTGTCGTACTGGTGCTGATCGACGACCCAATTACGGATTGCGCCCAAATAGTTGCCGAGGTGGATGCTACCGGTGGGTTGTACGCCGGAGAGAACTCGTTTTTTGCTGGTTTGGCTCATGGGTTGCAAAGGGGGCCGATCGGGTGGAGCGGTCTTCTACGTTGTCTGGGCGGCGACGAGGGAAACGATCGATGGCTCGTGTTCGTCTAGCAATTCCAACGGGGGAATTTCCGGCGTTTCTTAACACCGCTTAGGAATCCTAGCGCGGCAGTTCGCCGGATTCAATCTGGATGACGATCGGGTTGGATGGTGATCTGGGTGCAGGCTGGGGCAATAACTTGGCTACAATCCGAGAAATTTTGCCTGAATTGTTGAGCTTGATTAGTGAAGAGGGCGATCGCGATGGGGCGGGTTATGGTCTGGGGATGGCGTTTGAGCAGCGGGGCGATCGGAGTCTTGTTGGGCGTGGGGTTAGGGACAATGGGGGCGATCGCCCAACCGGCAGCCCCCAGTGGCTCTTCGGGCAGCAGTCCCAAGCCCTCTTTTTTTGAAGAGTCCCGGCGGCCAGCCCGCACCGGCTTTTCCGAAACCTTTGTGATTGATGCCCTAGATGGGATGGCGGATCCCCTGGGTGGGCGCGGTGCAACCGGTAGCGGCACACCCAGCACCGTGAGCGAGGGAGCCAATCGCCCCCGCAGCAACGCCCCCAGCGCCACGCCGACTAATCCCAGTTCTCCACTGCCGCCCGGGCTGCCTCCTGGGTTCGATCGCACCACCGTGATTATTCGACGCTAGGGCGACAACCGCGCCTTACCCAACCGATTGGTTTCATACCAATCGGCCAAGGCCGGCATCCAATTTTTGAAATGCACCATCAACAAGTCGCACAGCTTTTGAATTTCCAACTGTGCGTCAGCTTTGGCTCGCAAATCGAGAATGTGCATGAGCGATCGGGCATTGCAACTCATCACAAAATGCTGGCGCACATCGAAGGGAATCAACCCGCGAGCGTGCTCTTCGGACAGTCCTTCCTCAATCCGTTGCTTATAGCGCTTGCAAGCTTCTAAGCACCAATCCAAATCCGCTTGCCGTTGCTCAGGCGAATAAAAATACTTTTTCCCTTGGCGATCAGAATAATAATCGACTGGTCGAAGATAAAAAACTTCTTCTAGTGCTCGTTTTCCTTCGATTACGTCCAGAATTCGCATTCCTGAATATCTTCCGGACTGAACATCGAAGGAAACTCCTACTCGATGAGTTCGCAATTGCTGCATGGTTGAATGGGGAAAAAAGCCCACATTAAACACAATTTGCGGATGCTCGATCGGCCCAAAATGTCCCCGATTTCCTTGTAAGAGGTGCTTGATAATTAATTCACCCGCTCGGGCCTCGTCGGGGAATTGATCGCGCTCATCAACTACAAAGTTTTCCGAATAGTCCTGGTGCATGGCTGCCCACACCAACTGCTGAGGATTGGGCATGGCGGAAAGCACTTCAACACGAAACAGATCCATGACGTTCGAGGGAAAGCGACAATGAGGGGCAGGAAAAGGGAGATGGATAACCAGCAAACTGGGTGCGAATTAGACTCGGGCAATCACGATCGACTCGGGTTGGTCTTGATATTTCCCCCGGCGAGTTTCGTAGCTGACTTCGCAGGGATCCCCTTCCATAAAGAGCAATTGCACAATGCCTTCATTGGCATAGATTCGGCAATCGGCGCTCGAAGCGTTGGAAATTTCCAGGGTCAAATGGCCGCGCCAGCCCGCCTCCGCTGGGGTCAAGTTGGCAATCAGTCCGACACGGGCGTAGGTGCTTTTGCCGATGCAAAGGACGGTGATGGTGTCGGGAATTTGCAAGTGCTCTAGGGCGACTCCGAGGCCGTAGGAGTGGGCCGGCAGGATGAAAAATTCACCGTTTTCATCGCGGTGTAGCTCGGCGGGATCCAGGTTGGCGGGGTTGAAGTTTTTGGGATCAACGACTGTGCCAGGAATGTGGCGAAAAATTTTGAATTCCTTGGGCGACAAGCGGATGTCATAGCCAAAGCTGCTGCACCCATAGGAGATGACGGGATGCTGATCGATGCGCCGTACAAGCTTTGGCTCGAAGGGGGAAATCATCCCTTGGCGGGCCATCTCAGTAATCCAGGCATCGTTCTTGAGCATGATCGTCAGCGAGTGAGGTAGGGCAGCAAGCCACCTTAGCATAAAGCAGCCTTGAGCTTACTACCCCTGGCTGTGATGGCTCTTCGGGGAAGGTGCAATCTATGGCGCAGTCCCGATCGAGCAGACCAGCCCAAAACAAGCCAAAGTGGCGATCAGGAACGACGACTGCGACGAACTTCGGTGATTTGGTCAGCCGCATCCAACAGCGATTGGGGTACGTCGGGCCCGGTCAAAATCACGTCCAGGTGTTGAGGGCAGCGATCGAGCAGATCCAGCACTTCCTTGCAGTCGATCGCCCCCAGCCGAATCGCCAAGCTTAATTCATCCAGCACGATTAGCTCGTATTGTCCCGATTGCACCCGATCGACCACCTGTTGCCAAAGATCGCGAATGGCGGCAATTTCTTCGGGCGTGGGCTGGGTTTCATCCAAATTGCGCGAGAGGTCACAACGCAGCCAATCCAGCCGTTGCACCAAGGAAATGGGATGGTCGCTGCCCTGACGAATACCGCCCTTGAGGAATTGGGCCACTAACACCGACTGTCCCTGGCCGGCCACGCGCAGGGCCTGGGCCATTACATCTGTCAGAAACGTTCGCCGGGGCGCGGTAAACACCTGCACCAAACCATGAGCGAGGGAGTTGGACGATCGCGATAGGGTGGAAACCTCAAGTTGCGAGACCATAGCTGATGGGACACCCACAATATCTAGCGTGAAACAGAAAACCTTTTTCAGTCAAACACTAGATATGCGACCCGTCAATGTTGAAGCAAATCAAAATTTTTGCTGTTCAGCAGGCTACGAATTGCAGTGGCGAGCAGCCTAGCCGATCGCGATGTCGTCCAAAATCAGCTTGTCTGCTTGGCTGCCGAAGGTGACCGATCGGGCAATGCCACTGAAGTTAACCACGAAGGGATCGCGGGTCAGGGCATAGGCTCCCACGGGTAATTTACTGTCGGTGGTCAGGGGCAGATCGATGGTGGCCAAAATGTTTCCGGTGCCGTTGGGCCCGTCGTAGAGTGTCACTTCGTGGAGGCCATCCCCATCGGGATCACGGCGAGGATCAAGGGCAAAGGGGGCCGCATAACGAAAACTGAGCTGATCGCGAAACCCGTTGGCCACAGTCATCACAATCGATCGCCCTTCTCCGTAGGTCATCACTTGGGCGGCGGCTCCAGCATTCAGCAGTGGATCGATGAAGTTGCCACTGCCACCCGCGTTGTAATCCAAAATGCCTAGGGCATTGCTGGAAAATTGAACGCCCGTAATCGGATCCGTGCCGATCGGCTGGAGATCGCGCACTTGCCCAAAGTTGACCTGGGCCGTGAATCGATCGTTATCGGCAATCTCCAACAATGCCGTATTTTGCCGTCCCAGCAAGGCCCCGCCCGTTGGGCTCACCAGGGACAGATTCACCACTTCGGTGGTTTCCAACAGGGCATCATCCCCGATCGAGAATTGAATCGTCTTGGGTGTGGTGTCCCCGTCGGCAAAACTCACCAGAGTGCTGGCAGGAATGCCAAAATCAGCACCGGGAACCGCCGTGCCGCTGGTGGTGGAAATGAGAGCAGTGACGGGGCCGCTGCTGCCGTTGCTGCGGGTGACCGTCACCGAGGCGATCGCCTGGCCTTCCACCACGCTAAAAACCGGTTGGCTGAAGGATAAAGTTCCGGCGGGGCCGTCGTTGTCGATGATTTCCAAGCGGGCGGCGGGGCGTTCTCCGGTGCTGGCTCCGTTGGTCAGGTTCACCAGCCGCAAAATGGCGCTGCGGGTTCCATCCTCCACAAAGTTGTCAATCAGAGGAACCCGAACAAATTGGGTGGTGCTGTCTCCGTCGGCAAACCGCACCACGGTGGGTTCCGGTGCGCCCAGATCGCGGAAGACGATCGCGCTGTCATTGACAATATCGATCGTGGCGGTAATTTCGCCATTGGTCCCCCCCGTGCGCGTGATGGCGATCAGGGCGGAGCCATCGCTTTCTTCAACGCTGTAGACGGAGCCGCTGAAATCTAATCGCCCCGGCGAAGCCGCTGAAGGCTGGTCATTGTCCTCGATCGAGAGCGTGGCCTGCGTGCGATCGCCCAGTTTGCTGCCCCCGGTTGGATCCGCCAAGGTGAGGCGCAGGGTTTCCGTTCCCTCCACCAGCAGGTCATCCACCAATGGCAACACCACCGAGACCGATCGCTCATCGGCCCCAAACTCCGCCACGATCGGCCCATCCAAGCGCAAATCTTGATCCAAGATCGCCGTGCCATTGCTCACGCCCACCGTGACCGTTTTGGTGGTGATTGGCGATTTCAGAAAGGGAAAACTGCGCTCAATGCGAATACTGGTGAGCGGTGTGCCATCTTCCCGAACCTGGAAGGTGCTGTCGCTAAATTGCAGCACCTCCGCTTCCACAAATCGATCGCGCCCCAAGTCTGTCAACCGCACATTGGCCACCCGGGCCAGCAGATTGGTCGTGCCTTTCAGAAAAATCAGCACTTCGCCGGGGCTGTCGGTGGTGCTGGTGGCGATGGTGTCATTGGCGCGATCGCTAACCCGCACAATCTCCAAGTCCTCGAACCGCAGCCCCGGAGCCAGCCCAATTCGATCGCTCGTTGGATCAAAATCCTCAATTCGTTGCAGGGCCGTTGCTGTGCCGGTTCCGGCCTCAATCACAAAAATATCGCTGCCCGCCCCCCCTCGCAGGCGATTGTCCCCCTCGTTGCCGCCCAGAATGTCCGCTCCAGCACCGCCGATCAGGGTGTCGTTGCCCAGGCCACCGTAGAGGATGTCATCGCCACTGGTTCCCGTGAGGGAGTCATTGCCCCCCTGACCCAAAACTGCCTGGGCTTCCGTTAAATTCAGCCGCTCATCCTCATCGGTCAGCACTAGCAAGGCCATACCCAAACCTCTTTCAACGTTCTCTACTAATCGCTTGACGACCAATCCTCGATCGCGTTCCCCAAGGGCAACCTGAGCCAAATCAATGGTTCCCGCACCGTTTGACGTTTGACCCACAGGCAACCTGAGCCGGGCCAACGGTTCCCGTGCCGTTTTGCGCTAGGATCGAACACTTGCAATGCCCCTTGCACGGCCCACGTCCGAAGGAGAAATCAAATGGCTCGGTTGTACTACGACAACGACGCAAACCTAGACCTGCTGAACGGCAAAACCGTCGCGATCGTCGGCTATGGCTCCCAAGGCCATGCCCACGCCCTTAACCTCAAAGATAGCGGCGTAAACGTCATTGTCGGCCTTTACGAAGGCAGCAAATCCACCGCCAAAGCGCGGGAAGCCGGTCTAGAAGTCGTGTCCGTGGCCGAAGCCGCCAAGCGTGCCGACTTCATCATGATTCTGCTGCCCGATGAAGTGCAAAAGACCGTTTACAGCAACGAAATTCTGCCGAACCTGAGCGCGGGCAAATTGTTGGCCTTCGCCCACGGCTTCAACATTCACTTTGGCCAAGTGGTTCCCCCCGCCGATGTGGACGTGGTGATGGTGGCTCCTAAGGGCCCCGGCCATCTGGTGCGCCGCACCTATGAGCAAGGCCAAGGCGTGCCTGCTCTGTTTGCGGTTTATCAAGACGCAACCGGCAAGGCCCGTGACCTGGCCATGGCCTATGCCAAGGGCATCGGCGGCACGCGCGGCGGGATCTTGGAAACCACCTTCCGCGAAGAAACGGAAACCGACCTGTTTGGTGAGCAAGCGGTGCTTTGCGGTGGCTTGAGCGCCCTGATCAAGGCAGGTTTTGAAACCCTGGTGGAAGCGGGTTATCAGCCCGAGTTGGCTTACTTCGAGTGCTTGCACGAAGTGAAGCTGATTGTGGACTTGGTGGTGGAAGGTGGTTTGGCCAAGATGCGCGACAGCATCTCCAACACGGCGGAATACGGTGATTACGTGACCGGCCCCCGCATCATCACTGACGAAACCAAGGATGAAATGCGTCGGGTGCTGAAGGATATCCAAGACGGAACCTTCGCCCGTAATTTCGTGTTGGAAAATCAGTCCGGTAAGGCTGGCTTCACGGCCATGCGTCGTCGGGAAGCAGAACACCCGATCGAGGAAGTCGGCAAGGATCTGCGGGCCATGTTTAGCTGGATGCAGAAATAGGATTTCCAGGAAATTTCTAGGCAACTTCTAGGAATTCCTGAGGGATTTCCTAGGGTGTCTTTAGCAAATTAACCATGCCTGAATCCAGGCTTATAAGTCTGGATGCGGCTTGAAAAGATAGCTTTCAAGGGAGTCGATCGGCTCCCTTTTTTGATCTGTAATTTTTCGATCTGTAATTTTTTCGGGTCTATATTTTTGCAGATCTGGTAACTGAATCGGGGGCGATCGACCATCTTCTTGAGATAGCGATCGCCCCCGATCGGAGTCTATTAAGTTAACCGATGAATTGACCGAGCAGCGAAACCGGGCATTTTCCAACCCGATTCCACTACCCTATTCCGCCAGCGTCGGAGCCTGAGCCACCTTTTGGGCGATCGACCGTTGGAACAGACCCTGGGCAAAGAACTCAGGATTCGCCTTCGCGATCGTGTAAGACTCCCGCACCTGCGAGTTCACGGCCACCGTCTTCACGTCATAGACCTTCGTGGCCAGTTGCGGATACACCCCGATCGCCACGATCGGAATCAGGAACGCCATCGCAATGGCCACCTCACGCTTCCGGGCATCCCGGAACACAGCCTGATCCGGCAACACGCAATCGGTACCGAAACAAACTGCGCCTTCCACATCCTGGTTTTGCAGGCCCGCATTGCCCACCTCGCAAGCCAGATCCGCACTCGTGCCGTAAAACACCTGACGCAGCATCGACAGCAGGTAAATCGGCGTGAGAATCACACCCACCGCAGCCAAGAACACCGTCACCGTGCAAAACGTGGAGCTATAGATATCGCTGCTGGTGAACCCAACAAACACCGCCAGCTCACTGGCAAAACCGCTCATCCCCGGCAGTGCCAAGGAAGCCAGCGCCCCCGCCGTGAACAGCGCAAACACCTTCGGCATCAGTTGACCCATGCCGCGCATTTGATCCATCGCCAGGGTGTGGGTACGGTCATAGGTCACACCCGCCAAGAAGAACAGCAGTGCTGCAATCAGACCATGGGACAGCATTTGCAACATTGCGCCGCTGACCCCCAAGTCGGTGAATGAAGCGATGCCCAGCAACACGAAGCCCATGTGCGACACGGACGAATAGGCCAAGCGGCGCTTCATATTCGTTTGGGCAAAGGAGGCGAAAGCACCATAAATGATGTTCACCACCCCCAGAATGGCCAGTACCGGTGCGAAGTAGATGTGGGCATCGGACAGCAATTCCAGATTCAGGCGAATCAACCCATAGCCGCCCATTTTCAACAGCACACCCGCCAGAATCATGGACACGGGCGCAGAAGCTTCCCCGTGGGCATCCGGCAACCAAGTGTGCATGGGGAAAATAGCTAGCTTGACCCCAAATGCAATCAACAAACCCGCATAGAGCAACAGTTCCAAGCCCAAGGAATAGTTCTTGAGGGCCAAGTCTGCGATGTCAAAGGTGACGGGGCCGTCGCCGGACAGGGCCAGGGCCAAGCCAGCAACCAAGATAAAGATCGAAGCGGCAGCGGTGTAAATCAGAAACTTGGTGGCGGCGTAGCGGCGTTTTTGACCGCCCCAGATGGAAACCAGTAGATACACCGGAACCAGTTCCAATTCCCACTGAATGAAGAGCAGCAGCAGGTCTTGGGCCACGAACACCCCGATTTGGGCTGCATAGAGCACCAACATCAGGAAATAGAACAACCGAGGCTTGCGATCGACCTGCCAGGAGGCCCACATGGCCAACGTGGTGACGAATCCAGCCAACAGAACAAGGGGCATGGAGATGCCGTCAACGGAGACGGCCCAGCTAAAGCCGATTTGCGGCAGCCAGGGATATTTTTCAACCAGTTGGAAGCTGGAGTTGCTGGGGTCGTAGTGCGTCCAGAACGTATAGACCATCAATAGAAAGTCCAGTACGCCGACGCTGAGTGCGAACCAGCGGACGGTTTTGCCGTTGCGATCGGGGAGGAGGGGAATCAGGAAGGCCGCGATCAGCGGAAACAAAATGATCGCGGTCAGCCAGGGAAAATGATCCGCCATGATGGTGGTGAGCAAGAATACTTACTGCCTTATGGATGTTGCTATTCTACTGACTTCGTAAAGCGTTATTCATAAATCTTTTTTGCTGTAAGTAAAGAATTAAAAATGAGAATTTTTGGCGAAAATTACCCAAAATCCCGCTATGAAGCCATTTGGGTGTTCATGACTGGTCGCGAGATGGTGATGAAGAATGTCAGCGATCGTTCATGAATTGATAAAGAAACCTAAACTTTCTGTTCAGTAGACCTGAAGACCGACTCGATCGCGTTACATTTAGCAATTTTTTGATTACCGGTCACTGTCCCCAGGAGGGTGACCCTATTTATGGCGATCGAGACCCAAGGCGCAATCGCTACAAGCCATGAAAAACAAGCCATGAAAAAGGGGAGCGATCGCCCCCCATCATGCTCATGCCAGTGATTTCAGTAATTTCAGTGATTGCGACTGAATGCCGATCGCCTAGCGCTTGTTCCAGAACCAGCGGAGAAACAGCTTTTCGCCCTCAATCCAAACCACAATCAGGGCGCTGAAGCCAAGACAAACCAGCAGTTCCGTGAAATCCAACGCCGAAGTGCCAAAGAAAGATTGCAGCGGCGGCAGGTAAACCAGCGCCAGTTGCAACAGCGTGGTGAGGGTCACCGACCAGAGCACATAAGGATTGGAGAGCATGTTCATCTCCACAATCAACTTCGTTTCCGATCGCACGGCCAAAGCGTGGCCCATCTGGGCAATGCAAAGGCTCGTGAAGACCATGGTTTTCCAGCTCTCGGGGTGGTTGGTGCCTTGGGCGTAGTTATAGGACCAAACCATCAGGGCAATGGTGACCACCGCAAACACAATCCCAATCCGCACCATGTAGGCCCCCAATCCGCGCGCGAAGATGCCTTCGTGGGGGGCATGGGGCGGCCGCTGCATCACGTCTGGGGAAGCGGGTTCCATGGCCAAGGCCAAGGCCGGCAACCCGTCGGTCACCAAGTTCATCCACAGAATTTGCAAGGGCGTGAGGGGCACCAAATCGCCGCCCACTTGGGAAATGGGGATGATCAGAGGAGCGCTGGCGATCGTCAGCACTTCACCGATGTTGGAGCCGAGGATGTATTTCACGAAGCGGCGAATGTTGTCATAAACGACGCGGCCTTCTTCGGTGGCGGCGACGATCGTGGCGAAGTTGTCATCCAGCAGCACCATGTCACTGGCTTCTTTGCTGGCATCGGTGCCGGTGATGCCCATGGCGATGCCGATGTTGGCCTGTTTGAGGGCGGGCGCGTCGTTCACGCCGTCGCCGGTCATGGCGGCGATTTTGCCTTGGTGTTGCAGGGCTTTCACAATCCGCAGCTTGTGTTCTGGGGAAACGCGGGCATAGACGGAAACGCGGCCCACGGCTTCTTCCAGTTCCCCTTGGGTCATTTTTTCCAGCTCAGTGCCGGTCAAGACCCGATCGCCCTCGGCGGCAATGCCCAACTCCTGGGCGATCGCTTTGGCGGTCAGTTGATGGTCACCGGTAATCATCATCGGGCGGATGCCGGCCATGCGGCAGCGGGCAACGGCTTCACTCACTTCCGGGCGCGGTGCGTCCATCATGCCCACCAATCCGAGCCAAATTAGGTTCTGTTCGGGGTCGGTGGCGGAGCCGTTCTGTTCCGGTGCGTGATTGTTGGCTTCGGGGGGCAGTTGATCCAAGGGTTTGTAGGCCAAGCCCAAAACCCGTAGCCCTTTGCTGGCCAGTTGGTTATTGCGCTCCAAGATGTCGGCGCGATCGGCTGGGGTCAGGGGACGAGCCTGGGCACCGCTTTGGACGCGATCGCACCGTTCCAGCAACAACTCTGGTGATCCCTTGCTGGCCATCAACACCTTGGCGGGGCCGGTGATGGCTGCCAACGACAGGGGCCCGGCCTGATCGGTGCGCACAAACACGCTCATCCGTTTGCGATCGGACGAAAACGGAATTTCAGCGGCGCGGGGATAGCGCTTAGTCCACTCTTCCTGGTTCAGGTTGCCTTTGCCGGCCAGGGCCAACAGCCCCCCTTCGGTGGGGTCACCAATGATCATCCAAGGCGACTTGCCCCGATCGGTCACGGTTTTGTCGCACTGCAAAATGGCATCGTTACAGAGCACGCAGGCCGACAGCAGCAAATATACGTCCGGTGCTTCCTGGACCAAGGTTTCGGCGGGGATTGGCTCGGCCACTTGTCCCGCCGCATCCACCGGTTGCAGGGAGCCGAAGGGTTCGTACCCTTGGCCGGTGACCCGCACGGAGCGATCGCACAGTTCCAGTGCCTGCACAATCATCTTGTTTTGGGTCAGCGTCCCGGTTTTGTCGGAACAAATGGTGGTGACTGAGCCAAGGGTTTCCACGGCCGGTAGCTTGCGAATCAGGGCATGGCGGCGCACCATCCGCTGCGTTCCCAAGGCCAGCGTCACGGTGATCACAGCGGGCAATCCTTCCGGAACCACGGCCACCGCCATACTGAGGGACACTTCCAACAGCTTGCGGAAGTTTTCCCAGCCCAGGGCAAAGGTTCCGCCCACCACCACCAGCACCACCAACACCATGGAGCCGGTGACCAGGGCCTTGCCCAACTGCTCCATCCGTTGTTGCAGGGGGGTTTCTTCCGCTTCCACGGACTGGATCATGGTGGCAATTTTGCCCAGCTCCGTCCGCATCCCGGTTTCCGTAACCAGCACCTTGCCGCGGCCCTGAATCACTTCCGTGCCTTGAAACACCAGGTTGAGACGATCGCCCAGGGACGTTTCCGGATCCAGGGTCAAGTTCACCTGCTTATCCACCGCATGGGCTTCTCCGGTCAAGGCGGCTTCTTGAATTTGCAGATTGGCCAGTTCCAGGATTCGGCCATCGGCGGCCACCTGGTTTCCGGCTTCAATCAACATCACATCGCCGGGAACCAGTTCCTTGGCATCCACTTCCAAGACTTGCTGATCCCGCTGCACCCGGACTCGGGGAGATGACAATTTTTTGAGGGCGGATAGGGCTTTTTCGGCCCGACTCTCCTGCAAATAGCCCAAAGTGCCGTTCAAAATCACGATCACAAAGATGGCCAAGGCATCCTTGGGAAAGGGAAATTTGCCCTGTTGGAAGCCTTCCGCCAAGCTGAGGTTGGCCTGTTGAGTGCCCTGCCAACCTTCAAACAGATCCAGGCCGGCGGACACGAAGGCAACCCCGATCAGCATCAGCAACATGATGTCGCCAAACTGACCCAACAGAATTTCCCAAACGCTGCGGCCACCGACATCCTCAAGTTCGTTGGGCCCGTATTGGGCCAGCCGATCGCGCACTTCGGCGGAACTGAGGCCGGTTTCGGGCCGGGCTTGCAACTGCTCGATCGCGGCTTGTGGATCTAGGGAATGCCAGGCCACGGGCTTGGCTGCCGCCGCGTTGGGGGTGGCCGTGCGGGCAGGAGAGTCAATAGTCATAGATCTGGAGGGGGTGGGTGACCAAACCCGATCGCTCTAGTTGAACGGTGGGCGATCGCGGGGTTTGGGATCAGAAAATTTGCAAATGGGCTTTGGTCGCGTTGGTCGCTAAAAATTGCGATCCCCTAAGGCGAGATGAGTCAGCGGGATCGGCTGGCACTATTATATAGTGCTATCAGGATCGCAATCGATCTTGATTGAAGTCCGTCACTGGTTTGGCTGAGGTTGTGAAAATGGTCATCCTTTCGCCCGTGGCGGCTGCAAATGCATTTCCCGATCGCCCTCCGCTGAATCCCTTTATTCCGCCCTATTTGGTGGGCCGAGTGAGCGATCGGGAGCAGTTGTGTCAAATTCTGCAAGCGGATGGCGACGTGCTGTTGGCCGGAGTGCCGGGCATTGGTCGGCGTACCCTTTTGACCTATGCGGCCGCCAGTTTGGGGGCCCAAGTCATGGAAATTGATTGCTTGCGGGCCGTGAGTCCGGAGCGATTGGTGGACTGCTTGGCCACGGGTATTTTGCAGGCCTGCCGCCAAGAGCGGGAGCGCCAAACCCTGCAACGGTGGGCCGAAACCATGGGAGCCACCATCCGCTGGGGGCATCGGCCGGAACTGCGGTTGCCGCCCACGGCCGATCGATGGGCGAGTTTTCAATCTTTGCTGGCCTTGCCCCAACAGTTAGCCGATGGGCTGAACTATCGGGTGGTGATGGTTTTGGCAAACTTGCCCCACCTTAGGTCATGGGATCGTGACGGTCGCTGGGAGCAATATTTGCGGGCCGAAATTCAGCGGCAAACCCGAGTGAGCTATGCCCTGATTGCTACGACGGCCGATGAGTGGGTCACCGATCACAATTTGGCAATTTTGTTGCTGCCTCCCCTGTCGGCGGCGGAGTTGGAACCCTGGTTACGGGAACGGAGCGATCGGCTGGGGTTGCATTGGACTCCGGAGGCAATTCGACGGTTTGCCCTGAATGCGGGGGGCCATTTTGGCGAGTCGATCGCCCTGGCGCGGCGGATTTGGCTCGATGTGTTGGCGGGGCAACGGGGCCGATCGACAGCGACCCCGGTGGCGATTACGGCGGAGCAGGTTGATCGCGCGGCGATCGGGTTAGTGGAGGACTTGTCGGCCACGTTTGAATCCTTGCTGTTGTTGCTGCCTGATTCCCAAGTGCGGCTGTTGGAAAGTTTGGCGTTGGATCCGACCGATCGCCCCCATGCGCGGGAATATGTCCAAAAACACCGCCTTTCGCGGGGGGGCGGCCTGCAAGGGGCCCTGGCCAGCTTGCAACAAAAGGGCTTGGTTTACGGGCCCGATTTGGGATATCGGGTGGCTTTGCCGCTCATGGCCCTTTGGTTGCGCCATCGATTGGGCTAAATCACGGCCCATGGTTCCGCAAAGCATTGGGGAAAATCATTAGGATCAATACAGTCCACAGGATCAATCAGTCCACTGCATCGAGTCTTTTCCTAAATCGTTTCCTACATCGTTGATTCACCCCACGCAAACCAATGGCAACTTGGGCATTTGATCGATTCGTCAGCACCCTGCGCTATTTTGGGGTGTTTCCCGTGATTGGTGATTTTGGTTGGGTACAAAAACTGATGGGGACACAGGCCAAGGTGGATTGGATGGAACCGTCTTTAGCCCAGACTGCGCGCCCGATCGCCCTGGTGTGGGGGGCCTGTGGGGATGTGGGCCGGCGGGTGGTGCGTCTGCTCCTGCAACGAAACTATCAAGTTTGGGCCTTGGGAGTCGATCGGGCCCGGCTCCCGGCCGATCCCCAACTCCATTGGCTGACCCTTGACCAATGGGCTGAAGCGCCGATCGAACAGGCGGCGGCAATTTTGATTTTTGGAGCGGCGGCCCCCGAAGCCTGGGTCGATCGCGCGGCTCAAGCGACCCGATCGCCCCAACGATCGCCGCAAATGGTTTGTGACTTTCGGCAACCCAGCCCCGAACTGGCCCAAGTTTGGGGGGCGATCGACGATGTAGTGATGGGCGGAGTCAGCAGCAGCGATCTGCGTCTTTTTAATGGATACGGCCTGTTTTCAGGCAATGTTTCCACCGACAATTCTGGGGGGTTCGCCTCCATTCGCACCCGCAATTTTCAGGAGCCGATTAATCTGTCAGCCTTTGAGGGGTTGGAATTGCGCATTAAGGGCGATGGCCAACGCTACAAGCTGATTTTGCGTGCGGAATCCCGCTGGGACGGCATTGGCTACTGCGCCTCTTTTGATACGGTCTACAACATTTGGCAAACGGTGCGCATTCCTTTCCGAACCCTGCGACCGGTGTTTCGGGCCCGTACCTTGACCGATGCTCCCGGGTTTGATGCCCGAGCCTTGCGGGCCGTGCAGTTGATGTTGAGCAAGTTTGAATATGACGGGGATTTGAACCCCAAATTCAAGGCCGGTGGGTTTTCCCTGGCGATCGAAACCATCACCGCCTATGGCCAAGCAACGCCCTCGCGCTGGATTCTCTGCGGTGCTGTGCCGGAGTTTGTGGACTATTGGCAAGGGAGCGGCCTGAACGGCCAGGTCTTGACAACGCCTGGGTCGATCGACCCGGCCCAAGCGGAGCAGCTCGCCCAAACTTGTCTTCAGGCTGTTGATTAACCCCTAAAATAGCCAACGTCCTCGTAGGCACTCCCGATCGACTACGATCGGGCCATGCTCACTTTTCCTAGCGCCATCCATGCAGCCCACCGACCCCAATCAATTCACCGAAAAAGCCTGGGAAGCGATCGTTAATTCCCAAGAAGTGGCCCGCCGGATGCGCCAGCAGAACCTGGAGGTGGAGCATGTGATCTTGGCTCTGCTGGAAATTAACGACACGGCGGCGGTGGTGTTGGAGCGGGCCCAACTGGATCCGGCCCAGGTGGCGCGGCAGTTGGAAAATTTTGGCCAGCGGCAACCCCGGGGCGGCGCGGGTGACCAGCTCTATCTGGGGCGGGGGTTAGATGCCCTGCTCGATCGGGCTGATGTGGCTCGGGAGTCCTGGGGCGATCGGGAAATTGGCATTGATCACCTGCTGTTGGCCTTTGCCGATGACGATCGGGTGGGGCGCAAAATTCTGCGATCGCTACGGGTCGATCCTCAAGATGTGGAGGCGGCCATTCGGGAAATTCGCAGCGCCATCAAGGCCCAGGAGCGATCGACCGAAGCCACTGGCCCCGCCCGGGACAGCGGGAGCAAAGAAGAAGATCCCCTGGAAGCCCTGGAGCGCTTTGGACGCGACCTGACCGAACAAGCCCGGGCCGGCAAATTAGATCCGGTGATTGGACGCGATGAGGAAATTCGCCGCGTGATTCAGGTGCTCTCACGCCGCAGCAAAAATAACCCGGTGTTGATTGGGGAGCCGGGCGTGGGCAAAACCGCCGTGGTGGAAGGCTTGGCCCAACGGATTGTGAATGGGGATGTGCCGGAATCTCTCAAAAATCGGCGGTTAATTGTGCTGGATATGGGCAGCCTGATCGCCGGAGCCAAATTTCGGGGGGAATTTGAAGAACGACTGCGATCGGTCTTGCGGGCCGTGACCCACTCGGGCGGCTCCGTGGTGCTGTTCATCGATGAGCTGCACACCATCATCGGCACGGGATCGGGCCAAAGCAGCGCCATGGACGCGGGCAGCCTGCTGAAGCCAATGTTGGCGCGGGGGGAACTGCGGTGCATTGGAGCCACCACCCTCGATGAATATCGCACCCATGTGGAAAAGGATCCGGCTTTGGAGCGGCGATTCCAGCAGGTTTTGGTGGAAGAACCGACGATCGACGTGACGGTTTCGATCCTGCGCGGCCTCAAGGAGCGCTACGAAGTTCACCATGGGGTGAAGATTTCCGATGCGGCTTTGGTGGCGGCCACCCAACTGTCTAATCGCTATATTCCCGATCGATTCTTGCCCGATAAGGCGATCGATGTGGTGGACGAAGCGGCCGCCAAATTAAAAATGGAAATCACCTCCAAGCCGGTGGAGCTGGAGACGATCGAACGGCGGCTGCGGCAATTGGAAATGGAGCGGTTGTCCTTGCAGGGCGAAACGGCCTCGCGCGATCGACTGCTGCGCATTGAAGCTGAAATCAGCACCCTTCAGAGTCAACAAACGGAGCTGGATCAACAATGGCGGGGCGAGAAAGAATTGCTCGATGAAATTGGCAATTTGAAAGAGCAAGAAAGCACCCTGCAAAAACAAGTTGAACAAGCGGAGCGGGACTATGATCTCAATTTGGCAGCCCAGCTTAAGTATGGCGACCTAGAGCATATTCAAGAGGAGCGAGCCGCTAAAGAATCCCAATTGTTGGCCATCCAAACGCAAATGGCCGTGCCCATGTTGCGAGAGCAGGTCACGGAAGCGGATATTGCGGAAGTGGTGGCGAAATGGACTGGTATTCCGGTTAATCGGTTGATGGAATCGGAGCGCCAAAAACTTCTGCAATTGGAGCGCTATTTACACGATCGCGTGATTGGCCAACAGGAGGCGATTACCGCCGTGGCCGCCGCCATTCGCCGGGCCCGCGCTGGCATGAAAGACCCGGGCCGCCCGATCGGTTCCTTCCTGTTTTTGGGGCCCACGGGAGTCGGTAAAACAGAATTGGCCCGCGCCTTGGCGGAGCTGCTATTTGATAGCGAAGATGCCATGATTCGGATTGATATGTCCGAATATATGGAGAAGCAAAATGTGTTGCGGTTGGTGGGTGCGCCGCCGGGATATGTGGGCTATGAAGCGGGTGGCCAGCTCACCGATGCGGTGCGGCGGCATCCCTATTCCGTGATTTTGTTTGATGAAGTGGAAAAGGCGCACCCGGATATTTTTAATATCTTGCTGCAAGTGCTGGATGATGGGCGCTTAACGGATGGCCAAGGGCGTGTGGCGGATTTCCGGAACACCATTTTGATCATGACCAGCAATCTGGGCAGCGAGCATATTTTGAAATCTAGCCTGGAAGAGGAAGGCTATGACGAAATGCGCGATCGGGTGTTGAAGGCTTTGCGATCGCACTTCCGCCCCGAGTTTTTGAATCGGGTGGATGAAACGATTATTTTTGAAGCCCTCTCGAGGGGGAATTTGCGACAAATCGTGTCCATTCAAATGAAGCGAATTGAGCGATTGTTGGCCGATCAAAAAATTGTGATCGCCCTGTCTGAATCGGCTAAAACCTACATTGCCGATGTGGGTTACGACCCAGTGTATGGGGCCCGCCCCCTGAAGCGAGCCATCCAAAAGGAATTGGAAAACCCGATCGCCGATCAAATCCTGGCCGGCGCATTCACCGAAGGCGACACGATCGAGGTGGAAGCGATCGAGGTGAATGGTCAAACCAACTTGGTGTTTCGACGGGCCAGCGATCGGCCCACGGCGCATCCCGACGAAGCGACCGATTCGGAGCCAAACCCACCGCAGCCGCCAACCCTCCCCGAGGTGCTCAATCCCCCGGCGATCGACCCGCTCGATCAAGAACCGCTCGATCAAGAACCGCTCGATCAAGATGAAGCGGGCGATCGGGATAACTTGGCCGTTACGGTAGCCGATCGGGACTTGGATGCCCTGGCGGACGAGGAAAAGGACGCAACCACCGCCCCCTCGATCATTCCCACGGTGGTTGATTTGCCGGCCCTCGACTCCCTCGACGCAGAACAGCCGCCCCTGATTCCCACGAGCAAGATGTCTGAACCTGTTTTTTCTACCCGGTTCTATGACGAAGATGATGAGGTTTAGGGGTTGATGCAGCGGCTAGGTTGCTCCCGGTTGCGCCAAGCGCCCGCAGTTCTCGCACCCTGATTTTTCCTAATCTCTCCCAATTTCTTGTAATTTCTTGTAGTTTCTCGCCGATTTGGCCCACTGTTGCGATCGCACCAGGAGCTTTCAGCATGCCCCAAGTCACCCTCTCAGCCCTAATCACCGGCTTGCGAACAGGAACCGCCCTCGCCAGTTTCCCTACGGATACGGTTCCGGCCCTGGCGGCTCGGCCCGATCGGGCCCCGGCGGTCTATGCCACCAAGCAGCGCGATTTCCAAAAGCCCCTGATTTTGATGGGATCCCAGCCAGCGGATTTGTGGCCCTATGTGGACGATCGGGCTGGTGACCTGGGCCAATGGCAGGCGATCGCCCAAGACTATTGGCCAGGAGCCTTAACGATCGTGTTGCCTGCCCAGAGCGATCGCCTGCCGCCAATGAACGACATCTTGGGCCCCACGCGCTCGATCGGGCTGCGAGTTCCCGCCTGTGAAGTGGCCAAGGCGATTTTGGCGCAAACGGGGCCGCTGCTCACCACCAGTGTGAATCGATCGGGACAGCCTCCCCTGCGGACGATCGCAGACATTAACCGGGAATTTCCCGAACTGTTGACCCTCAGCCCCGATGAAGTGGCCGCTATGGGTGATTCGGAAGTGGGTTCCGGCGAACCATCCACCGTGGTGCGCTGGGGGCCGACGGGCTGGGCAGTATTGCGCCAAGGGGCCATCCAATTTCTTGGCTAAGATTATTTCTTGGCTTGGCTAAGATTATTTCTTGGCTAAGATGCTGGATCGCATTAACTATCCCATTGGGGCGAGACGATTCATGGGGGCGATCGATGGGCAATTCATTCGATGAGCAATTCATTACAGGTTAATTGGGGCGATTGATCGGCAAGCAAATCACAAATTCCGTCCCCTGACCGACTGTTGATTTCGCCTCCAAGCTTCCCCCATGGATATCCACCACAATTTGGCGAGCGATCGCCAATCCCAGCCCCGTTCCGCGGCCCACTGCTTTAGTCGTAAACGCCTGATCAAAAATCTTGCTGATAATTTCCTCAGGAATTCCCACTCCGTTGTCAGCGATCGTGACTTGAACAGTTGCTTGATCGGAAGTGACGTGAATGGAAATTGCCTGAGCAGCGGCGGTTAATGCTTCAAAACTATGCCCTTGACTGGCTTCATCCAACGCATCGATCGCATTGGCTAACAAATTCATGAAAACCTGGTTCAGTTGCCCCGGAAAACAATAAATCTCGGGCACTGGATCATAATCGGTTGCCACATGAATCGCTGGTCGGTGATCATTACCCTTCAGGCGATGGCGCAAGATCAAAACTGTGCTGTCAATGCCTTCACGCACATCAAACAATTGCTTATTTTCCGTATCCGCTCGGGAGAAGGTTCTCAAACTCTTGCTGATGGCACGGATTCGATCGCCACTTTCCTTCATGGCCCGAATCAGTTGCATGGCATCATCGCGCACATAGTTCAAATCCACCGCTTCCAATTCCGCCTGGATTTGGGGGCTGGGATTCGGCAACTCCTGAGCATAGAGATCCAGCAAACCCAGAAGATCCTCAATATAGATTTGAGTTGCGTCAATGTTGCCAATAATGCAGCCGATCGGATTATTGATTTCGTGGGCCACTCCCGCCACCAAACTTCCCAAAGCTGACATTTTTTCACTTTGGACTAGCTTTAATTGTGCTTGCTGTAAGTCCGTGAAAGACTGTTGCACCTGCTGATAAAGCTTGGCATTGTTGAGAGAAATAGCCGCTTGCGTGCAAAGGAAGTTGAGAATAATCACTCGATCGTTGGTGAAAACTCCAGCGGTTAGCCGATTTTCCAAATACAAACAACCCAATAACTGTCCTTGATTGAGGATGGGCAAACAGAGCACGCTCTTGGGCTGGTATTGATTTAAATAGTTCCCAATGACTGGCAAATTTGTGACTAAATCATCAATAACGACCAGTTCTTGGGTGTTTTTCACATACCGAATGAGCTTGGCCGGCACTTGGCCATGATCGGTTAAAGGATCATTTCCAAGTTGGGTTAACTTCAGCGTGGCAGTGGCGCGTACTTGCCAGTTTTCACCATCATCAGCCAATACTAAAACACAGCGATCGGCTCCTGAGTTTTGCAAAATAATTTGGGTGAGTTGCCCCAGCAGTTCCTCTAGTTGAATGGTGCTAGAAAGGGCCTGCGATGCTCGCAAAATACTGGCAAAGTCCAAGGTTTGGTTAAGCCGAGCGCTACTGGCGCTTTTGCGCGTGCTGCCGGATGTCGTGGGGCTAACCGAAGTGAGCGTCATCAACGTGTTGAGGAAATCAACCGAGGTGGAACTCGCCTGAAGAATTGGCCGCAACAACTTGGGATAACGAATTTCCAGATCTCGAATTTTGGCTTTGGCTCCCCAGCGGGCATAGCAATAGTAGGCTTCCTGAAGATAAACAGCGGCAATTTTCTCCTTGCCCCAATCCAGATAAAACTTCGCAGCGAGTTCATTCGCCAGGGCCTCTTCCTGGAGATACCCCATGCCTTTGGCATTGGCGATCGCCCAATCATAGGACTCGATCGCCTCAGGATATTGACTGGTGATGCGATCGGTTTCTGCCTTCACTAAAAAGTAGAGATGTAGGAAATTTTCAGGACAGTTATCGGCCCAAATTTTGAGTTGATCACGATAACGAATAATGGTTGTCCAATCCCTGGCTTTTTGTTCCTCAGGTGTTTGCTCATATCGAGCAGCTAAGAGCAGCGCATAAACAAAACAGTGATGAACATAGGGCAACAGCCCTTGAGGAGCCACATTAATAATTTCTGATTCCGCCTGCTGACCGTAATAATAGGCTTCTTCCAGTTGATCAAAAATCAAAAGAACTTGAGTGCGCAGAATATTAAAAATACAGATAACTTGCCAATTTTTGTGAATCCGGCATTGTTCTAAGTAGGCTAACTCTGACTGAATTTTGCCCCAGCCGATCGATAAATCCGTTGGGTCATACTCAGGGTCTAGGAGGTTGGCAACCACCGACAGACCACCCAACATCAGATCGATCGCCCACTGATTTTTATGCTTGCGACTAAAGTTTAAATATTCTGTAATTTCATCAAATAGTTGATCTAGGGGCAGGCTTTGATAAAACCGGCAATACATGTTGTGACCAAAAGCATAGGCCGCGTATTGCAAATTACTCGATTCCAGCCCCACTCGATAGGAAGATAGATAATCTTCCGTGGCAATTTTGAGGGGGTCTGACCAATGACGCAAGGAGCTACCAATCATCAGATAAGCCACACTTTCAGCGGACTTATTATTAAAAGCCTGAATTAGCTGAAGGGTAATATCCAGCAATTGATCAGTACCTTGATAGTTATTCAAGGCATAGCCTCGTAGTCCACCAAACGCCGGATAGATATAGCCAATTTCCGGTGTATTGCCATATTGCAAACAAAGATTTACTGCTTTGGCACAAATGACCGACCACAGCCGTTGATGGGAGCGATAGGTGGGCGGTCCCATGCTAATTAATAGCTTGATGGCCATTTTTTGCTCTGGCTCAGTCATGATCGGTAACTGAGTGAGCACCTCAAAAGAATTGTGATTGGCCAATGTTTTAGCTTGGTCTAATTCTTGAGCCAAGGCCGCTTCCAAGTGATCAACAGGCAAATCAATCTCCAACAGGGCTAAACCTTGGCGGCCCGCTTGAATCGCTTCGGGATATTTGGCTTGCAAGGTATATTGCAAGATCGACATGTTGTAAACATCGGCTTTTTCCAAGGAAGTTTTGGCCTTGCCCAAGGCTTTTTGAATCCAGATTTCTGCTGCTTCCAGGTTGCCATTCAAATACTCAATCTCCGCTCGTTCTTTATCGAGCCTAAAACTGAGGTCATAGTCTTTTTGGGCGATCGTCTCCGGCAGTAATTTGATCGCCGTGCGAATGTAAGTCAAGGCGGCCGCATAGGCGGTGGCAGCTTTTGCTTTACAGCCGGCCAAAAAATTTAATTGAGCTAATTCTCGCTGTTGGTTGGGGGCTGCAATGAGCGCTTGACCCACGTTGAGGTGGTTAACAATTTCAAAGATCCGCTCTTCCCGATCGCGCTCTGAAAGTTGCTCCAATAGCAACCGACCCACACAAAGATGGGTTGCCTGTTTTTGGTCATCATCAATCAAGGCATAGGCCGCCTGTTGAACGCGATCGTGCAAAAAGCGATAAACAGCTCGATCGCTCACTGTGGTTTCTGTTTCCGTCGCTTCTGGTGTTTCTTGACCCAAATAGAATTTATAAACCTCGCTTTGGGGCAAAATTAATCCCTCTTGCAACGCTTTCCAGAGGGCTGCGGCGGTCTCCGTTTCTGACTGTTCAGAAACAATGGCCAAGGTGCTCAAATCAAACTGGTTGCCAATACAAGCGGCTAGCTTCAAAACCCCTTGAGTGGCCGCAGGCAACTTCTGAAGCTGCAAAGCCATAAATTCCACCACATTGTCCGTCAAAGACAGGGTGCTGATGGGCGCTAAATCGCATTCCCAAACGCCTTGTTCTCGGTCAAACAAAATGTAGCCATCTTCTTTGAGAGCCTTCAAGAATTGGGCCGTAAAGAAAGGGTTTCCTTGAGTACGAAGATAAATTAGCTCCGTCAGCAGGCGCGATCGATCTAAGCTGCAATGCAGAGTTTCCGCCACCAACTGGTTAGTATCGCGAAACCCTAGGGGGGCAAGGGTGATTGTTTGAAGTGTGACTTCTGCTTTTTTTAGTTCCTCAATGGTCAGCATTAAGGGATGGGCAGACGAGACTTCATTGTCTCGATAGGTTCCCAACAGCAAAAGATAGGGATGACCATCCATTAAAATCTTAATGAGTTGTAAAGAAGCTGAATCAGCCCACTGCAAATCATCCAGAAATAAAACCAGGGGATGGGTCGCTTGGGTAAAGATTTGGAGGAAATTCTGAAAGAGCAAGTTAAATCGATTTTGGGCCGCCGCTCCGGATAACTCCGGAGCCGGTGGTTGCGAACCAATGATCCGCTCTAATTCAGGAATCACTTCAATCAGTACCTGCCCGTTGGTTCCAAGGGCCGTCAAAATTTTGGTGCGCCATTGGGCAAGTTGTTGATCGGATTCTGAGAGGAGCTGCCCCATCAAGTCTCGAAACGCTTGAACAAAGGCCGAAAAGGGAATATTGCGATTAAATTGATCAAACTTGCCCTTGATGAAGTAGCCCCGTTGTCGCACGATCGGCTTATGGACTTCACTAACCACGGCAGTTTTGCCAATGCCGGAAAATCCCGCCACCAAGATTAATTCCGAGGCTCCTTGGGCCACGCGATCGAATGCATCCAAAAGGGCTTGAACTTCTGGTTGGCGACCGTAAAGTTTTTCAGGAATCAAGAACCGATCGTTTAAGTCCCGATCGCCCAAGGAAAAAACTGCCACCCGCCCTTGAAGGGCATATTGGTTGAGACAATGCTCCAGGTCATGCTTCAACCCCAAGGCACTTTGATAGCGATCTTCCGCATTTTTGGCCATCAACTTGTTGACGATCGCCGCCACCATGCCAGGAACCTGGGGGTTCAACCCATCCACCGCTGGCGGAACTTGCGTCATATGGCAATGAATTAGCTCTAGGGGATCTTGACCCTTAAACGGCAATTCCCCCGTCAACATTTGATAGAGCGTGACTCCTAAGGCATAAAAATCAGCTCGATAATCGATCGCCCGATTCATGCGGCCCGTTTGTTCTGGAGCCAAATAGGCGAGGGTTCCTTCTAAGCTTTTAGGGCTTTGGAGGGATTGGGTTTCCTTGGGCAACAGAGAAGCAATTCCAAAGTCAATTAACTTGACTTGCTTGGAAGTGGGGTCAATTAGAATATTGGTTGGTTTAATATCTTTATGAATAACTCGATATTGATGCAATTCATGGAGAATTCCAGCCAAATTAACTGCAATTTCTAGAATTTCAATGAGCGTGATTGTGTTGTCTTGGAGATATTGAGCAAGGGAAATTGCTCCAAAATCTTCCATCACCAACCCATATCCATTGCCGCAGGGAATTAGGCTGAGGGGGTGAACAATTCCATCAATGGGTAAATTTTTTGTGACCGTATATTGATTGCGAAACTGCACCAATTCTGCAAAACTCGGATACTCCTGAGACAGAACTTTAATAATGACCGATCGCTGGGTTGCCTTTTCCACTGCGCGATAGACCAGTGTTCTTGCGCCTTCATACATCAGCTCAAGAACCTGGTATGCCGGAAGATGGGCGATCGCTGGGCTGGTGGAACCGGGCGCACTCGTCATGGGTTCAGACTCAGGGAAAGTAGTGTCACGGGAATTTGAGAAGCCCGAAACTTGAGTGTAGGTCACTGTCCTAATTACTGCTTTAGTATAAAGAAAAATTTTGATTTGCCATTCCTCATTCCCGGCTAAACTGGCTCCTGAAATGGGGATTGACTAAACCAATTCTCATTTAGCCAGAATCAGAATTTTTGCCATTTTGAGAGATCAAGGACTGAAGCAAAAATCTTGATTGCTGTGCTTCAGACTTTTATAAATTAAGTGAGATGGCGATCATTGCCGAATGGGATGATATGGTTGAACGAAACGATTTTGAATGAATTTCAGATGTTTTCTCAGAGAATTGTAATATTTCTTCAATATTTCCTAGAAATTTTACCCTGATTAGATCAATAGATTAACCATTAATTGGGGCTATTCTGTAACTTTTTTTACACTGCAAATTTGAGTTTTGAGTCAATTTTCAGCAATTATGAGTTTTCTACTCGGCAACCTTGCTAAAAAAGCTACATCGAACTTGAAGAGACAGTGCTAATTCGATTGGCAAATCCAAGCTGCGATTCAGCGGTTGGTGATGATAGCTCACTAGTTAGCAACAATTAGTTGCTTACTGAAACTATTTCGTTGCAGTTTGCACAAGGCTAAGGCTCGCTGGATTTTTGATCCGGTGACCCGATCTCATGGATTAAGTTAATAAGTTAAGTTGATAAGTTAAGTTAATTAGTCGATTTAATTTGGCGATCGAGCGGGAATGGCCATGAACCCATGACCACCTCCGCAGGGCCTGAGGCTCGAAGGCGCTCAAAGCCAGGGGGAGCGATCGGGGAGCGGGTTCATGGCCCATGGCAACGTTACTTCCAACCGGCGCGATCGAGCAGTTTGAGAGCCGCCTCGTTGTTGCGGCCAAAGGTGGTGGCGCTCACGGTGGATTCCTTGAAGGTTCCCAGCTTGGCCAGCTCCGGATCCAAAGCCACACCCTTCAGAACGGGATATTCATAGTTACCCTTGGCAAAGAGTTCCTGGGCTTCGGGACTCAGTAAATATTCCATGAACTGAATGGCCCCCTCGGGGTTACGGGCATTTTTCACCAGGCCCACTCCGCTGATGTTGATGTGGGTTCCCCGATCGCCCTGGTTTGGGAAACAGACTCCAATTCGTTGGAAGGCGGTGCGCTCTTCCGGTTTGGTGGACTTGGCCAAGCGCACCAAATAGTAGGTGTTGGAAATGGCGATCGAGCCGATGCCCGCTGCACAGGACATGATTTGCGCCGTGTCATTGCCTTCCGGGGGCCGCGCAAAATTCGCCACCATGCTGCGGGCCCATTGTTCCGTCTTAGCCTCGCCATGGACAGCAATCATTTCGCCCACCCAGGACAGGTTGTAGATGTTGCTGGAGGTGCGCACCAGAATTTGGCTGCGCCACCGGGCATCGACCAGCGCTTCATAGGTGCTGAGTTCCGAAGGTTGCACCTTTTCTTTGTTGTACATAATCACGCGGGCCCGCTTCGACAGGGCAAACCACTGGCCTTCCGGGTGGCGCAAATTTTCTGGAACCGCGCTGTAAAGGTTGGGGGCCTGGGTGGCGGTCACCGATTGAAACAACCCTTCCGCCGAAGCCCGCCATAATCGCCCCGCATCCACCGTTAACAACAAATCCGCTGTGCTGTTGCTGCCCTCTGCTTGGATCCGCTCAATGAGCTTGTCGGCATCATCGGAGATATATTCGATTTTGATGCCGGTTTTGCGCTCAAACCCTTCATAAACAGCCTTGTCGCTGTCGTAGTGACGGCCGGAATAGAGCCGCAACACTTTTGGGTTAGAGCCATTGCTGGAACTGCTGTTGGTGTTGTTGGAGGTGGATGAAGATGGGGTGCAACCCTGGGCGATCGCAACGGCAGCGGTGGCCATTGAGCTGGTCGCCAAAAAGGCGCGGCGGGTCAAACGTCTCATGGAAGCTGGCAATGTCGGGTTGATGAAAATCCGGTTCGGGGCGGTTGTCAGTCTGGGCAGGGAGATCGGCCGTTGTCGTGACCCAATTCCAGGGTCTGCCGCTAGGGCACTGAGCGCCTGGGATGGTGGGTCGATCGAGGATTGCCGATGGCTGCTGGCGATCGCACCTCGGCCGGATAATCGGCGTTTTGATTGAAGTATGAGCCTAGCATTATTGCAATTAATTCTCAGTCAAGCTTAACAAAAGATTGTCTGAAGCCAGGACTGGGTAATGAATGATCATGGAATTATGAAATGAATCACTAGACCTTTTGTATCAATCAAGACCCTCACCCTAAATCCCTCTCCCAAGTCGAGAGAGGGACTTGATCACCAGTCCCGAGATCGCTGTAACGCAATGGTTCTGGCTCCCCTTCGCCTAAGGAGGGCGAAGGGGGTGGGGGATGAGGGCTGCTAGCCGATTCGTGTAAGAAGTTTACTGAGCAGGCTGCGGAGCCGTTCTCATTTCTATTCATAACTTTTTTCAAAAAGTGATTAATGATGATCAACCATAGGCGATCGCGCCGGTTTTGGCTGAGGGGTTTGGGTGCTCTGGCCTTGGCTACGCAAGTCAATGGCCGATCGCTGGCCAGGGCAGAAGATTCTCCCTTGTCGCCATTGCCAACGGCCAACCCGGTGCGGCCCCTGCTGCGGCCGCGATCGCTCCGACCCGGCGATACGATCGCGATTGTGGCTCCGGCGGGGCGCGTTTCGGCAGCCGACCTACAGCAGGGCTGGCAGTGGTTGACTCAGCAAGGATTTCGGCTGGTTCCGGGGCGACATTTATTCGATCGGGATGGTTATTTGGCCGGGCGCGATCGGGATCGGGCGGCGGATTTAAACCGGGCCTTTGCCGATCCCCAAGTGGCGGCAATTATTTGTGCGCGCGGTGGGTGGGGCTGTGCGCGGATTTTGCCCCTGCTGGATTGGGAATTGGCGCGATCGCACCCTAAAATTCTCCTGGGCTTCAGCGACATCAGCGCCCTGTTGTTGGCCTATTACGAGCGATCGGGCTTGGTCACGTTCCATGGCCCCGTGATCGCTTCTCGCTGGAATGCGTTTTCCACGGCCGCTTGGCAACAGGTTTTGATGGCAGGGACAGCGGCCACTCTCCAAAATCCGCCCCAGCAAACCCACCGAGTGATTCACCCCGGCCAAGCCCAGGGCCCCTTGGTGGTGGCGAATCTGTCGGTGTTAGCGGCCATGGTGGGATCCACCTATCTTCCCCAGTGGGCGGGCAAAATTTTAGTGGTCGAAGAGGTGGGCGAGCCGGTCTATCGGGTCGATCGCCTGTTGTCGCAACTGAAGCTGGCGGGTTTGCTGGAGCAGTTGGCGGGGTTTGTGTTTGCCCAATGCACGCGCTGCGAGAGTCCGGGCGATCGGGAGCCGGCCCTTTCCCTCAACCGCGTGCTGGATGATTGGATTCGCCCCTTGGGAATTCCCAGTTGGCAGGGGTTGGCCCTGGGCCATGTGCCCGACAAGCTCACCCTCCCGATCGGAATTTCGGTGGCGATCGATGCCGAGCGGGCCACGCTGCAATTACTGGAAGCCCCTGTGGAGCTGCTGGAATCTCTCGATCGCCGTTAGCCCAAGTCCCCCTAAGCCAAGGAAACCGCGCAGAGCAGTTCCATGCCGTTTTCGCTCGAAGTAGCAGTTAATTGCCCATCCATCGATTCGATCGCCAACTGAGCCACCCACAGGCCCATCATCGGTGATAGCTGACTGTGGGCCGCCATGGCCCGCAGATCGGCCAAACTGTGGGCAACGGACATCCCCGGATCCATCAAGTCGATCGGGTCGCTCCAGGTTTCCAGCGCACAGGTGGTTTGAATTTGAATCTGAACAGTTTGCTCAATCACTGAGGTGCGTAGGGTAATCGGCCCCTTGTCGCCAATTTGGGCAAGCTGTGTAATCAAACCATCCACCACCAATGCCAAAGACTGGCGCATTCGCTTGGAATCCACCCACACATCCACCTCGGGTGGTTCCTCAAAATCCAAGCCAATGTTGCGGTTTGCCGCCTGTAAATAGGTCAACCCTTCCACGTCATCCAAAATGAGGGACAGGGAAACAACTTGAAAATCCGGCTCAATGGCTCCGTTATTAAATTTGGACACTTCAATCAGCCGATCGAGCAAATTCACCATCCGTTGAGCCGCGTGGTTGGCATCGGCCACGCACTGGCGTTCCTCCTCCAAGTCATCACAAAGATCGTTCAAAATCATTTGGTGCAGCCCGATCGCGCTGCTCATGGGCGATCGCAACTCATGGGCTGTCCGGGCCAAAAATCCTGCCTGAAACGCACCCCATTGTTTCGCCAAATGATAGGCAGCGGCTAAGGCTGAAGTGTCAGCATTTGACGGGCTGGCATTTTGGACTTGATCGATGTTGGATGGCTCGATGTTGGATGGATCAGCATCCTGGGCATCGGCATCGGCACTTGCAGCATCTTTTTCGGCATCCGGTGAGTTGGCTGCAACCTCAGCCATTTCCGAATGGATCCCAGGATGGATTCCCACCGCGATCGGTTGCAATGTGGGTGCGACTGACAAGACTTGCGATGCGGTTGTTTCTGATAATGATGCCGGACTGGTTGAGCGTCGCAGCGCCCCATAAAACCCAATGCCGATCCCTACGATCAAACTCGTCCAGTCTGGCCAACTCATGACTGCGCTTTCATTCCGCTAGTTGAACTAGGGCCGATTCAAATGCTCAAATCCAGTGCTTCGGCCTAGGGTTGCAAGTTGGTGCTCCAATTCCAGGGTTCACCAACGATTCACCAGCAGTTCACCAGAGATGCAAATCTAGACCGGCCCTCGCTGGGGCTTTGTGGAGGGGCCACATGGGCGATCGCCCCATCCGCCCGCCTTGGTTTTCGAGACTCCGCCACAGCGTTGATGCCTAGCATTGCACAGGGATCTTACAGATTCATAGGGTTTTCGCCCATAACTCACTGCCAGTTCCCAGGGGCGATCGAGCCTTCAATTGAGCCTTAGAGGGAATTGAAATGCTCCATGAACGACTCCTGATCGGGATAGATTTCAAACACCCGATCCATACTTGTCAGGTCAAAGAGCATCTTTACTTGGTCATTGATTGAGCAAAGGTAGAGCTTGGCTCCGGCCGATCGAGCCGTTTTCAAGGCTAAAACCAGGGCCCCCAGCCCCGAACTATCCATGAAAGACACATCTTGAAAGTCAACCAGGATATGTTGCATCCCTGATTGAACCTGATCGCTCACTTCTTGACGGAAGGGGCCAGCTTGTTTGCCGTCCAAAATACCGAAAGGCTGCACGATGCTTAGGCGATCCATTGCTGCTATTTAGGAATTGACACGCTAGGGACTTCAAACGATCGATCTGGGCCAGGGGAGCAAACACCGGCTCGATCGAACCAGAACCTGCACCCGCTGCCAGAATTCTCAGAACAACCTGACTAAGACAGACTAACTGACCCGGGCAGATTGATCAGTACGAACTGGTCAGCACCGGCCAATTAGCACAAACTAATCAGCACAAACTAATCCAGATAGGTGGCTCAGGGTGGGATGCTGAGGCGCTTGACTACGGCGCTTGATCGAGGCGACTGATTGACGATTGATCATGGCTATTGATCATGGTTGATCACTAACTCATCATGCCTAGCCCATTTCAGGCTTCCACGCAACTCTGCACACCATGTCACTCTGCACAACTTTCACACAACTGAAAATAATTCGACAGAACTAAAGCCCACGGCAGTCCACTGTGATCGCGCCCACGGGACTTCAGCGGGAACTGCTTGCCCAACATACCGAGTGCGGTACTTTTTCCTGATACTGGTTATTGAACCTCTTGAACGAATCCACCAGCAGCCTTCAACCCCCATCATGCTTTCTTCGTTGCCTGACGCTCAGCAATCTGATGTTCCATGCTCCACGCGCCCAGAGGATGTGGTGACAGCTTCGCGGCCCTTGGGGCGACCGGAGCTGTTGGCTCCGGCGGGCAATTGGGACTGTGCGAAGGCGGCGGTGGAAAACGGGGCCGATGCGATTTATTTCGGTCTCGATCGCTTCAATGCGCGAATGCGGGCCGAAAACTTCACGGAAGCGGATTTGCCGGAGCTGATGGCCTGGTTGCATCGGCGCGGGGTGAAGGGTTATGTGACAATCAACACGCTGATTTTCACCGATGAGCTGGCGGAGGCGGAGCGCTACCTGAAGTCGGTGATTGCGGCGGGGGTGGATGCGGCGATCGTGCAGGATGTGGGGTTGGTGCGGTTGATTCGGCATCTGTCGCCAGATTTTCCGATCCATGCTTCAACGCAAATGACGATCACCAGTGCGGCGGGGGTGGCGTTTGCGCGGAATTTGGGTTGCCAGTTGGTGGTGTTGGCGCGGGAATGTTCGATTCGGGAAATTGAGAAAATTCAAACCCAGTTGGGCGATCGGGGCTTGTCTTTGCCGCTGGAGGTGTTTGTGCATGGGGCCCTTTGTGTGGCCTATTCGGGCCAATGCTTGACCAGTGAGGCGTTGGGTGGGCGCTCGGCCAATCGGGGGGAATGTGCCCAGGCCTGTCGGATGCCCTATGAGTTGGTGGCCGATGGACAGGTGGTGGATTTGGGCGATCGGGACTATCTGCTCAGTCCCCAGGATTTGTCTGGGTTGCCGGTGCTGTCGGAGTTGGTGGCGGCGGGGGTCAGTTGCCTAAAAATTGAAGGCCGGTTGAAAGCACCGGAATATGTGGCCAGCACCACAAGGATTTATCGCCAAGCGCTCGATCGAGCGGTGGCCGCCGTGGCCAACCCGGCAGACAAGGGGCTTGAGCATCTTGCCCCATCGAGATCGCAGCAACAAGCACTGCGATTAGCTGAGTCGGCTGATCGCTACGAATTGGAAATGTCCTTTTCTCGTGGCCTATTCACGGGCTGGTTTGAGGGCATCAATAACCAAGCGCTGGTGCATGGGGAATATGCCAAAAAGCGCGGGGCCTATTTGGGCGAAGTGGTGCGGGTGGAGGGCGATTGGCTGTGGGTGCGATCGACTGGTTTGCACCTCAGCCCTGGCGATGGCATTGGTCTGGATGGGCCCGGCGGCGAACAGGGCGGCCGCATCTGTGAGGTGCGGGAACCGGGACGATCGGGCGATCTGTGGGGCTTGCGGGTCGATCGCTTCAGTAAGTTGGATTTGCGACGGGTGCGATCGGGCGATCGGCTGTGGAAAACTTCCGATCCGGAACTGGAAAAGCGGGTGCGTCAAACCTACGCGGGCGAGCAACCCAAATTTCAGCGCCCGATCGCCATTGAATTTCATGGGGTGCTGGGTCAGCCCGCCACCGCGATCGCCCGGGATGAGTTGGGCCACATTGCCCAAGCGGTGTCCACCATGCCCCTGGCGGCGGCAGAGCGCCAACCCCTCACGGCCGAGCGGCTGCAAGACCAGTTTGGCCGGCTGGGCAATACGGCTTTTCGGCTCGATCGCTTTGAGCAACAACTCAGTGGCGAGGTGATTTTGCCCGCCAGCGAGCTAAACCGAATGCGGCGAGACTTGGTGGCTCAACTGGAACAGCAGCGGGCCCAACCGCCCCGCTGGACGTTGCACGCCACGGCGCGATCGCGAGACCTTTGGCCCGCCATGGGCGATCGACCGGCTCCGCAGCCAGCCCAACTGTCGGTTTTGGTGCGCAACCGGGCCCAACTGGCCAGCGCCATGGCCGCCGGAATCGATCGGCTCTATTGCGAATTAGAAGATCCGCGCCAATATCGATCGCTGGTGGAATGGTTTCGCACCCAAAAACAATCGGATCAACAAACCCTTTGGGTTGCGCCCCCTCGGATTTACAAAACCGGTGAAACCTGGATTTTGCAGCAAGTTCGCAACAGCAATGCGGATGGCTATTTAGTGCGAAATTATGACCATCTCAGCTTCTTTGCCCAAGATCGCTGCATGGGAGATTTTTCGCTGAATGTGGCCAACCCAATCGCCGCTAGCTATTTTCAGCAAGAATTTCAACTGGCCGGCCTCACAGCCTCCTACGATTTAAATGCTGATCAATTGGTCGATTTGCTGAAAGCTTGTCCTCCCGACTGGTTGGAAATTACGATTCATCAGCATATGCCCATGTTCCATATGGAGCATTGCGTTTTTTGTGCTTTTTTGTCTACTGGAACTGATCACACAAACTGCGGTCGTCCCTGCGAAAAACACACGGTTACCCTGCGCGATCGAGCCGGGGTGGAGCATCAGTTACAGGCGGATGCGGGCTGTCGAAACACGGTGTTTAATGGGGTGGCACAGACGGGCGCAGAGGTGGTGCAACGGTTAATCGCATCCGGGGCCCGGCGATTCCGGTTGGAGTTTCTAAATGAATCGCCCGATCGGGTCAGTCACTCGATCGCCCGCTATCAACAACTCCTGCGGGGCGAAATTTCCGGCACTGAACTTTGGCAAGATTTGCAACTGTCCAGCCAACTGGGAGTCACGCGCGGCACGATCGGGAAACGAGAGCGATCGCAATCTGGCCGCTAGTGTTTTGTGCCCATCAGCCAAAGATCTTCATCCTTGAACCCCTTTTTCCTCATCTTTCCCCTTTTCTTTAGTTACCGGTATGACCCATCTCAAGCAAGTTCGTTGGATTAATTTTTGGCAATCGATCGCCCTTGCGGCCGCCGGTCTTTGCATTGCCATGGCGATCGCTCATTTGCAACCAGCCAATGCAACAGAGCCGATCGCCGCTCAAAACACCATGAATTTGATCAGCGAGAATCCTGGCGATCGACTTGCGCAAACCACGCCAGCCCTGCCTGAACAGCCCATGACAAAACGGCAACTGATCGCCGCTGTTTTGCAAGAATTGGGAGTTGCTGAACGCTACGATCAATATTTGGGAAATGCTGTAGATTTAGCCGTTTCGCCCAATCAGTCCCTGAAATTTATTAACTGGTTGAATGATGTGCTCAAGGAGCGGGCCGGCTGGAAAACCGTCGCCCTCACTTACAGCCGTCGTCTCGATAGCCAGTTTTCTGAAACCGAGCTTCAGGAACTGCTGAACTTGGCGCAAAATCCCACACTGCGCAAACTGTTTCGATCGGAACTAGAAAGTTATGGCAACACTGCCCGCGATCGGCGAATGTTCCTGTTCCGAGTTTGGGAAGACTACAACAACGGCAATATTCCCGTTCCTGAAGGCATGTTTTAGAGGGAATTGATTGGTTAGGAATGACTAATTGATCAGAGTTTTATCGATCAGGAACTAATTGATCAAAGTTTCATTGATCAACGCCTTAATGAGAACTGGGGCGCTGGGGGCGTAGCGTTTCCAGCAGCGCCCGCCAAGCAAACTTCGGCAAAGCCAGCATTCGCCGCCAACGCCAAGGTTCTTGATAGAGCCGATAGAGCCATTCCAGATTGTTTTCGCAAAACCAGGCGGGCGCGCGCTCTTTTGTGCCCGACCAAATATCAAAACTGCCCCCAACGCCAATCCAAATGGCATTGGGACAGAGGTGGCGGTGTTCCGCAATCCAATACTCCTGGCGAGGAACACCCAGCGCCACCAAAATCAGACCCGGTTGAGCCTCTCGCATGGCCTGCACCATGGTCGATCGCTCGTCTTCGCTCAAAAAGCCGTGATAAATCCCTGAAAATTGAATGCCGGGGGCCCGTTTTTCCCAGGATTGGGCCGCCGCCTGAGCAATGCCCGGTTGACCGCCGTAGCACCAAACGGTTCCGTAGGCATTGGGCGATCGACCAAAGGCCGTCAGCACCGATTCTGCTAACTCAATGCCCGGAACCCGGCGCACTTGGCGATAACCCCGCAGCTTCAGGTATAGGGCCACGCCGGCCCCATCGGGAATGCACAAATCGGCTTGGCGAATCGTTTCCCCCAACCGGGCGTTTCGTTCCCCCTCGATCGCCATTTCCGCATTGAGGGTCACCACCTGCGCGCCTCCCTCCTGTCGCCGATCCAACAACCACTGGGTGTAGTCATCCAGCAGATGAACCGGCAACTGAAGCACCGTAGCCTTCAACGGGCGCGGGGCGATCGGGGAAGCATCCATGGAAGCGTGCATGGCAAATTTGCAAAATGATGGGTCGGGCAGTCGGGATTTAGTCTACAACCGATGCTTTTCCGTTGATTCATCCCGCCAGGGCGATTAATCCCAAACCGTCACTAATTCACTTGCAACTCACGGGCCTGGTTCGATCGGCCCGTTTGATCGGCCCATTCGATCGGCCCAAGGGTCGCTCGCTGCTTTGCCATGCAGATTTTTGGGCGCTGGTAAAACGAATTCCATGACCGACCCTCAACACCAGTCGGCCATGGCAACCACAGAGACCTGAAAGGGCGCTTAGGAGACTGCCTAAGGCGCAACCTTTTCCTTGAACAACTTACCGGCAGAAAAGGCGGGAACACAGGTGGCCGGAATTTCCATCTTTTGGCCGGTTTTGGGGTTGCGGCCTTCGCGGGACTTCCGCTCACGGCGCTCAAATGAGCCAAACCCCACCAGAGTCACCTTTTCGCCCGACGAAACCGCTTCCACGATCGAGTCGAGCGCTGCGGTCAGCACTTGATCGGCCTGCTTTTTGGTGACATTCGCCTTTTCGGCCACCTTATCAATCAGCTCGCCTTTATTCATAATTCGAAATCTCCTGAATGCAAAGGGGAGCCAACCCAGTTTCCGGGTCGGCAATCAGTAGAATGAGTGGCTGAAACCCCTACCGAATAGCGGTTTCAATCGCATATTCTATCCATAAACTCTCAGGATGTGACCATAGGAACTGACAATTTGTAGCTATCTGAAGTTTTTTTTCAGTTTCTAACAGCTTGTCGTTGAGTAAAAACTACCTTCGATCTCGGGTCAATGCTGAGATCAATCTCCTCAATTTCTGCCCTGTTGTGATGCTTCTGAGTCCAAGGGGCGTGGGCTGAAATGAAGACGGCGCGGCGAAATTCTGGAAATTCAGCCTGAGCAATTCAACCCAATCAATATCACTGATTCAGGTTAGCCAACTGTGATGAGCTGCCTCAGATGCGCTGACTAGCGGGGGGGGGATCTGGTCTTCGTTGGTTTTTGGGGCCCGCGCAAGGGTCGATCGATCAGTTGGGCTGATTGGCTGGGCTGATTGGCCGGTCGATTAGCTTGAACTATCAATTCGGACGTTTGAAACATCTTCTAAGATAGGGTGTCGGCACAAGAACCGGGAGGAAGCCGTTATGGAAGCTGGGCGCGGGCTGGTTGGGCTGGGCTGGGCATTGGGACTGACGGTGCTGGCTAGTCC
The DNA here is from genome assembly GCF_043235035.1 of Limnothrix redekei LRLZ20PSL1. NCBI lineage: Bacteria > Bacillati > Cyanobacteriota > Cyanophyceae > Pseudanabaenales > Pseudanabaenaceae > Limnothrix > Limnothrix redekei. The sequence goes on along the minus strand of NZ_JAZAQF010000086.1, from coordinate 207,351 downwards.
TGCGAGCTATGGGGCCAATCCAGAGCATGTCCAAACGCTGTTGCTCACGCGGCAATGTGTGCAATGCGACTTGACAGGGGCCAGCCTGGTTTATGCCAACTTGAGCGGCGCAAACCTGATGGGGGCTGACCTGCGGGGTGCAAATCTGAGCCGTGCCAACCTCAGCCAGGCCAACCTGAGCGGTGCAAATTTGCAGAGTGCCACCCTGTTTGGGGCCACGTTGCTCAATGCCCAGTTGACCAATGCCAATTTGGTGAGCACGGATTTGCGGGAGGCGGTTTTTTTTGGGGCCGATCTGAGCGGGGCCATCATGACCCAAGCTCTTGTGATTGGGGCTGTGGGGTTGCCGATCGAGGTGGCCACGCCGCGCGAGCGTTTCAACTGGGGCGTGTATGAGGCTGATCGGCGCAACTTCGCCGGGGCCATTAATCACTACAATCAGGCGATCGCCCAAGATCCGCAATTTGCTGAAGCTTACCTCAATCGAGCCGTGGCGCGATCGCACTTGGCGGACTATGGCGGAGCAATCGGGGATGGACGGGTGGCGGCCCAGCTCTTTGCCCAGGCCAACAATCCCGAGCAGCAGGCATTAGCGGAAAAGTTTTCCGATCAATTGGAGCGCTATGTCAAAAAGGGCGGCCGTGAGCAGTCGGAAGGCAGCGGGTTGGGAATTTCGGTGTTGGATTTTGTGCGTGGTGTTGGTTCTTTTCTAATTCCGTTATTATTTTGATTTCTGGGGTTTGTCTGTTTCGGGTTTTGCTGGCCTTAATTCTCAATTCTGCCCTTTAGCGACGATCGCCACGATGGAATTTTCCCAAGCTCGACAGGCTTTTTTGCAAGAAGTTCGACGACCGATCGAGCAAATTGACCTAGCCCGAGCAGCCCTCTATCTTGCCCAGGAAGACTATCCGGGGCTGGTGGTGGAATCCTATTTAAACCGATTAGATCAGATGGCGGCGGTGGTGGGCGATCGACTGGCGGGCGATCGGGTTCCCATGCGTGTGATTCGGGCGATTAATCAATACCTCTTCACAGAATTAGAATTCAGCGGCAATCAATCGGACTATTACGATCCTCGCAATAGCTTTTTGAATGAAGTGTTAAATCGCCGCTTAGGTATTCCCATCACCCTTTCGCTAGTCTATTTAGAAATTGCTAAACGGCTGCATTTTCCTATGGTTGGCATTGGAATGCCGGGCCACTTTATCATCCGCCCCGATTTTGAAGAGGCGGGAATTTTTGTAGATGCCTTTGCCCAGGGAGAAATTCTGTTTCCGCAGGATTGTGCCGATCGCCTCAGTAGCATTTATGGGCAGCCGGTCGCCCTCAAGCCGCAATTTTTGGAACCAGTGGATCCGCATCGTTTCCTGGTGAGAATGCTGACCAACCTCAAGGCAATCTACATCAGTCGGCAGGATCCGATCCGTGCAGCCCGAGTGATTGAGCAAATTCTGTTGATTTTTCCCGATGCGATTCAGGAGCGGCGCGATCGGGGACTGTTGTATTACCAATTAGAGCGATTCACCGAAGCTCGAGCTGATTTACAAGCCTATTTGGAAGCAAAACCACAAGCGTTCGATCGCGCCCCGATCGCGGCTTTATTAGATCGTCTTTCGGACTTTTAATTCACTTTTAGTTTTAATTAATTTCAAAAGATATCTCTACAACTTCATCTTTCCGTTGCGTTTTAAACCAATCGCATCTTGAGCGCTTTAACTTTCTGAACGCTTTAACCACGCTTTAACGAAATAGCATCTCTAAAATCGCCATGACCGCCGCTGCCCCTCGCCCGATTCATCTCGCCATCATTGGCGATGTCCATGACCAGTGGACGGTTGATGATGCCCATGCCCTTGAAGGCCTAGGCGTTGATGCAGCGTTATTTGTGGGTGATTTTGGCAACGAAGCGGTGGAAATTACCCGGGCGATCGCAGCATTACCTTTGCCCAAAGCGGTGATTCTGGGCAACCATGATTCCTGGTATAGCGCCACTCCTTGGGGCCGCAAAAAATGTCCCTACGATCGCAGCCGCGAAGATCGGGTGCAGGAACAACTGGATCTGTTGGGGGCAGCCCATGTGGGCTACGGTTGCCTGGATTGGCCGGAGTTGGGGTTGAGTGTGATTGGGGGGCGGCCCTTTAGCTGGGGCGGCCCGAACTGGAGCTATGGGGAGTTTTACCGCGATCGCTTTGCCGTGAAGGGCATGATGGATTCGGCCGATCGAATTGCCCAAGCGGCGGCCCGCGCCACTCAACCCACCCTCATTTTTCTGGGACATAACGGTCCCCATGGGCTTGGGGATCAACCGGAGTCCATTTGCGGGCGCGATTGGCAACCGCTCGGCGGCGATTTTGGCGATCCTGACCTGCGCCAAGCGATCCGCATGGCCCAACAGCGCCATCAACAGGTGGCTTTGGTCACCTTTGGTCACATGCACCACCACCTGCGCCACCGCAAAGATCGCTTGCGACAGGCCACGGCCAGCGATGCCCAAGGAACGGTGTATGTGAATGCGGCGGTGGTTCCCCGAATTCGAGAACATGATCGGGGACGGCTCCACCATTTTGTGTGGGTGGAATTGCTGGCCGGGCAGGTGACCCGGGCCGCTTCCGTTTGGGTCGATCGCACCGGGGCGATCGATGCTGCTGAGGCTTGGCTGGGGCAGCCCCCCGCACTTCAGCATTCATCAACACCGCTCATTCCGGTTCCTTAAGGTTGATTGATCAAGGTTGATTAATCGCCCTTGATGACTACTGGCCCGCTTCGGTTAATTCCAAGGTGCGACCCGACCAATCCTTGACCAAGAAATTGAGCGGTAACTCTTGGCGAATTTTGTGCCGAATTCCCCGCACCTGAATTCGCAACAGGATTTGCTCTAGACAGTCGCGATCGAAACAAACGTGGCGTTGGTGGTTGCGATCGCCCAAACTGGCTCCAGCAATCACATGGAGCTGCACATTCTTCTTGAGTTGATACCACAAACCATCGGGCACAGGAGCCGGATTAGCAACGCGCGCAAAGGTGCTGGGGGCCATATAAAGCGGGTCGATCGTGGTCGCCCCAAGGGTTTGTTCGTAGTTGTAGTAATACTGCAAGGGCACATCTGCCATCGCCAATTCCAAATCCCCCTCATAGAACTGTCGGGCAATCTCCAAATCCGACACCATGATGGTGTAAACCTTGGGCGCGCTGGACAGAAACATCCACATGGCTCCCCCATAGGCCATCAACAGCAGCACCATGATGCCTTGGGTAGAGAAAATCGTATCCAACGACAGGCCAAAAATGGCAAACATCAGGGGATGGAGGGTCATGGCGTTAAGGATGGGAACGGGTGAATTGCCTAATCAATCAACGAAGACAAGGGGCTTAAGCCCCTTGCTCCCAAAATGACCAGAAGGCAATGGCTTCAAGGTGCTTTTTAGGCTTCATCTAAGAAGCAATTAAGAAGCAATTGCGACTTCCAACAGTTGTTGCAGCTCACCGCTTTGGAATAGTTCAACGGTAATATCAGCACCGCCGATGAAGTTGCCATCGATGTAAAGTTGCGGGATAGTCTGCCAGTTGGAAAACTCCTTGATGCCTTCTCGAATTTCTGGCTCATCCAGGACATTCACAGACTCGAAGGGCACACCCACCGCATTCAAAATTTGCACCACAGTGTTTGAAAAGCCGCACATGGGCATCAATTTTGTGCCCTTCATAAACAGCATCACTTTATTGTTTTGCACCAAGCTTTCGATGCGTTTTTTCGTTTCAGGGGTCATGGTGGCTATCCGCGATCGTAATAGTGGACGTGGTTAGGACAAAGTTAGAACAAAACAAGGAACTGCGGCTCCTTGCTTTGGCGATTGGGATGAAACAGCCAAGAATTCGTCCTGGCCAAGGTTGGCTAATTTTTGCCTTTTTTTGACGCTTTCAGCATCTTCACTTGGCCAGTTTCCAGAAACTTTGGGTTTCTAGAGGTTCTTCGTTCTCAGGAACTGCTGATGTTTTGCCCCGGCTGAAGCCCCTAAGCGGTGGCTTGTTGTGCGGCCCAGCTTTCGGGGGTAAAGGTCTTGAGGGCGAGGGCATGAAGCGCCCCGCTGCGGAGATCTTCATTCAGTGCGCCATAGACCAGTTGGTGTTGCTGGACACGGCTTTTGCCCGCGAAGGCCGCAGAGACAACGATCGCCTCGTAGTGGTCGCCGTCACCCGCAAGCTGAATTTCTGCGTCGGGCAGGTTGGCCTTGATGGCAGTTGTGATGCGATCGGGCGTGACCATGGTTGCTGTTCAAGGGGATAAAGATTGAATCCGTTTTTCGTTAGAAAATTACGGGATCTGATAACCCCGCCCCAAAAGGACGGCATTCTTGATTGTAGTCGGCCACTGGACAAGCGGTGCTGGAACCGAGCGATCGGGCTGGAATTCCCCCTACACAAAGCCCAGACCCATGGGTTCTTGTAGGCCTTTGAGGGGAGAATCGGTCGCCCCCGGTGGAAGGTTCTTGGCCTGAATCAGAACTCCAAAGTTGCCGAGTCCCGTGGGATCGATGAGGCGGTGCAACACATCCCGACGATGCAAAATTTGCTGAAAGTCCATTGCTTGGGCGATCGCCCCGCCCTGGCTGAGGGCCATCAGTCGATCGCCCAATCCAAGGGCCATTAAAAACAAACTTTGGCGTGTGAATCCCAGGGTTTGCAGGCCCTGTTGTTCGCCCCAATGTTGCAGGGCACTGAAGTCCACGTGGGCCGTCAAGTCCTGCTGGCCCGGCAACCAGTAGGGATTGTTGTGGTGGGCATGGCGGGTGTAGCACTGTAGCGTGCCGCCCGATCGGCTGGGGTGGTAAAACCGCTGTGCATCGTAGCCGTAGTCAATGGTGAGCAGGTAGCCCGACCGCAGTCGATCGGCCAAGGTTGCCAACCAGTCCAATGCTGCCAGGTTCACCTCTGTGCAATAGCCCTCGGGATAAGCACCCTGAGCAAAGTCAATGTTGAGGCTCTGGAAATAGGTGTCTAGCCGCTCCGTGGACAGGGGCCCCACGCGATCGCTCAGGTGTCCTTCGGAGGCGGCGACGTAACATTCTTGGAGCTGCCCCCCTTGCCAAATCACTCGATGAACGGGGAAAGCATCCACCAATTCATTGGATAAACAGCAGCCAGTGATCGAGTTGGGGGCGATCGCCTCCCAGGCGACCCAAACGACCCGATCGCCCGCCGCTGGACAGGCCGCCAAGCGCGATCGCTGCACAGCCCTTAAGGCCGGCGAAATTTCCACAATCCGATAGGTGGTGGTGGCCCAACAGTCTGGGTGGGCCGTTTGCAAATGGGTGAGCAAATCCGCCGCCATCACCCCTTGGCCGGCTCCCATTTCCACCAGGTCAAAGGCAGACGGGCAACCCAGCCGTGCCCAACATTCGGCCACCTGATCCGCCAACAGTTCCGCAAAATCGGGGCAGAGGTGGGGCGAGGTGACAAAATCGCCCTGGGGGCCAATGCCAACCCGATCGCCCGATCTCGCGTAGTAGCCCACCTGGGGGTCATACAGCACCAGGGCCATGTAGTCGGCAAAGGTAATTTGTCCCCCGGCGGCAGCCAGGCGATCGTGCAAGGCCTGGGCCATGGCCGGGGCGATCGGGGGCGGATCTCCGGCCGCGGTTCCGGCTGGGCCTGGAGCCCCGTGGCGCGACCAACCTAGCAAATGGTTCGCTCCAAAGCGTTCAAACTGGGGATTCGCAGCACATCCCCATCCCGTTCAATCAGGCTCTTTTTTTCCAGCTTGGTTAGCACCCGGGTCACGGTTTCGCGGGCCAGGCCACTGAGGCTGCTCAGTTCGCGATGGGGCAAGTTGGGAATCTCCACGCCCCGATCGCTGCTGCGACCCTGACCCTCCGCCAAAAACATCAAAATATCGGCCACCCGCGATACGCTGTCGGATTCCCGCAATCGCAACCGCCGGTTCACCTGGCGCAACCGCCGCCCCATCAGTTGGGCCAACTTGATGCCCGCTTGGGGTTCCGTTTCCACAAGGGTGATGAAGTCTTGGGCGGGAATGCTGCCAATGGTGGTGGGGGCCAAGGTAATGGCATCGGTCGATCGGGGCACTTCATCGAGAGCCGCCATTTCGCCAAAAATTTCACCGCGACCCAGAATATTCAGGGTTACTTCCTTGCCTTCCAGGTTGTAGGTGCGGATTTTGACCCAGCCTTCCAAGATGAAGTACACCGAACCGCCCCAGTCATTTTCCAGCAGAATGACTTGGTTCGATGGGTGGGTGCGGGTGACAACGTGGGCAGTGGCTAACTCAACGGCATCACGCGGCAGCGCCCGGAAAAACGGAGCCGATTCGATGAGCCGCTCAATGTCCGCATGGGTGTCACGGGAGGTGGGACGGTCTTCCATGGGGTGATCGCGAGAGTCATTCACAGAATACTCGATTGTGCCGAGTTTGGTGGCGACTGAATGCTACGGAATGCTACCGGTTTCTGGGTGGAATCCCAATTCCAGTGATTTGTTTGTATTAATTGTTACTCGGGTTGTGGCAGGGGCTGCGGAGGGCTGGCCGCAGCCAAGGTCTGAATCAAGATTTCAGCCCAGATCCAGCTATCAGGGTGAGCATTATTTACTATGTCCTAATTCACGACTTCCTAGCCAAGGCAACATCTAGCCTCAAAGCGATGATTACCCTTTCCTCAGTTGAAATGTTCTAGGGCCCGTCGTCATTTCCTGGGATCCGGCGAAAACGATTGATTTTCCATGTCCCAGTCGTCATAGTGACAAGGGGCTTAAGCCCCTTGTCCCCCACGATCTGCCAACGGTGAAATCAGGGTTGCAGGCGATGGAAATGGCGACCGGCCCTAGGCCAAAACGCGGTTTTCAAACTCCACAATTTCTTCAATTCCCCGATCGCGTGCAATGAATTCCTGCACCAATTGGCGATAGTCCCGCAGGGTCAGCTCCACCCATTCTCGACTGGGGCTATCGGCAATTAAATGCACCAGGGGTTCACTGGCATCAGGCAGCACCAGGATCCAACTGTCCCGCGCGCGATCGTGGACTTTGATCCCATCAATCATTTCCAAGGTGCTGGGCGAGTGGGATTCAACCAAGTGGCGCATCAAGGCTCCCTTCACCGTCCAGGGACAGCGCACCGTGAAGTATTTGTGATAGATGCGGGGCAAACTGTCGGCTCGTAAATCCGCTAGGGTGCGCTCTTGAATTGCCAATAATTCGATGAGTTTGGCAACACAGAACATGGCATCAAAACCCGGGTGCAATTCTGGAAAAATGAAACCCATATCCCCACTGCCGCCCAGCACAACGTTGGGATAAGCACGACAGGTTTCCATCAGGGCGGTGGGATTACATTTGGTGCGAATGACGCGGCCATCGTGGCGGCGGGCAATTTGTTCGATCACGCCCGAAGCCCGCACGGGAACCGCCACGGACGATCGGGGATGGGCCGCCAACACGGCCTCCACCATCAACGCCGTCAGCGCCTCCCCACGAATGAGACCACCGGCCTCATCGGCCAAAATTAACTGTTCCCCGTTGGCCAAAATTTGGGCCCCAAAGGTGGCGGAAATCGCTTCCACCACGCGGCCGAGTTGCACCAACAGGGCTTCTCGGCCATCGGCATCGGCCACCATTTGGGTCAAGCTGGCATTTAGCACCACCGCTTCGCAACCAAACTTACTCAGCAGTTGGGGCAAAATAGCACCGGATACGGAATAGGCATAGTCCACCACCACCTTGGCGTTGCTGTAGCGAATGGCTTCTAGGTTGAGGTGTTTTTCAAAGCAACTGCGGTAGATTTCAAGGGTTTGGCTGGGGTAAAAAACATCGCCAATTTCGTCAATTTGCACCCGGCGCAAATCTTCTTTGAAATAGGCTCCTTCGATTTTCTTCTCTTTGCCTTTGGAGAGGTTAATGCCCTTGTCGTCAAAAAATTCAATGGCGGCGCGATCGGGGCGATCGGGATCAATGCGCACATGCACACCGCCCACCACTCCCAAGGTGGGCACAACACTGCGAGCCACGGGAATCGGTGTGGCCTCCAAGTTTTGGACATTGACCCCCACAGACATCAGGCCGGAAATGAACGATCGCGTCACCATCCGCGAGATGCTGCGTTGGTCGCGCGAAACGGTCACTTGTGCGCCTGGTTGCAGGGTGGAACCATAGGCGGCTCCCAGTTTGACGGCAAATTCGGGCGTGATGTCAATGTTGGCTAAGCCAGCCACACCGCGCTGGCCAAACAGGTTGCGGTGGGCGGTTTGGCCCCAAATTAAATCCAAATTGAGGATGGCTCCCGATTCAATGTGCTTGCTGGGCCAAACACGCACCAGGCTGTTGATTTGGGACTCTTCGCCCACCATGGACAGGGAGCCGATCGCCACGCCTTCAAACACCCGGGCCCGACGATCGATCCGCACCCCTCGGGCGATCGTGCAGGCGTAGAGGTGGGCTTCTTCGCCAATGATTGCCCCGTTCCAAATGATGGGGCGCTTGAGATCCGCTTCGGTGCCGATCGTGACGTTATCGCCAATGACCGTGCCGGACTCGATCGTGGCGCGGGGGCCAATTCGGCAGTTGTGACCAATCAAAACGGGGGGCACAATTTTGGCGCGATCATCGATCGCGGTATTTTCGCCCACCCACAAACCCGGCGAAATCATTTGATAGGCGAAATCCAGTTTGACCTTGCCGTGGAGGGCCGCATAGTGGGCTTCGCGATAGGTGTCCAAATGCCCCACATCGCACCAATAGCCCTCGGCAATATAACCATAAATGGGTTCTCCTTCGGCCAGCAGCAGGGGAAATAAATCTGTGGAAAAGTCCGCTTCTTGATTACGTTCTAGATAACGCAAAACTTCCGGTTCTAGAATATAAATTCCAGTGTTGATTGTGTCTGAAAAAATTTCGCTGGCTGATGGTTTTTCCAAGAAACGAACAATCCGCTGATCCGCATCCACAATCACTGCCCCAAACTCAATTGGGTTGGGAACCCTTGTCAACACTAGGGTTGCTTTCGATTGCTTTTGGCGATGGAAGTCGATCGCTGCTTGTAAATTAAAATCCGTGATGCTGTCACCGCTAATGACCAAAAATGTGCCGCTCAGCCACTCTTCCACGTTCTTCACTGAACCGGCAGTGCCGAGGGGTTGATCCTCCTCAACGGCATAGCTTAAACGCACACCAAAATCCGATCCATCCTGAAAATAGTCCCGAAAAATATCGGGTAAATAATGCAGGGTGGCGATAATTTCAAAAATGCCGTGGCGTTTGAGCAGGTTAATAATATGCTCAGCGATCGGGCGGTTCAAAATGGGAACCATTGGCTTGGGTAAGTCACAGGTTAATGGGCGCAGGCGCGTTCCAGAACCACCAGCCATCAACACTGCGCGCATAGCCACCTCCCGATCGGTGATTGCAAAATCCAGATCAATCGCGATTTATGCCGAAATAGGGGCCCGCAGCAAGAAGTTTTGGGCTTAATTGCACGAAGTGCGGCTACTGCCCGATCGGCTGAGACTTAAACCGGTTCAGTTTCATTATGGCCCGGTTCCTCGATCCCTGAGCCGCTCGATCGCGCTTCGCAATGGTGGGGTTAATCCTGGATCGAGATCACTCTCGATCAAGATTACCCTTGATCCAGATTCGACCATGGCCCAACCGCCCATGGCCCGAACGACAGCGGTCAACAGCACCTACCAGTTTCCTAAAAAGAGTTCTTAAACCAGCCTCTTCGCCAAAAATACAGCACCAATCCACAGGCAATGACAATCATCACCAACCAACAGATAAGATAGCCATAGCGCCAATTTAATTCTGGCATATTCCAAGGCGAAGTTTCGGTGTTGAAATTCATGCCATAGATCCCCGCCAAAAAGGTGAGGGGAATAAAAATTGCCGAAACAATTGTTAACACCTTCATGATTTCATTCATACGATTGCTGACCGCAGACATGTATAAATTCATCAAATTTACAGTCAATTCTTGATAGAGCGTGACCACATCCAAAACATCCGTTGCATGTTCATAACATTCTTGCAAATAAGCCCGCACGTCTTGACTGATCAGGGGATGTTGTTCGCGCATTAACAGGGCGATCGCGTGGGTTTGGGGAGCCATCCACCGCCGCAGGGTCAACAAATCGCGCTCAATCATATAAATTTCGCGCATTAATTTGCGATCGGGTTCAAACAAAATGGCACATTCCAATCGTTCAATTTCCTGGGCATAATAATCCATGGCGGGATAGCACCCATCCACGATCGCATCCAAAAGGGCACATAGCAAATAATCTGATCCCATCCGCCGAATAATTCCGCGATCGGTTCGGAGGCGTTCTCGCACGGGTTCTAGGGCATCGTGCTCCGATTCTTCTTGCACAGTCACAACATAATTGCCCCCCAACAAAAGGCTGACTTGTTCTGTGAAATAACCGCCACCTTTGCCCCTGGGCGACAACATATGCACCAATACCAAGATGCGATCGTCCTCAAATTCCACCTTGGGCCGTTGGGGCACATTGGCAATGTCTTCCAAGGTGAGAGCATGGAGACGAAACACTTGTCCCAACTGGCGCAACACATCCTCGGAACCCAACCCCTGCACATCCAACCAAGTGACCGATCCGGAGTCAAGCAGGGGTTCGCAGTCCGTGGGGGCTGCCAAAAGTTGTCGATTCCAGTGGGTGCGACTGTAATCAATGGCGATTAACTCCGACGGGGCGGCATCGGGGTCAATCCGCAACGTTCCTGGGGCACTGCCGGGTTCTTCGGCAAAAAAGTCTTCGGCTCCGTCCTGGGTCCAAGGAAAAGCGACGGGCGACACAATTTTTGTAGGAATGCTAAACAGCTTGGAGCGCTGCTGGCCGCGCCAGAGTTTGAGGCGGCGGGGAATGGCTTGGAATGGCATGGGGAATTTTGATCGGGTTTGCACCCCCATGTTGCCAAAATCACCCCAATTGCCAAGGGGGGATCAATCGCGATCTTGGGGCAATTTTGGGGCGATCTCGGGTTGAAATCCTGGAGATAAGAGGCTGAATTTCTTTGCCTGCGATGGTTTGGACGAAATAATTAGCGATCGCCTGCCTTCGATCGCCCTAAATAATAATCGCCCTAAGTCATCTGACGGGATCTCAAGTGGGCAGGGGAGCAGGTTGGCTGATCATGTCGGAGTTTAGGGGCTTGAGTCGGCCGCTGGCGACCAGAGCTTGGTAAAGCATGACGACAACTTCCGCTCGGGTTGCGGTGCGATCGGGATCGAACCGTTGGGGATCGGGATAGTTCACCAACAACCGGCGACGAAGGGCGGTGGCCACCTTGGGTTGGGCCCAAGCGGGAATGGCGGCGCGATCGCTCAAGCTATTGAGCACCGTCACGGCTTCATCGGCCCACCGCAACCCGCTCACCAAGGCCACGGCCACTTGCAGCCGCTTGAGGGGGCTATCTGGCTGAAATTGATCGGCCCCCATGCCCGAAAGAAACTCGGCCGCATAGGCCTGCTCAATGGCGCGATCGGCCCAGTGACCTCGGGGCACATCCCGAAACGCCTTGACAGGTCGCCGGGCTAGGGGTTTGATGGCGGCAGTCACCAGCACGGCAAATTGGGCCCGAGTCATGGGGTCATTGGGGCGAAAAGTGCCGTCTTTGTAGCCGCTGATCCAACCCTCGATCGCGAAGGCTTCCACAAAATGCCGGGTCCAATGTCCCTCCAGATCGGCAAACAGGGGCAAGGTGCTGGGGTCGATCGGCTGCACAATATGCTCGGAATTCAGCGGCGGAACGGTTCCCCGCGCCGCCAGGGCCTGGTGAATCAGGGTAGCTAACTCTCCCCGAGTGAGGGGATCTTGGGCCCGAATCTGGCGTTTTTGGGGATAGTTCACCACCATGCGCCGCTCTGTGGCCGTGGCGATCGCCCCCGTTGCATAGGGGGGAATGGTGGCCCGGTCTTGGTACAGCCCCAGCAGTTTCAGATCGCCCGCCGGTAACCCCAAACCATTCACCAGGGCGGTCATGGCATCGCCGCGCCGAATTTCCGCATTGGGCAAGAAGCGATCGCCCTGATAGCCCGTTAAAAACCCCATCCGCCAGGCCTTTTGCACCGCCCCATGGGCCCAATGGTTAGTGGGCACATCCACAAATGCTCGCTCCGCCCTCCGCAGGGGTAAATCAAATGCCCGACCCAATACCGCCGAAAACTCTGCCCGACTGATGGTGTTGTTGGGGCGAAAAGAGCCGTCTTCATAGCCCCCCATGACTTTGCGATCGCGCAGGATCTGAATGAAGTCTTTCGCCCAGTGCTCGGACACATCATCGATCGGGTCGGGCCGTGGGATCGGCAACGGATCAGGAAACATGTCCTTTTCAAAGTCCGCAAACTTTTGGGAGAGGGCCTGCCCAATCCCGTAGATGGTTGGCAACTGACCCCGCGTTTTCAGAATTTGATTGACCTCCACGTTGGTCACATCGGCCAAGTTGCGCCCCCCTTGAATGGCGATCGCCGCCGCAATCCCCAAACCTTGGCCCACGCCCGCATTCAACTCCACAATCCGCCCGGCCGCCGGAGCAATGCCGAAATAACCAGAAGCCGGACTCACCACCGCCACATTGGGCACGGATTTAGAAATGGCGTGGCGAATGCCGTAGTTAAACACCGGCACTGGCTCCGCCAAAAATTGCAAACTCTTGTGATTTTTAGCCAGCGCTTTTTTGCCCAGACCAGGAATGCCGCCCCGCACATCGAATTTGTAGCAGAAGGTGCCCAGGGCCTCACGGGTGGGCAAACCGCCCGCCAGCATTTGGGCCCCAGAAAAGGGGTGAATTGGATCGACCATGCTGCCGGCATAGCGAATGTACAGCTCATGGGCCGGGGTCACGGCGATTTGTTGCCCAAAGCTCTTGAGCCACCGACTCACATGCTCCACCTCTTGCTGCATCCGGGCGGTGGGCAGACCGGCATTTTGGGCCAAGGCTTCTGCTTCGTTGGCGGTCACAAAACAAAGCAGTGCGTTCCAGGACATGCGCCCGCCCGGCAGCACAGCAATGTTCGGTGAGTCGAGAATGAATTTGGTTTGCTCCAAATTCCAGGCGGTTCCGCGATAGGCGTGATAGAGCACCGAGAGAACATGGCAGCGCACATCGATGTAGTCGGGGCCAACCACCATGGTCATCGGTCGGCCGGCGCTATCTTGCATTCGGGAGATGAACCACTGCACGCGCTTGGGATCGCCGCCGGCCGCGATCGAGAGATATTTTTGAGCTTCGGCATCCTTGGGATTACAGAATCGTTGGATCCAACCCGCTTCGGCCCGGCGCAGGAAGTCTACGGTGAGGCCCTGGGTCTCGAAAATCAACGAAACGGGCAGGGCCGAATCGGGTAGCCCCAACGTGCCAAAGCCTCGGACGGTCAGGCCCCGGGCCCTTTGCAAGAGGCCCGCATTCACAGTGGAATCGATGAACTGCTTGGCTTGGAAGGTGTCGCCATCGTCGGTGGTGATGGACAGGAGCCGATCGCCCGTTTTTTGGACGCGGCTGATTTTCGCCTGGTCAACAATATCCACGCCCGCTTCCAACAGCATTTCCCGCAGGGCCCGATCGCCCTTGCGCCAATCGAGACCCACTTCCACCACGCCCGATCGCTGCAAGAACTCCTGATATAGGCTGGCGGGATCGCCGTAGAGACCCATGCCGTATTGTTCCCGGAGCTTAGGAGAGAGGTGGGTGCGGTCTAGGTAGCACAGTTGCCCTCGGATCAGGTGGCCGCCCACGCCATAGCTGGTGTCGCCGGCCGTGAGCAGCAGGGTTTTGAGTGGTTGACCGCCCGATCGGGCCCGATATTCCCGGGCCGCCGCCACCAGGGCCAGAACCCCTGGCACTTCATCACCGTAACCAATCAGGTCATAGTCCCGAGTCATGGCAGGATTCACCGACGTTGCTTTGCTGGATTGCTGAGCTGGATTGCTGAACTGGATTGCTGAACTGGATTGCTGAACTGGATTGCTGAGCTGGATTGCTGAACTGGATTGCTGAACTGGATCGCTGAACTGGATTGCTGTTCTGAAGGATGCTGCTGCATGGTGGGGGAATCTGGGATGCCTGGGTGAGAGAGGGTTGTGGCCGATCGCCCTTGCTGATCACGCCTCAGATCGCGCCTCAGATCGCGCCTCAGATCACGTTGGGCGATCGCGTTGGGCGATCGCGCACAACTCCCCATCAAGCCCCGATCGGCTCCCGATCGATCCCCAATTCCCCCACCATCGCTCTAAGCCGAAAGAACGTAGGGAGAATTAATAGCCGCTAAAGATCCATCCCGATCGCGCAGAGCCTGATACAACATGGCCGCCACCTCCGCCCGCGTTGCAAACCGCTCGGGAGCAAAGGTGTTGGCACTGGGGTAACTCACCAACGCCTTGCGCTTCAAAACAGCCGCCACCTTGGGCCGGGCCCACTTGGCCACCGCTTCTCGATCGCTCAAGGAAGCCAAATCTGCCTCCGTGCCGTCCGGCCAATCCAAGCCACTGGCCAGGGCCACGGCAATTTGCACCTTTTGCAACGTGGCATCGGGGCTGAAGGTGGTTTCCGACGTGCCAGACATGAAGCCCGCCCGGTAGGTCTGTTGGATCGCCGCATGGCCCCAGAAGCTGGAATTCACATCCGTAAAAGTTTTGCCCGGTCGCTCGGCCGGTGGATTAAAGACCTTGGCGATCGCGCTGGCAAACTGGGCGCGCGTCATGGTGGCATCGGGACGGAAGGATCCATCGGGGAAGCCTCCCATTAACCCCCGATTTGCCAAGGCCTCGATGAACGGTTCTGCCCAGTGGTTGCGCGTGTCCGTAAAGGCCGGCAGCTTTGTATCGGGCTGCACGATGTAGGGCGATGTGAGGGCCGAGGCTTGGTTCAGCAACACCCGCGCTTGATAAATCAAAGCGGCCACTTCGGCGCGGGTGATGTCTTCTAGGGGACGCAGGGCGTTCAGTTGGGGATAATTCACCACCAAGCGATTGGCGGTGGCCGTCGCGATCGGGTTGGTGGCGTAGCTGGGAATTTGCGCGCGATCGGCAAAATTCCCCAACAGATTCAGCGATCCACCCGATAGGCCCAAGCCATTGGTGATTGATAACAGGGCTTGGGTGCGGGTCAAGTTCTGGCCCGGGCGGAAGCTGTTGTCGGGGAAACCAGAAATGAAGCCCATTTGGCTGGCCTTGGCGATCGCCCCGATCGCCCAAAAGCCCGCTGGCACATCGCTAAAACCAATCGAAGGCTTGACCAGCGGACGATCAAACGCCTTCACCACCAGCGCCGCATATTCCGCCCGTGTCAACTTGTTATTGGGCCGGAAAGAGCCATCCTCAAACCCCTTCACCACCCCCTGGCTGATCAAAGCCCGAATGAACGCCTCTGCCCAATGGCCCTTCAGATCATCGATCGGGGTGGGCACGGGAACCGGCGTGGGAGTTGGTGTGGGGGTTGGCGTGGGCGAGGGATCCGGCGACGGAATTGGCACGGGCGTAGGCGAGGGCGACACCGAACCGGACGAGGACACAGATCCCAACACCGTGCCAATCTGGTTCCCAACGGCCACGATCGTGTTCGTGGTGGCGTTTTGGATGTCGTACTTACCGTTAGCACGAAACACATTATTGCCCGGCTGGCCAGTGCTGCCCAAGTCCGGCAGGGCCTGATTAATGACCGTCAGACCGTCATCCCGGTTGTTCTCGATCGTGTTGTTGCGCAAAATGGGGCGGGCCGTTTGGGAAGCCACCACACCGCTACGGTTCCCCGTAATTACATTGCCACTGATCGTGGGGCTGGCGTTGCCCCCCACCGCAATCCCAAATCCCGTATTCCGGAAAGTGTTGCCACGAATCGTGCCGCTGGAGTTCCGGTCGATCGACAAGCCATTACCGGAGTTGGTTTCAAACAAATTCCCTTCCACCAGGGGTGCACTGGAACCGCTGACGAACACCCCTTCCCGGTTGGAGTTCACAAAGGTATTGTTGGCGATCGTGGGGCGAGCCGACTCCACCCAAGCCGCCGTTCCCCGAGTTTCTGGATTGGTGGCCGTCACCCCCCGCAAGTGGGCATCATCCGTCAATAGAAAAAGGACATTTTGGCCCGCAAAGGTGGGGCTAACGTAGCGACCACTGCCCCGCACCAGAATGCCGCTGCCCTTCGTGCCTTCGTTGCCCACCACGGTCACCCCCGAAGGAACCGTCAGCGGAAATTCTTCGCCGCTGGTGCTGCTGTAAGTTCCCGCAGCCAGTTGCACCCGATCGCCCGCTTGGGTTTTGCGCAGGGCCGCCGCAATGGTCTTCAGCGGCGCACCCTGGGATCCATCAGCGCTGTCATTACCGCTGGTCGGGTTCACATAAAACGTCTGTGGCATGGTTGATATCGATGCTGTATTAACAACGGATGAAGGTGCTGCGGCCCCGGGCGAGGCGATCGCCCTTAAACGCCCTTAAACGTAGGTGGCGCAAGTTTGGGCCCAATTTGGCCATGGTAACGTTGCGATCGCCCGGACGGGCAGGGGGGAGCCGGCCT
The DNA here is from genome assembly GCF_043235035.1 of Limnothrix redekei LRLZ20PSL1. Classification (NCBI taxonomy): domain Bacteria; kingdom Bacillati; phylum Cyanobacteriota; class Cyanophyceae; order Pseudanabaenales; family Pseudanabaenaceae; genus Limnothrix; species Limnothrix redekei. The sequence goes on along the minus strand of NZ_JAZAQF010000086.1, from coordinate 190,818 downwards.
CCAAATTGGTAGCCACCCGGTCTCGATCGGCCCCGCAGCAGGGGCCCAAAAAAACCGGCGCGATCGCACCGGCCGCCTACACAGGATCCATAAGGCTTTTCTTGACATCCTCCCTGTCCTGAAAGGGCGGGGATTCTGGTTCTAGGTAAACAACCGAAGTTGCTCAACTAGACCATGGGGTCAGCAACCTGCGCCTAAAAATTCTGCAAAATGCGCTGGAAAATATCCATTCCCGAAACCGCCTGCCAGCCAAACAGTCCCACAATTGCCACATTCAAACCAATGTGGGCATAGCGGGCCCAATCTTGACCCTTCTGCATCAACGGTGAAAGGGCCGCCGACACAGCAATCAGCCCCGTCATCCCCAAGCCTGCCAACAGGTGTGGCCCCACAAATAGCTTGTTGTTATTGATATAGGTCGCTGCCATCCCCCCGATCGTCCCCAACACCATCAGCGCCAAAATCAACGAGCCGATTTGGTAGTGACGATTAGCAAACTTCCCCTTAATCAGCTCCTTGCGCACCTCCGCCTCCGCTGTCCGAGTCCGACGGGCCTGGACTCCCAAATACAGCGCATAAACCGTCAGACCCAACAACACCCACATCAAAATCGGGTGAAACAAATTCAGATAGGGCTTAATGTCTTCGGGAATCAGATTCACGGTGTTTCTCCTAGTCGTCGCAGTTGCGGGCAATGTTACTAAACTTAACGCAGGGTGAGGAGAAATTTTCGTCGGTTTCGTTCCCTGATTTGATTTCCCCACCCTGAGCTTGGGCCAAAGTTGCTAAGAGGCGGCCCGTAGCCTTGGCGACCCGCAGCTTTCCCTTAAATTGAGTCGATTCACCCCATTCAGGACAGCTCATGGATACCCTGACTGCTATTCAGCAACGTCGCGCCGTCAAGCATTACGACCCCAATCATCAAATGTCTGAATCGGAAATTCAGACCCTGATGGAGCATGTGTTGCTGTCGCCCACATCGTTCAATATCCAAAATTGGCGATTTGTGATTGTGGATGATCCCGAACTGCGCCAACAAATTCGGGCTGCCTCTTGGAATCAAGCCCAAGTGACCGATGCGTCCCTGTTGGTGTTGTTGTGTGGAAACTTGAATGCTTGGCAACAGCAACCGGAACGCTATTGGCAAAACGCCCCCGAAGCGGTTCGCCAACAACTGGTGCCGATGATTATTCAGTTCTATGAGGGAAGCGAGGCCCTGCAACGGGATGAAGCCATGCGTTCCTGTGGGATTGCGGCCCAAACTTTGATGCTGGCCGCCAAAGCCATGGGCTACGATACCTGTCCGATGATTGGTTTTGATCCCCAGGCGGTTGCTGACATTATTCAGCTACCGGCCGATCATGTGATTGGCATGATGATTACGGTAGGCAAGGCCGTGCAACCGGCGCGGGAGCGGGGTGGCCAATTGCCCCTTTCAGAGGTGGTGATTCGCAACCAATTTCCCAGCGCTTAACGTTGAAAATTTGATTCTTAAAAGGACTGATCCTTGAGAAGGGTTGATCTTTAAATGAAGGGTCAGCAGTCTTGGGAGCAAGGGGCTTCAAGCCCCTTGTTTTCAATGAATCGTGAAATGAATCGTGATTAGTTGGTATATTCCCACTCCAGATCGGGCATTTGATCAAAGGCCTTGCGCAAAGAAGCAGCCCATTCTTGACCTACTTTGGCTAGGTAAGGATCGCCCGCTGGTAGCCGCAGCCGATGGCGAATTTCAAAGGAGTCTTTGCGATACATCACCATGTTGATCGGGGGGCCAACGGAAATATTGGATTTCATGGTGGAGTCTAGGGAAAGCAACGCACACTTTGCTGCTGAGTTGAGGGGCGTGTTGAAGCTAACGGTGCGATCGAGAATGGGCTTTCCATACTTAGTTTCCCCAATTTGCAGAAATGGGGTTTCCACAGTGGCATGGATAAAATTGCCTTGGTTATAAATTAAAAATAGCTGGGGGCCTTCATCACGAATTTGCCCCCCCAAGAGCAGGTTCCCCGAAAAATCCACATTGTCTTTGCGGAGCCACTCGGCATGTTCTTGGTGAATTTTTCGGAGGGTTTGACCCACATAATGGGCCAGATCATACATGCTGGTGAGGGAGTGGAGCGTGATGCTGGCTTGATTTTTTAAATCCTGTTCAAGATGGCTAATAACAGATTGGGTGAGCGATAAATTCCCGGAGGTGCAAACAACAACGACTCGATCGCCCGGTAAGGAAAAGTCAAATAACTTCTTATAAGTGGAAACATTATCAACACCGGCATTGGTGCGCGAATCGGCGGCCATCACCAATCCTTCCTGGGTAATAATGCCAAGGCAATAGGTCATAACGGCTTAGGACTCATTGTTCGACTGCCTGAATCTACCAGATTTTGGGAAAAGTGAGGGGTTCCTCAGTTCCCGATCGCCCCAATCGTGGGCCCAAAATGCCAATAGAAAAGCCAAGGCGAAGCAAAAAAAATCGGGAGCCAAGGCCCCCGACGGTGATCCCGTTGGATGATGAGCAATCAATTGCAATCGATCGGGATCAGCGGTGCGATCAGGGGCAATTGTTGCCTAGAGAATTTCGAGAACTGGACGAATTACTGGAAAAGGCCCTAGGGGGTTGATTCGCTGGTGCTCGATTCCTGCTGCCCAAAGGCCACCCGCAAGAACGGCGGAGCCAGGAAGGTGGTCAAGATCACCATGATGATGATCGATACTTCCAGAGGCTTGCTCAGCACACCGCTGGCGGAACCAATGCCCGCAAACACCAGGCCCACTTCGCCCCGGGGAATCATGCCCACCCCGATCGCCAAGCGGTTAATGCCCGGTTGCCCAAACACGGCCCAGCCGGTCACCAACTTGCCCACGATCGCCACAGCCACCAAGAACACGGCAATCAGCAGGCCGGCCCGGTTTTCGGGAACTGCCGGATTCAGCACACCCAAATCGGCGCGGGCCCCGACCGTCACAAAGAAAATGGGCACCAGCAAATCTGCGATCGGCTTCACCAACTCATCCAACTCATTGCGGGCATCGCTTTCATCCAACACCAACCCGGCCGCAAAGGCTCCCAAGATGGCTTCCAAATGAATTGCGTTGCCTAAAAACGCCATGAAGAAGGCAAAAATAAAGGCCGGAATCACAACATTGCCGCGTGTTTTCAGTGCTTCGACGGTCTTCACAAAAAACTTGTTGAATACACCGCCCAGGAAAATGGAGCCAAACAGAAACACCGTGGAGCTAACAATCAAATAGATCACGTTGCCGGTGTCAATTTCACCGGTCTTGGCCAGGCTGGCCACCACGGCCAAAACCACAATCCCCAGCACGTCATCAATCACCGCCGCGCCGACGATGATTTGTCCTTCCTTGGATTTGAGTTGGTTCAACTCTGACAGGACTTTGGAGGTAATCCCGATGCTGGTGGCGGTGAGGGCCGCGCCCGCAAAGATGGCAGGAATGGCGGGCACACCAAAAATGGTCATCAGCCCCGCAGTGCCTGCAACGAAGGGAACCACGACTCCCACGCAGGCCACAACGGTGGCCTGAATGCCCACTTCTTTGAGTTGCCGGAGGTCGGACTCCAAACCGATTTCAAACAGCAACACAATCACGCCCAATTCCGCCAGCACGGAAATGACTTCGCTTTGGGAGCTGAAGATATCCGTGACGGCTTCGGGCGTGAGGGTGTTAATCAGGCTGAGGGCCTGCATCACGATCGAGTCATTGGCCGTCAAGCCCCCTTCCGGGAACACGATCAGGTGCAATGCCGACACCCCGACGATCACCCCGGCAACTAATTCGCCCAAAACGGGGGGAAAGTCCAGCCGCTTGGCAACTTCTGAGCCAAGTTTGCTGGACAAATAAATGATCACCAAAGACAACAGCACGCCAGCCAAAACGATCGGGGCGTTCTCGGCTTCGGCGGTGGCCAACAGGGGCGCAAACAGGGGAACAAAATTACTTGGAGCGATGCCATCCATCCGCGTGATGAAAGCCGCCAGGGTTTCCTGTAAGAACATGGATTTGGTTGCGAAGTTTAAGAACAATCACTCCAACTGGGAGCTAAGGGCGGGCAGGTGGTGGGTCTGCCCACGAATCATGAACGGCTCATGGGGACTGAGTGGGCTGGAAAAGCAGGGGGAGATCGGGGAATTGCTGTTTTTCCTCGCCTAGCGATTCCGGCCAAACTTAGGCTAAAGCCGGCTCAGGGCGCTGAACTGAGGCAACGGCAGCTTTGAGGGCTACGGTTCGATCGTCGATCAGATGTTCCGCCGAGACCAGATCCATCAGGCCCAACCGTTGCAAGCGACGCTGGATCTTCTCGCTGGCTCCGACGATATAGATCTGCAAGCCTCGATCATGGGCATCGCGGATTGCATTCTCGATCGCCAAAGAAGCCGTTACCCCCAGCAAAGGCACATCGCTGAGATCCATCACCAACGCATCTCCCTCACGCATGGCGTTATGCTCCCGAGCGATCGCTTTGGATAAGCCAAAGATCATCGGCCCACTGAGATAGAACAGCAGGACTCGGCCCCGGCCCCGATCCAACAACCGCTTTTGTTCGTCCGTTAGGCGCACATCATCATCGGTGTCTGTGATTAACTTCACCTCCTGTGATTGCAGGGTGCTCAGGCGCTCGATCGTCAAGATATTGGCGATAAACACACCCACGCCCACAGCCACAATCAGATCTACAAACACGGTCAACAGCAGCACGCCGTACATAATCAGCGAGCCTTTGACGGACACCACGTGCGATCGCTTCAGGAAGCTCCAGTCCAAAATGTCGATCCCCACTTTCAGGGCAATCCCTGCCAGCACCGCCATCGGTACCGGCTCCGTGAAGCGAGCTGCCCCCAGCACAACCACCAACAGCACCAGGGCCCTTGTCAGGCCTGAGACCGCCGTGGTTGCCCCGGTTTGGATGTTCACCACCGTGCCCATCGTTGCCCCTGCGCCGGGTAAACCACCGCATAGGCCGGAAACAATATTGCCAATACCTTGGCCAATCAATTCCTGATCAGACTTGTGTTCTGTCCGGGTCAAACTATCAGCGACCACCGCCGTTAGCAACGTGTCAATGCAGCCCAGCATTCCCAACATCACACCATCCACCAGCATGGTTGTGAGTTGATCTGGGGTGAACATTGGCAAACGCAATTGCGGCAAGCCCATCGGAATTTGCCCCACATCAATGATGCGGCGAATTTCCGCGTCTTTAAACACCGTCAATGAAATGACCGTGCCAACGACCAACGCGACCAACTGCGGCGGTACAAGCTTCTTCAGCTTTTTGGGCATCAAGAAAATGATCGCCAGCGTCAGGGCCCCTAGAATGGCCTCTGCAGGAGCCATTTTGCTCAATAGCTCAGGAATCGCCAGCACCGTTCCCAGCACCCCACCCTTCGGAGCGGCTTGGCCCAAGAAAGGGGGGATTTGCAAAATGATTAAGATAACCCCAATCCCAGACATGAAGCCTGAAATGACGCTGTAGGGCATCAGGGTGACATATTTTCCGAGCCTAAAAATCCCAAAAATAATTTGGAATAAACCGGCTAACATCACCACTGTAAAGGCCATGGCTAACCCATTTTCAGGGTTTTGGGCTGTTAGTCCTGCCACAACCGAGGTCATGACCACCGTCATGGGCCCCGTTGGTTCTGAAATTAGGGTTGGAGTGCCGCCAAAGAGGGCTGCAAAAAAGCCCACACAGATCGCACCATAGAGGCCTCCGATCGGGCCAATACCCGAGGCCACACCGAAAGCCAGGGCTAAGGGCAACGAAACGATTGCGGCAGTAACACCGCCAAATATATCGCCCCGTAAATTGTTAAATCGAATTAGGTTTGTCACAGTCATAAGCAGTCAGTGCTGACTATCAAGATTGAAAAGCTAAACATGGGATCAACATGACAGAGATGAAATGCTTCAGCATTCCAGGCTTTGTGTATTGAACGATTGAAGCCAGCTTGCCATCACAGTTCATTAAGCAAATAATCATGATTTCTAATCATTAAGTTTTGTATTGCTCAAGAGCAACGGGGATGTGCAATTTAGCTTTTTTTAATCTACGCCAAAGGAATCCCTCGTGATCGCTTAAAAATCGCTCTACGGTCAATATTTTTATTGAAAAATCTTTGATGCCTGATAGCTATGTTCTATTTTTCGAAATGAAGCATAATTTGGCTCTGTTGGGATGGTAATCGGATACCAATCACTCAATTAGTGATTTTTATCAACCCACTAGGGCAGCATTGATAGTTACGGACTGCAAGCCCCCGTGGCAATTCTTGAGCTGCTTTGAATTGCCACTGTTTTTGATGCAACAATTTTTGATTCGACAATTGAGGAGAAGGGTCATTGCTACAGATTTAATTGTCTAAGCGAATAAGTTTTTATACCTAGAAACTTTGGTCTTTAGGGGGTTTTGACGATGGGGTTGGCGACCAAGACCATTAGCTGTCTGAGTGCCTAGTCTCCTCAGCGATCGGCCTGAGCCAGGCGATCGAGCAGGGCGGCCAACAGGCTCGACACGGGAACGGCTCCTAGGCCATAGCAGGCGCGTTTTGTCCAAACAATGGTGGGCAAATGGCCGATGGGTGCATTGTCACGGAAGGAAAGCTCGTCAGCGTAGCACCAGGATTCGCCTTTGCGCCAACCGACCCGATCGCAAAATTGCCCATAGTCACCTTGGGCGGCCTGCCAGGCGACCTGTTGGGCTGTCCAACCAAACCGACCACCGCTCCAATAGGTCCAAAGCTGGTTGATGGTGGCTAAGTCCGTGAGCGGCAGGTTCTGGAGATCGTCGGGGGTGAGGGGATCCCGGGTTGATTTGCCCAGGGCCGCTAGCAAATAGTCTCGGGTGGCGGTGTCGGCGGCTTGCCATCGTCCATTGCCGAGTAGGTCGTTGAGGGGCAGGTAGTCGAACCCGAGCGCTGAGGCTAGGGGGGCGGGTTCGGGGTTGATCGGGAAGGCGGGCAAGGTGTTGAGCTGTTGCTCGATCGCCCCTAATCGATCGCCCAAGGTTTGCAAGTGTTGTTCTAGGGTTGTCTGTCGATCGAGTGACAGATCCAAGGATTGGGCGTGGCGATCGTGCCACTGCCACAGGTAATGCTGAAGCTGATCCAAGGAGGGCGATGAATCGGGTTTGGGTGATCGCCAAGCAGCACGCCCCCACCAGCCGATCGCTCCGCCCAGCCCCAGCCCAATCAGTAGGGCGATCGGATCCATCTGGTCAGTCCTAGGAGGGGTTTTTGGCCTGTCGCCAAACTTGCCAGCCCATGTAGCTCAAAACGGCAGTAGCCGCGAGGGCATAGCCAAGACCGCTGGGCATTCCGGAAAAAGCCAGAGCCAGGGTTCCCACCCACAGGGTCAGGGCATAAATAAACAAAACGGCCGCCCGATGGGACAAGCCGGCATCCAAAAGGCGGTGGTGTAAGTGTCGCTTGTCAGCAATCCAAGGCAGCTTACCGTTGCGCAGGCGATCGAGAATGACCGCCGACATATCCAACAACGGAACCGCCAGAATCAGGTAAGGCAGCAGCACAGAAGTTACGGCGGTCACCTTCACCAGGCCGATCGCCCCTACCCCCGCCAGCACGAAGCCCATAAAATAGGCTCCCCCGTCTCCCATAAAAATTTGGGCAGGGTTGAAGTTGTAGCGCAAAAATCCGAGGGCCGCGCCCGCCAAGGCCGCGGCAATCAGGCCCACGGCCGGCTGGTTCATAAACAGAGCCACAAACATCATGACGGTGGCGGAAATGCCGGAAACGCCGGCCGCCAGACCATCCAGACCGTCAATCCAGTTGATGGCGTTTACCATGCCCACTAACCAGAGAACGGTGATGGGCAAGCTCAGCCAGCCCAATTGCACCAGGCCCAAGCCAGGAATTGTGAGGAAATCAATGCTAACGCCCACATGCCAACAGACGGTGGCGACGGCGGTTTGAATGGCCAGGCGCGTGAAGGGAGAAAGGCCATAGAGGTCATCCGCAAGCCCGATCGCAAAAAAGGCGATCCCGCCCCCTAAAACACCAATAATTTCATTGATTTTGTGGGAACTGGCGGTTTCAAAGCCGCCCAGCCACCACACCAGACCGAGGGCTGCGATCGCGCCGCAAAAGATCGAAATTCCCCCTAGTCGAACCATGGGGCGATCGTGCATTTTACGCTCGTTGGGGAGATCAAAGCGCCCAGTTTTGAGGCCCGCAGCCCGGACGATCGGCGTTGTCCACATCACAATGGCCGCCGCCGCCAGAAACGCAATGAAATGAAACAAATACGGGAACATGGGGCTACCAACGTTTCAGAATGCAACGAGAACCCGCGTCAGGCAGAGTCTACTACATTTGGCCGAACACTGACCGAACCCGGGAAAAGCCAGCATCCAGCCAGAGACCGGTGCTCAGGGGCCCCGCTGTTAACCCTGTAAGGCTCGCAGCACTGGGTACAAAACATCGGCGGGCACTTGATCAACCATTTCAACGGCTCCGATCCGAGTGGGCAAGATGAAGCGAACTTTGCCGTCTTTGACTTTTTTATCTAACAGCAAGGAGTCAGCGATCGCTTCCGGATCCAGGCTGGCCGGCACGCGATCGGGCAGGGCCGTTTTTTGAATCACCGCCAGTTGTCGGGCACAGTTGGCCCCATCCCACAGGCCCATCTTGGCCGCCAACTCGGCCGCCGCCACCATCCCGATCGCCACGGCTTCCCCGTGGTTCACCAAGCGGTAGTTGGTCAATGACTCGATCGCGTGGCCGATCGTGTGGCCATAGTTGAGGATGGCCCGCAAGCCCCCTTCCTTTTCGTCTTGGGCCACCACATCGGCCTTGGCTTGGCAGGATCGTTGCAAAATTTCGCCCAACAGGGGTTGAATGGCAGCAAAGCGATCGAGGCGCGGGGCCGCTTCCAGCCGATCGAACAGGTCTGGATCCCAGATAATGCCGTATTTAATCACCTCCGCCATGCCCGCCCGCAATTCCCGCACCGGCAGGGTGGCCAGCACCTCGGGATCAATCAACACCAGCCTCGGTTGGTGAAACGCCCCAATCAGATTTTTGCCTCGGGGATGGTTAATGCCGGTTTTGCCCCCGATCGCGGCATCCACCATGGCCAACAGCGAAGTGGGCACTTGAACAAAGGCAATGCCCCGCAACCAAGTGGCGGCCGCAAACCCGGTCATATCGCCAATCACTCCGCCGCCCAGCGCCAACATGACGCTCGATCGCTCCAAGCGAAAATCGAGCGCCGCATCGTAAATTTTTTGGAGAGAGTTGGGGGTTTTGTACCGCTCACCAGCGGGCAAAATGCAGCTTTGAACTTGGTACCCCGCCGCCTGTAGGGATGTGATCACCCGATCGCCATAGCGCTTGAAAATTTGCGGGTTTGAGACCAACAAAACCTTGGGATTGGTTTGGGTCGATCGCTCGCGCATCCAATCGCCCACATGATCGAGCAAGCCCGCCCCGATCGCGATGTCGTAGGCATTTTGGGGCAAATTTACGCGAATCGTAGCGGCCATAACCCAAAGCGCAATTGCGCCAGCAACAGTGAACGAACGGCAAAAAACCAGAGCGGGCCGTATTTTAGCGCGGGATGGTTCAATGGTTAGGGACTAACCCATTTTTCAGAATCCATTGGGAGGCTTGGCCCATGTCTGGCGTAATTACTTATTTCATCTTCTTTGGCGGCATGTTGGGCGTGGCAGCGGGCATGATGTTCACCCTGCGGGCCATCAAGCTGATCTAGGTTTGATCTAGGTCAAGCTGATCTGGGTTCATTCAATTGATGACAGCCCTGATTCTTCCACAGCAAGATTGTGGGCTGACAAGATGATGGGGGCAAGGGGCTTAAGCCCCTTGTCTGCTTTTTGGGTTGACCTTTTGAGCTTCTTTGGGTTGATCCTTTAAGGATGGTGATCGGTTTGAACTTGTGCCTATTCAAAAAGCATCTCTTCTGGTCTTTATCAATGGGTATCGATTGGTGCAGTTTGATTGGTTCAGTCTTATTGGTGCAGTTTGATTGGTGCAGTCTTGGCAGTCTTAAGGGTGCAGTTCTAGAGAGCTGGGGCCGAAGCGGCGACGGAGCTGCTCAAGTTTGATCTCGATCGGACTGCTTTTCCAATGATTGCCCCATTCATCACCAAGCAAACCACCGCCAACGACAGCAACACATAGGTCGGAGCCATTACCACGCCCACCGCAAACCAGGTCGCCACATGCAACACCATCAAGGTGGCGTAAACACTGCCGACCAAACCAATCACCAATCGATCGCGCAGGGGGCGATCGATCACCATCATCACCAATGCTTGAATCGTCGCCAACAAATTGGCCGGTACCAGAAAGGCACAGATTTGAACACAATAACCCCGTGAAAATTCACTGGCAGGGCTGGTTTGCAAGGCAGAAAACCCAAACTGCCAACTTGCTTGAATCGATTGGGACAGGGCGTGATGATCGTGACCCAGAAGGGTGTGGAGCCAGTCAAGCATGGTGTTGTTGTGAATCGGGAATTAGAGTCGAAATTAGAGTCGAAATTAGAGTTGAAATTGAAATTGAAGCTAAAAGGGAAATTGCAAGGCAATTCAAAGGGAAATTAGACCCAAAATCTATCAAAAACAGACCCGCTAAAACAGGTCTGTAAACCTATTTAAACATCCCACTTCAGCACTGTCGCATCAATTCCCTGCTCACGCTTGCGCTTGGCATCGCGCTCAAACCAAGCAATCACCTGATCATGGGTTAATGCTTCGATCGCCACACCCTCATCCTCGGCAATGTAGCGCAGCAGTTTCAAAGACGAGAGGGTCAACCGCGTTAAAAACTTTTCGGGCTGAGACAACAGAGCCGCATCGACCTTTGCAGACTCTTCCGGGGTCAAAAACTCCAAACCCTGAGGATTCATAGGATTGTGCAGCGGCATAGGCATCGAGGCGGATGGTTTCCATCGCGATCGCTCGGCTCGGTTCACCCAGATTTGGGAGACAGCGCCCGAGAGGCAATGGGCGGGCTGGAATGGGTGGGATTAACAGGCGGAGTTGAACAGGCGTGCTGCAATCGACAACCCCCCGCTAGTTAACCTTAGCCCGATTGCTGACCCGATCGCTCCCCTCAATCGCCCCTTCTGTTGCACCCCTATGGTTGTGGGGCCGAGTGGGGCAAGCCTAGTTGGTGCGGGTCGCAGGGGCGGGGGTGGTTTCCGACTCTTGGATGGAGTAGCCACAACGGTGCTCACCGCCCACAATCCAGTGGGTGCGCTCCACCTTGCAGCCCTGAAGGGCGATCGCGAACATTTCCAACTCATGGGCACAAACGCCGGGATAGGACTCGGCCACGGTGGAAATGGCGCAGTTGTGTTCCACCAGCAAGTAGCGCGGGTGGCCGTCGGCTTCCGGCTCGATCGCTTCCCACTCGGCCATGTAGCCCTCGGCGCGGCGCAAGTCCACCAACCGAGCCACCCGATCGCGCAAATTACCCGCGCCCAGATGTCGGCGGTAGTCCAACGCCTTGCGCACCCACTGTTGGCGCAGCAGGGACTGCACTTGGTCATTCCCGATCGTTTCGGTCAGGGTGTGGAGCAAATCCACGGCAAATTCATCGTAGTTGTCGGGAAATTGCGATCGCCCCGCCGGACTCAACCGGTAAAGGTGCTGGGGACGACCCGTGCCGCCCCTGGCTGCCTCGTGCAGGATCAGCCCCTCGCTTTCGAGATCCTTCAGGTGCCGACGGGTGGCCTGTGGACTGATGCCCAGCGCCTCCGCCAGCCGTTGGGCCGTGGCTTCTCCCTGCTGGAGGAGGTATTTCAAAATGTCATGCTTCGTGGACGCTTGCTGAAGAGCACTCATTCGCTCAGACCGTGGATCGTGGATTGGGCAGCATTCGGCAGCGGCAGCCAGTCGATCGACCGTGAATCGGCCCGTTCAAAACAACCGGTTAAGAAAACAGCCTATTGTTATATTCTGGCCTCGATCGCTCAGGCTTTGACAACTTTTGCGTTGCTAAAGTACGCTAAAGATGATTACGCAACAATCAAGTTGTTTTAGCAATCAAGGTCATTATACAAACCCCACCGTTAATTTCTAGAGACCCGCCGACATGGACAATGCAACGACCCACGCCAGCGAAAAGAGCCTTGATGCAGTTCGGAAGTTCGCTGAAAGCTATGCCAAACGTACCGGCACTTACTTTTGCGCTGATCCGGGCGTGACCGCTGTCGTGATCGAAGGTCTCGCCCGCCACAAGGACGAACTCGGCTCGCCCCTTTGCCCCTGTCGGCACTACGAAGACAAGGAAGCCGAAGTGGCTGCTGCCTATTGGAACTGTCCTTGCGTGCCCATGCGCGAGCGCTATGAATGTCACTGCATGTTGTTTCTAACCCCTGACAATGACTTCCGGGGCGAGAAGCAGGAAATCGGCCTCGACGAAATCCTGAACATGCGCTAGCGCTCCCTACTCCCGCGACTTTCCGCGCGGTGAGTGGTTACAATCCGTTCGATCGCCCCGGTAGCCAAAGGTGCGATCGTCCATTCCGCCGATGGCCCCCGCCCCCTCCGAGAAGAACGCCAGTCCCCACGAGCCATGAGCGCATCCGTCAGCACCCTCGTTAACCAACCCTATAAGTACGGCTTCGTCACCGACATCGAGTCAGATACCCTGCCTCGGGGTCTGAGTGAAGAGACAATCTACGCCATTTCGGCCAAGAAAAACGAGCCAGAGTTCATGCTGGAATTTCGGCTGCGGGCCTACCGCCAGTGGCTGAAGATGACGGAGCCGACCTGGCCCGATGTGAACTATCCCTCGATCAACTACCAAGACATCATTTACTACTCTGCTCCGAAGCAAGCGCAAAAGAAGCAGAGCCTAGATGAAGTTGATCCAACTCTGCTCGAAACCTTCGAAAAGTTGGGGATTCCCCTTTCGGAGCAAAAGCGGCTGGCTAATGTGGCGGTGGATGCCATCTTTGACAGCGTTTCCGTGGCCACCACTTTCCGCGAAAAGCTCGCAGAGCATGGGGTGATTTTCTGCTCCATTTCTGAGGCCCTCAAGGAGCATCCGGAGCTGGTTAAAAAATACTTGGGCAGCGTTGTCCCGATCGCGGATAACTACTTTGCGGCCCTCAACTCCGCTGTGTTTAGCGATGGCTCCTTTGTCTACATTCCCAAGGGCGTTGAATGCCCCATGGAATTGTCCACCTACTTCCGCATCAACAACGGGGATTCCGGTCAGTTTGAGCGGACGTTGATTGTGGCTGAAGAAGGTAGCTCCGTCAGCTATTTGGAAGGTTGCACGGCTCCCATGTATGACAGCAACCAACTCCATGCGGCGGTGGTGGAATTGGTGGCCCTGGACAATGCCAGCATCAAATATTCCACGGTGCAAAACTGGTATGCCGGGGATGTGAACGGGAAGGGCGGAATTTATAATTTCGTGACCAAGCGCGGCCTCTGCAAAGGCAGGAATTCCAAGATTTCTTGGACACAGGTGGAAACGGGATCAGCCATTACTTGGAAATATCCCAGTTGCGTGCTGGTGGGTGATAACTCGATCGGGGAGTTCTATTCCGTTGCCCTCACCAATAACTGTCAACAGGCCGACACTGGCACGAAGATGGTGCATATCGGCAAAAACACCCGCAGCACGATCGTCTCCAAGGGCATTTCGGCGGGCAAGTCCAAAAACAGCTACCGCGGCCTGGTGAAAGTGGGGCCCAATGCCGATGGGGCGCGCAACTATTCCCAATGCGATTCGATGTTGATTGGCAGCAATGCCCAAGCCAACACCTATCCCTACATTCAAGTGCAGAACGAGTTGGCCAGGGTGGAGCACGAAGCCACCACGTCCAAAATTGGCGAAGACCAACTGTTTTATTTGGCGCAACGGGGCATTTCTGCCGAAGATGCCGTTTCAATGATGATTTCGGGCTTCTGTAAGGATGTGTTTAACCAGTTGCCCATGGAATTTGCGGTGGAAGCCGACAAACTCCTTAGCCTGAAGTTGGAAGGCTCGGTGGGCTAACGGTACTGGGCCGATCGGGATTGGAAACAAGGGGCTTAAGGTGTGTCGTCCAATCGCCTGAAACCCCGATGACCTCGTTCTCCCAACCGATCAGTCGTAGGGGCGGGGTCTCCCCGCCCAGTTCCCGTGATCCTTGGGTGTTCCCAGGGGTGGACAAGGTTAGGGCGATCGCCCGGGTTAGGGTTGGGAGACCCAACCCCTACGGCGAGGAAAATGACGACAGGCTCTAAGTCCCTTGCTTGTTGAACCTGTTTGTTGAGCTTATTTGTTGAGCTTATTTGTTGAATTGGAAGCCTGTTTTTGAGGGTTGAAAGTCCACGATGATTGTTGATAATGCGCCGACCGTTCTTTCGGTCAAAAACCTCACCGCCAATGTGAATGACACGCCAATTTTGAAGGGCTTAAACCTGGAAATTAAGGCCGGCGAAATTCACGCGATCATGGGTCGCAACGGCTCCGGAAAAAGTACATTTTCCAAAATTTTGGCAGGACATCCGGCCTACGAGGTGACCGGTGGCGAGGTGGTCTTTGAAGGACAAAATCTCTTGGAATTGGAAGCGGAAGAACGGGCCCGATCGGGGGTGTTCTTAGCCTTCCAATACCCGGTAGAAATTCCCGGGGTTTCCAACTTGGATTTTCTGCGTGCGTCCTACAATGCCCGCCGCAAACACCAGGGATTGGAGGAAGTGGATCCCTTTGATTTTGAGGATGTGGTGCGCGATCGCCTGCAAGTGGTGCAGATGGATGCGTCCTTCCTCGATCGCAGCGTGAATCAAGGCTTCTCGGGCGGCGAGAAAAAGCGCAACGAAATCCTGCAAATGGCGCTGCTCGAACCCACCTTGGCTGTGTTGGATGAAACGGATTCCGGCTTGGATATTGATGCCCTGCGGATTGTGGCCGAGGGGGTGAATCAACTGGCAAACGAAAAGAATGCGATGCTGGTGATTACCCACTACCAACGGCTGCTGGACTACATCGTGCCGGATTATGTCCATGTCATGTACGACGGCAAAATCGTGATGACGGGCGGTAAGGAATTGGCGCTGGAATTGGAAGCCAAAGGCTACGACTGGGTGGACGAGTTGCAGCCGGTGGGGGTGTAACGATGGGCGTGGATTTGAGTGGTTTAACGGACTTGAACAAGGCAGATTTGGACGCACTGACGGCGAACTCAACGCCGGGCGATCGAGCACCGAGCAAAGCAGCCCAGCGATCGACCTATTACGCAGGCTTGCTGGCCACGGTGACGGCGGCAACTCCGGCAACCGATTGGGAATTGGTGCAGCGGCTGCGATCGCAGGCCCAAGCTGTGGCACAGGAAATGGCGTTGCCTTCGACGCGAGATGAGGATTGGCGGTTTACGGATCTGTCGCCCATGTTGGCGATCGCGTTTCGGGCCCCGGAGCTAACCACCCTTGAACGGGAGGCGATCGCGGCATTCGCCATTCCCGAAGCGTCGGTGCGGGTGGTGGTGGTGAACGGTCGGTTTGCGCCGGAACTGTCGAATCTGGCCGGGCTGCCCGATGGTGTCACAATCGGCTCGCTGGCGGCCGTGACCGATCGGGAGCGCCTGGCGAGCCACCTGGGCCAACAAGGCAGTCAGGATGCCTTCTCGGTGCTGAATACGGCCGGCCTGAACGATGGCGTGGTGATTGAGCTGGAACGCCGCGTGCAGGTGGCCAAACCCATTCACCTGCTGTATGTGGCCACGGCAGATCAACCGGCAATCAGTCAGCCCCGTTGCTTGGTGTTGGCCAAGGCCGGCGACAGCCATTGCACCCTGATTGAAGACTATGTGGCGATCGGGCAAGGCGGCTATTGCACCAACAGCGTGATGGAAGTGGTGCTGGGGAATTGCGCCACCCTGCACCATGTGCGGCTGCAACGGGAAGGCGAGCAGGCGATCCATATCGGCAAAACCGCCATCTCCCAGGACTGGAACAGTCACTACACCCTGACCACCATTAGCCAGGGTGCATCGATCGCCCGTCACTCGATCGACATTGCCCAAACGGGCCCCGGCACTGAAACCATCCTGAACGGGTTGTCGGTGGCTACGGGTGAACAGTTAACGGACACCCATAGCTCCCTGGTGTTGAGCCATCCCCACGGAACCGCCGATCAGTTGCACAAGTGCATTGCGGACGATCGGGGCCACACGGTCTTCAATGGACGGGTTTTTGTGGATCACGATGCGCAACAAACCAACGCCGCCCAGCTCAACCGCAATTTGTTGCTGTCGCCCAAGGCGCGGGTGGACACCAAGCCGCAACTGGAGATCATTGCGGATGACGTGAAGTGTTCTCACGGTTCCACGGTCAGCCAACTGGAGGAAACGGAGCTGTTTTACTGTCGCAGTCGCGGTTTGGATTTGGCCACGGCTCGATCGCTCCTGTTGGATGGGTTTGCGGGGGAAATTTTGGATCGCCTCCCGATCGCCTCATTGCGATCGACCTTGGCTCGCCAAATTGCCCAACGGATTAATCCAGGCAGCGCAAGCTAGAGCCTCATTAATCGCCATTCACCAATTGCCATTCACCAATCGCCATTGATATCGGTTGATCGCGAGCCAATCACCCTTGCTCTCGGTTGGTCATCAGGTCTACTTCATCCCCTAGTTCTGTTCCCTGTGCCATGACCCTCACCTTGCCCCGCTCGATCGCTCAACAGGTGCGCCCCGACTTCCCGATCCTGGATCAACGGGTGCATGATCAGCCGCTGGTGTATTTGGACAATGCGGCGACTTCCCAAAAGCCCCGACAGGTGATTGATGCCTTACGGCACTATTACGAGTGGGACAACGCCAATGTGCATCGTGGGGTTCACGCCCTGAGTATGCGGGCCACGGATGCCTATGAAGCGGCGCGGGAAAAGGTGGCTAAGTTTGTGAATGCTCGATCGTTTCAGGAAATTGTGTTCACACGCAATGCCAGCGAAGCGATCAATGTGGTGGCCTACAGTTGGGGCATGAGCCAACTGCAAGCGGGCGATGAAATTATCCTGTCCGTGGCAGAGCACCACAGCAACTTAGTGCCCTGGCAATTGGTGGCCCAACGCACGGGGGCAGTGCTGAAATTCGTGGGCTTGGATGCCACGGAATCTTTGGATTTGGAGCAGTTGCGATCGCTGATTTCCGATCGCACCAAACTGGTCTCCCTGGTGCATGTGTCTAACACCTTAGGCTGTGTTTTGCCCGTGGCTGAGGTGGTGGCCGCCGCTCGATCGGTGGGAGCCAAAGTCTTGCTCGATGCTTGCCAAAGTGCGCCCCACTTGGCCCTAGATGTGCAAGCACTGGATTGTGATTGGCTGGTGGCTTCTGGCCACAAAATGTGCGCCCCAACGGGCATTGGCTTCCTTTATGGCAAGCTGGAATTGCTGCGATCGATGCCGCCCTTTTTGGGAGGTGGGGAAATGATTGCTGAGGTGGATTTGGAGCGATCGACCTATGCGGACTTGCCCCACAAATTGGAAGCAGGGACACCGGCCATTGGCGAGGCGATCGCCCTGGGCGCGGCGATCGATTACCTAAGCGCGATCGGGATGGATGCCATTCATCGCTATGAAGCAGAATTAACCCGTCACCTGTTCGATCGCCTCGGGGCCATTCCCAAAGTGCGCATCTATGGCCCGCGTCCCCAAGCGGACGGCTCCGGCCGAGCGGCTCTGGCTGCCTTCACCGTGGATGGGATTCACGCCCACGACCTCTCCTCTTTTTTGGATCAAGAGGGAATCGCCATTCGATCGGGTCACCACTGCACCCAGCCCCTGCATAAGTCCCTGAATATTGCTTCTAGCGCCCGCGCCAGCCTGTATTTCTACAACACGATCGAAGAAATTGATCGGTTTGCCCAAGCCCTGCACGCCACGATCAACTTTTTCCAGTCCGTCGGCTAAGCTGGCGACCGCTTCAGCCCATCGGTCAAACTAGGGAAGCCGCCCCAGTCGATCGATCACTGTCGATTTTGCTCCGAATGCTGCCAGATCTCGCGCCGCTTCGTTCCCGACTCCAAACCCTTGTGCGCCGAATTCGCCGATGGCTGCTGCTGTTGCTGGTAACCATCGGGGCGATCGGCCTGGTGGTGGCCCCCTTGCAAGCCCGCAACGCGATCAATTTATCCTGGGTTGAACTCAGCACGGAGCGATCGGCCGGCATCAGCGGCTTAGTCAACCAACCATCGGCCGACGGAGGCGACCAGTTCTTGGCTGTGCATGACACCAAGAGCGATCCTGCTCTGTTCAAACGCCTCAGCCGCTTGCAGTGGAATGATCGCCGCAGTTGGGGCATGTTTTCCCTAACCTGGCCTGCTGGGGCTGAGTTGCCCAACGATCTCGAAGCGATCAGCGCCATTCCCGGAACTGGAGACTATCTGGCTGTCACCAGTCGCGGACGGGCCTATCGGTTGTCAGCGTTGGAGAATGGTTCCTCGATCGCCGAGGTTTTCCTGAATCCAGACCCCCGATCGCTGGCCGGTGAACTGACTGTTCGGGCGGTTTTTAACTTGCCCCCAACCCCGGAACCCGATCGCGACATTGAAACCCTACAGATTGTGCGCTGGGGCGATCGCCTGGTGATCTTGTTTGCCGATCGCGGTGGCCAGGGCCGCCCCGCCACCCTCCATTGGGGTTGGTTTGACCCGGCCAGCAATGCGATCGAGCTACAAGGCAGCGCCCCCGTGACCGGCCCCCTAAATTTGGCCACCCAGCGATCGCTCTCGGATTTGGTGTATTTGGCCGATGGTCGCCTGTTGGGCGTGGCCACCACCGATGGCGGCGATCGGGGCCCTTTTCAGTCGGCCCTGTATTGGGTGGGGTCTTTGACTTGGGTTGAGGGCCAATGGGCTTGGCAGCCGGTCGATCGCCCGCAAAATCTGATCCAAGCGGGCAACCACAAAATCGAAGCGATCGCCCTGGCTCCGGAGCCGAACGCCACTCGCCTGTTGTTGGCCACCGATGACGAGGATTTAGGCATAGCGATCGCGTTCATTTCCCTGCAATCTTTAGGATCCCCGTAGCTCTCAGCCCTGGCTCCGGCGACCGCAGCATGGTTCCTAAAGCAGGATTTTGCTCGCTTAACCCGCCCCATGGTGCAACCAAATGTGCCCCCTTGTCATCACTGCGAATTGGGCGATCGGGCGGCTGGTGAGGCTGAAAGCTCTTGAATCACGTGGCCAGGACTGGTGAATGAAACGCCCTGCTGAAAACTGGTGCTGAGCATAATCGCTTCCACGATCGGGGCCGTAACCTGTTGTTGCTCCGCGACCCACTCCACCACAAAACTGGCACTGGAACCGCCGCTGCGATCGGTTTGGGGAATGAAAAATTCCGTGCTCGCTAAGGGCGGCAGCTTCAAGGCACTGCTGGCATATTGCTTGATCAGCTTGCCTTTGGAGTCGTAATAGCGCACCGATCGCACCACAATCGATTCCGTGAGGCTGGTGTTGCGAATACTGAGGGTGACGCTCAGCAGGAATTCATCCTGTCGATCGCCGTAATACACATGGGAGTAGGCTGGCACCAAGATGACCTGACCGGTGCTGACGGCCAGGCGATCAGGCGTGATTGCAATGCCGCCGGATTGGGTGATGCGCGTCAAGGGTTGCACCGGGGGCGAACCGGTCGGCATGGACGACGAAGACAGAGAAGGCGATGGGGGCGCTTGGCAACCCACCAACAGGCCCGCCACCGCGCCCATCAGTCCGGTTGGCCGGATGCGGCTGGCGGCTTGCCCGAACCATGGGTTCCCGATGATTTTCCCGATCGACAGCATGAGGGTATGGGGGGTTGGAGAATAACCTAGAGAACAGCCCTTAAGGCATGGCCTGCAATTTCTCTAGCTCACGGCGGGCTGCGTCATAACAATCCAGTTGCCCCCGATCGAGACAGAGCTTGGCCGCCTGTCGAAAATCCGCCGCCGCCGGGGCCCGGTTCCCCAAGCCCACCTGCACCAATCCCCGCTGTTGATAGGCCATGGCATAGCGATCGTCTAGGGCGATCGCCTGGTTCAGATCGCTGAGTGTGCCTTGGGGTTCCCCCAGGGCCTGGCGAGTGA
Source organism: Limnothrix redekei LRLZ20PSL1 (assembly GCF_043235035.1). Classification (NCBI taxonomy): domain Bacteria; kingdom Bacillati; phylum Cyanobacteriota; class Cyanophyceae; order Pseudanabaenales; family Pseudanabaenaceae; genus Limnothrix; species Limnothrix redekei. The sequence continues at coordinate 170,751 of NZ_JAZAQF010000086.1, read as the reverse complement.
GGGCGCGGTAGTAGTAGCTTTCCGGATCTTTGCTGTCTAAACGAATGGCCACCGTCAAATCGGCCAGGGCTGAGGGCAGATTGCCGCTGGCAAAGTGAGTACGTCCCCGCACCTGATAGGCTCTGGCGTTGTTGGGATCCAAGCGGATGGCTTGGGAACTGTCGGTGATCGCCCCTTCGGAGTCGCCCGCCAGCATTTTGGCCAAGGCCCGGCCACGGTAAGCCGCCGACCAACTGGACTGCTGAGACAGCACTTTGTCAAAGTCCGCGATCGCCCCTTTCGCATCGCTCAGTTGCAACCGCACAAATCCTCGGCCCAGGTAGGCCGCACTCAGACTGTCATTGTCTTTGATGGCTCGATCGTAGCTGGCCAGAGCGCTTTGCAAATCACCCAGGCGATCTTGTGTGGCCGCCAGATAGGTACGGGCGATCGCGTCACTGGCTTCGAGCTGCAAGGCCTGGTTTAAGTCAGCCAACGCCGCATTCCAGTTGCCGCTGTTGTAGTAGGCCACGCCGCGCAAAAAATAGGCAGAACTGCTGGCAGACCAAACCAGCGCTTGGGTTGCGTCGTGAATGGCCTTGTTGTAGTCCCAGGTGCGATCGGAAGCCGGTTTTTTTCCCTCCAACACTCGCGCAACTCCCACCAAGTCCGAAGGGGATGCATTTGGGTTCATCACCAATCCCGTAGGCACTTGAGACCACCGCGACAAAATCATCTGGGCAATGGCTAATTGGGGCAACCCCGACTGCCAGAGGGTTGCCAGCCCCACCACCGTGCCCAACAACCCCAGCCCCCAGGGCCACCAGCGTCGCCACCAATCCGCCCAAGGGATGGGGTTGCCCAATTCTTCCTCGGCGGCCGTGGTGATGGATTCACCACCATTCCCGCCCATCAGCGGCAACAGATCCATCAACACTTCCTCGGCGCTGGCGTAGCGCTGTTGATAGGAAGGATGCACCATCTTATCGAGGACGGTTCCAAACGCCGTGCTGACGGAAATGCTGGCTCGCCAATTCAGGCGGCCGCTCACCGGCTCCTGGGATCCGCGCAAGGCCTGTAATTCCTCCGAGGAAAAGCCCCCTAAGGCCTGAATCGCGATCGCCCCAACGGCGTAGATATCGCTGTTGAACTGGGGATTGCCATAAAACTGCTCGATCGGCATATAGGCCGGAGTGCCAGCCGCGATCGTGCGGGCAGCGGCCGATTCCCCATCGGTTTGCAAAATTTCCTTCACGGAACCAAAGTCAATCAACACCAACCGGCCGTCAGCGCTGCGGCGGATTAAGTTGGCGGGTTTGATATCCCGGTGAATCACCCGGTTGCCATGGACAAAGGACAAAATTTCCAGAATTTCCGCCACCATGGAAATCACCCGTTGCTCCGGGAGTGGTTCCCCCACCACCAATTCCCGCGAGAGGGGGTGGCCCGGTGCAAATTCCTTGACGAGATAAAACTGCTCGTTTTCTTCAAAAAAAGCCAACAGGCGGGGAATTTGGGGATGGGTTCCCAACCGTTGCAACATTTCCGCCTCTCGCTGAAAGAGACGGTGGGCATTTTTGGCGGCGGTGGGGTTGGGACGCAACAGGCGCAGTTGCTTCACCACACATTGGGGATAGCCCGGCCGGCGAAGATCCGCAGCCAGGTAGGTTTTGCCAAAGGCTCCGGAGCCGAGCACTTGCAAGATGCGATAGCGCTTATCCAGCAGTTGGCCGATGGTAATAGGATCCTTGCCTAAGGATGGTTTGGGAGGTCGATCGCCCGGAGGTGGAGGAGAAGGTGGGGTGTTGGGGGCCAAGTTCAGTTAGGGATGGGGCAAAAACAACAGGTTAAATGATCCAGAAACGAGGTTTGGGGAATTAGAAACTGAGACAGACCCCAGCAGGTGAATGGATGGCCGCGCCTAGTCGCGCGACAGGTTTAATCCGTTGGGCGCAGATTGCGGAGTCAGTCGCAATCGCAGGGGGCTGAAGCCCTTTGCTGCCTAACGATCGGGTAACGGTAGCAGTCATTTAACTTGACCTATGGCTTGACCTATGGCTTGACCGATGAAAGCAAGCCTGCCGCGTGACTAGGATGGCGGAGGGCTGGCGGTTGGGCTGGGTTCGGGTGGTGGGGCTTCGGGTTCTTCCTCATCGGACAATTTGAGATCGGTGGGCAGTTTGCCCGCTTGGATCTGTTGGATTTGGTACTGGGCATCACGGTAACAACCCAAACGGCCTTCGTCGATGCACAGCTTGGCCGATTGTTGGAAGTCGGTGAGTGCGCCAGTTTGGTCACCCTGTTTTAGCCGGGCCACGCCCCGATCGTAATAAACCAGGGCATGTTCTGGCCGCAGTTCGATCGCCTTGTTGAAGTCTTCGATCGTGCCTTCCACTTCGCCCAAATCCCAACGGGTTAGCCCCCGATTGTAGTAGGGGTCTGGGTCGTCCGGTTGCAGTTGGATCGCAATGTTGAAATCCTGAAGGGCGGCCTGGAGGTTGCCGGCCCGCCGATGGGCTAGGCCGCGGTTTTGATAGGCCAGGGCATAGCTGGGGTTGAGTTGAATCGCTTTGGTGGCATCTTCGATCGCCCCCTGTTGGTCATCCAGGTTCGATCGCGATAGGCCCCGATTCAGATAGGCGGGGGCCAAGAGGCGGGCCGGCACTCCCTTGGCCGCAATCACACGGTTGTAGTCTTCGATTGCCCCTTTATCGTCGCCAATGTCGCCCCGAACGTTGCCCCGGTTCAGGTAAGCCTGCACCAAGTTGGGGTCGTAGGTCAGGGCCCGATCGTAGTCCTCGATCGCGGCGCGGGCATCACTGAGACGGTAGCGGGCGTTGGCCCGTTGGAAATAGCTGGGGGCATGTTTGGGCCGCAGGCGAATGGCCCGATCTAAATCCGCGATCGCCTTTTGATATTCCCCAATTTCCTCATAGGCGGCTCCCCGTCGGTAGAGCGCTTCCGCATTGTTGGCATCCACCTGAAGGGCTTGGCTGTAGTTGGCGATCGCCTCTTCCAAGTTTTCGGCCTTCAGTTGGTCACTGCCGCGATCGACCCAATAGCGCGATCGCAGGGGCCCCGCCAGCAGCAACGCCCCAAACCCCAATCCCACCACCGCGATCGCCACCCCCAACCACAACCGGCGATCGGGCCAACGGCGTTTGGCCGCCTCTTGGGCCTCGCTGTGGGCGGGGGCGTTTTGGCTGCTGTTGGCCAGGCGGGCCCGCAGGCCGCTCATGCCCGCGCCGCTGAGATTCACCCCGCTGCCCATGGACAGCCCATAGAGTTCCTGCAAATCCCGCAGGGCATCGGCGGCCGACTGATAGCGGCGATCGAAGTAGGGAGAAATCAGCCGTTCAATCAGGGAAATCAGCCCGGGGTTAATTTGCCCGTGGTTGGGCCAATCCAGATGGGGCGGGCGATCGCCATTGTTATCTTTGGGTTTGGGCAGAGCATTGGGCGGTAACCCGGTCAGGGCTTGGACGCAAATCATCCCCACCGCATAGAGATCGCTGTTGTAGAGCGGGTTTCCCTGCAACTGTTCCGGCGACATGTAAACCACCGAATCCGGTGAAGGGGGCGGCGTGATGGCATCAGCCCGGGCTGAGGGATTGGCAATTTCTTGAATCAAGCCGAACTCGATCGGGACAATTCGCCCATCGATCGTGCGGCGAATCAGGGTTTCGGGCCGCAAATTACGGTGAATGACCCCGTTTTTGTGGACAAAATCCAGCACTTCCAGCGTATCTTGCAGGAAACGCACCACATACTCTTCCGGCTGGGGCTGATTGGCCTTCAGCTCCTCGGCGATGGTTTGCCCCTGAATCAGTTCCTCAATGAAAAAAAGTTGTCCCTCTTGCTCAAAACAGGCCAAAAGCTGCGGGATTCGATCGTGAGTGCCCAGCTTTTCGAGGGTTTCTGCTTTTTTCTTAAACAGCAACTGCACCACTTGCAGTGCTTTGGAATTTTTGCTGGGGAATTGGAATTGCCGCACGATGCAGTGGGGCAAGCCCGGTCGGCGCAAGTCCGCAGCCAGGTAAGTTTGCCCGAACGCTCCGGACGACAGGATTTCTACGATCCGATAGCGTCGGTCGAGAAGTTGACCGACTGAGAGCGTCACCATAGGGCCAGGCTGCGGTTACTGTGTCAGCGTTCAAAGCAGTGGGTTTGTAGGGAGCGAGCGGCATCCGATGGCTCAATTGGGCGATCGCGCGGGATGGTCGCACGCTTCAAGTTTAAACCACCCACCCGAGGGCTACGACGGCTAACACCATAACTCTTTGGGGATCCTTCGGAGGAATAGGTATGTTTTTTAACGATTCATTGGGGAATTCGCTACCAAGGGGCGCTTGAATCAGCCATTTTTAGGCCATTCTTTTTTAGACCATTCTTAGGCCATCTCATTGAAGTTGACTAGATGGATCGTTTCCGATCCCCTTTCAATCTGCTTTCGATTCTGGCAATCGCGAGGATCGGCCAAGGAGGAGATTGGGGCCCGATCGGGATTCGGGGTTGATTAACAGGTAGCATTTTGGCTCTATCCACAAAGCAGGTGTAAACAATGTCCCGAACCGGCAAAGGGCGATCGCACTATTGGCAACTGTGGCCCTTCGTGCGCGCGGAGGCCAAGACGATCGCCCTGGCATTGGCCTGCACGGTGGGGTTCACGGCTTTTTGGCCGGTGTTGGCCTGGTTGCCGGGCCAGTTGGCCGAGCCGATCGGCACGGGTCAGCCAGACAAAATTCTGCAATTGGCGGGCTTAGCGGCCCTGATTTTTCTGGTGCGCGGCGCGTTTCAGTATGGCCAAGATACCTTGATGGCCAAGGCGGCTTTGCGGGTGGCCATGACCCTGCGGGTGCGGCTGTATGGACATTTACAAACCCTGAGCCTGGACTATTTTGAGCGATCGCAAACGGGTGACCTGGCCTATCGACTCACGGGCGATGTCGATCGGGTGGGAGACGCGGTGGGCAAGGTGTTTCACCAATTTGTGCCCTGTGTGCTGCAACTGGTGGTGGTGCTGGGATACATGATCTATCTCAACTGGCAGTTAACCTTGGCTACCTTTGCGATCGCGCCCTTGATTGCGGTTTTGATTGCTTGGTTTGGGGATCGCCTGTTGAGCTTTGCTCGCCGCAGCCAGGATCGAATTGCGGGATTGGCGGCCACGATCGCGGAAATTTTGGCGGGAATTCGGTTGGTGCAAGCCTTTGGGGCCGAACGCACAGAACTCGATCGCTTCCGGCAAGAGGCCGAAGCGGCCCGGCACGCCAAACTGCAAGCGGCCCAAGCCAAGGCGGCTCAGTTTGTGATTGTGGGCTTTTTGGAAGCCATGAGCGTGTTGGTGTTGTTTTGGTTGGGAAGCTGGCAAATTGGCCAAGGCAACTTAACCGGCGCGGGGTTCATTAGCTACGTGACCGCTGTGGCCCTGTTGATTGACCCCATTTCGATCACCACCAGCAATTACAACGAATTCAAGGAAAGTGAGGCCTCAGTCGATCGGCTGTTTGAGCTGCTGGCCGTGCCGCCGACGGTGCGCGATCGCCCCGGGGCGCAACCCCTGCCCGCCATCACCGGCCGGGTGGAATTCCGCGCGATCGAGTTTGCCTACCCGAGCGCGGCGGAACCGGTGTTGCAAGGGTTGGATCTGACCGTGCGGCCCGGTGAGGCGATCGCCCTGGTGGGGGCTTCCGGCGCGGGCAAAAGCACGATCGTCAATCTGTTGCTGCGGTTTTATGATCCCCAAGCGGGCCAGGTTTGCATTGATGGCATCGATTTACGAGAAGTGACCCTCAACAGCCTGCGCCAACAGATTGCGATCGTGCCCCAAGAAACGATCCTCTTTTCCGGTTCGATCGCCCAAAACATCGCTCTGGGTAACCCTAAAGCCAGCCACAGCGCCATCGAACAAGCCGCCCAAATTGCCAACGCCCACGACTTCATCAGCCAACTCTCCGAGGGCTATAACACCTGGGTGGGCGAACGGGGAGCCAACCTATCCGGCGGCCAGCGCCAGCGAATTGCGATCGCCCGGGCCGTGTTGCGAGATCCCAAAATTCTGATTTTGGATGAGGCCACCAGCGCCCTCGACTCGGAATCCGAAAGCCTGGTGCAAGAAGCGCTCGATCGACTCCGGCGCGATCGCACCACCCTGACCATTGCGCACCGCCTGGCCACCGTGCGTGGGGCCGATCGGATTTTGGTGGTTGAAAAAGGGCAAATTGTCGAATCGGGCAGCCATGATCAGCTACTAGTCCAAAACGGTCGTTATGCCGCCTACTATGCTCGCCAATTTCGTGAATAAAGGGTTTCAATTTTTGGAAAAGGGTTCTTATGAAAAATTTGTTCTGAAAACCCCTTCCTGAACGATGCTTCCTGAATGCTGAATCTGGCCACTTTCCCAACCCAACCCCGATCGGGAACGTCTTCATGGCTGCTTTACAAGTTGCTTGGTCGCAAATTACACAAGTTCCCCTTTTTAGATTGGGAACCACCCCGATCACGATCGGGTGGATGATTCAAGTGGCGTTGCTGCTGCTGCTAGTGAGTCTATTCACCAAAGGACTGCGCCAACTGCTGAAAAACATCATCCTTAAGCGCTTGGGCATGAGCGAAGGAACCCGTGGAGCAGTTGCTATTTTGTTTAGTTGGAGTATGGGTGCTCTGGGTTATGTGCTGGTGCTCCAGTCCATGGGATTACAATTGGAATCCTTTGCTTTAGTGATCAGTGGTCTAGGCGTTGGCATTGGTTTGGGACTGAAAGAATTAACCAAAAACTGGGCTAGTGGGTTGACCCTATTGGGCGAACAAAAGCTCAAAGTCGGGGATTTGATTGAATTTAATAACAAGTTGGGATACATCCAAGATATTTCCATTCGTTCAACTGTGATTCGCACGTTTCGTGGATCAGAATTGATTGTGCCCAACAGTGAATTAACGAATCGAATGGTTGAAAATTGGAGTTATCAAGATTGCCGAAGCCGCATTGAAATTCCCTTGAAAGTGGTTCCGACTAGCGATCTTTCAGTCGTGACGGAAATTTTGCTAGCGGCGGCTTTTACCCACTCACAGATTTTGCGATCACCCCCACCCAAAGTAATGTTTCAAGGCTTTCAGGAAGGCAGCATTAGCTTGGAGCTTTGGGCCTGGGTCGATCGCGTCGATCAACGCGCTGGCATTCGCAGTGCTCTCCACTTTGCGATCGCCCATGGTTTGCGGCAACATCAGATCCAGCTTGCGCCGACCCTTCCTCATTGGGTTGCGGCCGAGTCGGAACCCCTGGAGACTGAGGCTGGGGCGATCGTTCCTGCAACCGTTCCCACCCAACCCCTCAAAGACCTGCTGCGATCGATCGGCTACTTCCAAAGTTTCACCCCCCTGGAAATTGAGTTTCTGATCCAATTAGGCTACCGACGGCAATTAACAACGGCCGAAATTCTTTATCAGCAAGGGGATGGGGCCCATGAATTTTGCATTGTCTTGAAGGGGGCGATCGAAGCCATTTTTGAAAATCAACGCATCAGCCGCCGGTTGTTTTCTTTCACAGAGGGTGAATTTTTCGGTGAATTGCCACTGATGTTGAATGTGCCTTACCCCACCACCATGCGAGCGGCGGAACCCACTGAACTCTTTTTGATTCACCGCGATGGGTTTCAATTGCTTCTGAATAACCATCCTCACTTGCTGGAGGTAATTTCACAGGCCATGGGCGATCGTCAAGATGTGTTGGAGAGCTATCGCCACCATTTAGAAACAGCGGGTCTGTTGGAAGATTCGGAACCGAAAAGCCTAATGGCTAGACTTCAAAACCAACTTCACCAGTGGGTTAGTCATTGGTCTGCTTGATTGCTTCCTAGAGTTTGATTCAGAATATTTTTAAATTTTTGACCGAGATTTTTGACCGAAATCTTTCACTAAGTTTCTGTCTTGATGTCAACAAAAGCATCTTAAATTGTTTTTCATGCTCATGTGATCAGTGAGTGATGTCTCTTGGTCTAAATTATGGTCAAAGAGTTCGTAGGGGCCATTGCTCAGATCCAAATACTTAAACGCAATTTAATCTGCCAATTGAGTCCCAGAGACTAATGAATTTGCTAGATTGAAAGTCATGACTATCAACCCTGTCATTCATTGGGAATCGTTCTGTGAGTTCATCTCCTCAGCTTCTAAGTCCTTTCACGTTTGGTGACTTAACCCTCAAAAATCGTGTGGTTTTGGCTCCCCTAACCCGTGCCCGTGCAGGGGTGGAGCGCCTGCCCAATGCCTTGATGGCGGAATATTATGCCCAGCGATCGAGTGCTGGCCTTTTGATTAGCGAAGCCGCCGTCGTTTCTGAGCAGGGCATTGGCTGGCAAAATTCTCCCGGCATTTACAACGACGCTCAAACGGAAGCCTGGAAACAGGTCACCCAAGCAGTGCACGATCGGGACAGCAAAATTTTCTTGCAACTGTGGCACTGCGGCCGCGCTTCCCACAGCAGTTTCCGCGCCGATGAGTCGCTGCCGGTTTCGGCCTCCGCAATCGCCATCAGCAACGACCACATCCACACCCCCACGGGCAAACACCCCTACGAAACCCCGCGCGCCTTGGAAACCGACGAGGTGGCGGCAGTGGTGGAAGACTATCGCCGGGCCGCCGAACGAGCCAAGGCGGCGGGTTTTGATGGGGTGGAAATTCACGCAGCCAATGGCTATTTGATTGATCAATTCCTACAATCTAAAACCAATCAACGCACCGATCGCTACGGTGGCAGCCTGGAAAATCGCTATCGGTTTCTGGGCGAAATTGTGGCAGCCGTAATCACAGTTTTCCCGTCCGATCGGGTGGGGGTTCGGCTTGCGCCCAATGGGATTTATAACGATATGGGTTCGCCGGATTATCGGGAAACCTTTACCTATGCGGCGCAACAGCTCAATGCGCTGAATTTGGGCTATTTGCACGTTATGGATGGCCTAGCGATTGGGTTCCATAACTTGGGTGAACCCATGACCCTGAACGAGTTTCGATCGGTGTTTTCAGGCCCCTTAATGGGCAATTGTGGCTACACCCAAGAAACGGCTGAAGCGGCGATCGCGTCGGGAAATGCAGACTTGATTGCTTTTGGGCGACCTTTCATCAGCAACCCGGACTTAGTTGAGCGGTTTGCCCATGATTGGCCCCTGGCTCCGGAAGCCCCGTTAGAGGTTTGGTACGCTTTTGACGAAAAGGGCTATGCGGATTTTCCTGCCTATCAAGCATCGTAGGGGGCTTCAACCTCAATAGCACTGAAAGATGCTAGGAAACCCCTAGAAAAAACCCCTGGAAAAAACTGAGAAAATCAGGGGACTCAGCCAAAAAAACAAGGGGCTTCAGCCCCTTGTCTGTTTAACTCTGGATATCCTCTTAACCGTGGATATCCTCAGATATCCTCTCTGCCCTCATTGGCCTAAGCCAAATATTCCTGGAGGGATTTCACGGTTAGGGGTTGGGATTGAAGCGATCGAATGGCGGCGGCCGTGGCCTTGGCCCCGGCGATCGTGGTGATGATGGGCACTTTGTAGACCAGGGCGGTGCGCCGAATGGCTCGATCGTCGAACTGGGCTTGCTCCCCGGCGGGCGTGTTAATCACCAACTGCACCTGACCGTTGACGATCGCATCGCGAATGTTGGGGCGGCCCTCATGGATTTTCAGGGTCAGTTGCACCGCTTTGAGGCCATGCTCATGGAGCACTTTGCGCGTGCCTTCGGTGGCCAACACTTCAAAACCCAAGTCCAGCAGTTCCTTCACCACCGGCACGATCGCCGCCTTGTCGCGACTGTTGACCGACACAAACACCGTCCCGGTTAGGGGCAACCGTTGGCCCGCCCCCAAAGCAGCCTTGGCGAAGGCCGTGCCAAAGTCTGGATCCACGCCCATCACTTCCCCGGTCGATCGCATTTCCGGCCCCAGAATCGTATCGGTGCCCGGGAATTTTTCAAAGGGCAACACCGCTTCCTTGAGGGCAAAGCGATCGGGAATCACTTCCTGTTCAAAGCCCAGCTCGGCCAAGGTTTTGCCAGACATTACCCGCACGGCCATTTTGGCCAAGGGTACCCCGATCGCCTTGGAAACAAAGGGAACCGTCCGCGAGGCCCGGGGATTCGCTTCCAGGATATAAACCTGGGGTTGGCCATTGTCGCCCGTGACCACTGCGAACTGAATATTCATCAGCCCCACCACCTTCAGGGCTTTGGCCAAGGAAACCGTCCAGTCGCGAATGGTGGCTAGAGCGCTGGCCGGCAGCGAGAAACTGGGAATGGCGCAGGCGGAGTCACCGGAGTGAATCCCAGCCTGCTCGATGTGTTCCATGATCCCGCCGATCGTCACGTTGCCGCCGTGGTCGGCGATCGCATCCACATCCACCTCGATCGCGTTTTCCAGATACTTATCAATCAAGATTGGGTGATCTGGTTCCACCTGCACCGCCACGGTCATGTAGCGTTCCAGATCCGCATCGGAATAGACAATTTCCATGGCACGACCGCCCAACACATAGCTGGGCCGCACCACCACCGGATAGCCAATCCGCCGGGCAATATCCAGGGCTTCACCATAGCTGCGAGCAATGCCGTTGGGGGGCTGCATGATGTTCAGTTCCCGCAACACATGCTCGAACCGTTCCCGGTCTTCGGCCATGTCGATCGAGTCGGGCGACGTTCCCCAAATCTCCGTTGGCAGATCGGGGTTGCTTTGCAAAGCCGTCAGCAAAGGAACCGACAGTTTCAGGGGCGTTTGACCGCCAAATTGCACAATCACGCCCTTGGGCTGTTCCGCTTCGATGATGTTCAGCACATCTTCCTTGGTCAGCGGTTCAAAGTAGAGCCGATCGCTGGTGTCGTAGTCCGTGGAAACCGTTTCCGGGTTGGAGTTAACCATGATCGTTTCGTAGCCATCCGCTTGCAGCGCAAAGGAAGCATGACAACAGCAATAGTCAAACTCAATCCCCTGGCCAATCCGGTTGGGGCCACCACCCAGGATCATTACTTTTTGTCGATCGCTCGGCAGGGTTTCCGTTTCCGCCGCCACGGTTTCCGCTTCGTCACCAGCCAACACCAGACTGCTGGTTTCATAGGCGGAGTAGTAGTAGGGCGTGTAGGCTTCAAATTCGGCGGCGCAGGTGTCCACGGTTTTGTAAACCGGCACAATGCCCAAGCCTTTGCGATAGGCCCGCACTTCGTCTTCGCTGGTTTTGGTGGCGTAGGCAATTTGTCGATCGCTGAAGCCCTGTTGCTTGGCCGCCAGCAGAATTGCAGCGCTCATGTCCTTCAAGGGCGTGCGCTTCAGCAGCTTTTCGGTTTCCAGAATTTCTTGCAGCTTATCCAGGAACCAAGGATCAACGCCGGTCAGTTCGTAAATATCTTCCACGCTCATGCCTAGCTGCATGGCATAGCGCAAGGTAAAGACGCGCTCCGGGCTGGGGGTGCGTAGGCTCGATCGAACCTGTTCCAGACTGGGAATTTTTTCATCCCGATCGCAGCCCCAACCGGCTCGACCCGTTTCGAGCGATCGCAGTGCCTTTTGGAAGGATTCCTGGAACGTCCGCCCGATCGCCATTGCCTCACCCACGGATTTCATTTGGGTGGTCAGCACGGCCGGGGTGCCGGGGAATTTCTCAAAGGCAAACCGGGGAATTTTAGTGACGACGTAATCGATCGTCGGCTCAAAGGAGGCCGGGGTTTTTTGGGTGATGTCGTTGGAAATTTCATCCAGGGTGTAGCCCACGGCCAGCTTGGCCGCAAACTTGGCGATCGGGAAGCCTGTGGCCTTGGAAGCCAAGGCCGAGCTGCGCGACACCCGAGGATTCATTTCAATGACGATCACATCGCCGTTTTCCGGGTTTACCGAAAACTGAATATTGGAGCCGCCGGTTTCCACCCCAATTTCCCGGATGATCTTGATCGAAGCATCCCGCAGCCGCTGATATTCCTTGTCGGTGAGGGTTTGGGCCGGAGCCACGGTGATCGAATCGCCCGTATGCACCCCCATCGGGTCGAAGTTCTCGATCGAGCAGATAATCACCACGTTATCGGCTAGATCGCGCATCACCTCCAGCTCATATTCCTTCCAACCCAACAAGGACTGCTCGATCAGAATTTGTGAAACGGGGCTGGCATCCAAACCCGACTGGGCAATTTCTTCAAATTCCTCTTGGTTGTAGGCAATGCCGCCGCCGGAGCCGCCCATGGTGAAGGCCGGGCGAATAATCAGCGGGTAGGAGCCAATTTGGCGCGCCACATCACGGGCTTCTTCCAGGGAGTTGGCCAACCCCGAGGGGCAAACGCCCACGCCAATTCGCTCCATGGCTTCCTTAAAGAGCTTGCGGTCTTCGGCCATTTCGATCGCCGCCAGCTTGGCCCCAATCAGCTCCACACCATAGCGAGCCAGCACACCGCTCTTGGCCAAGGCCACAGCAATGTTCAGGGCCGTTTGGCCGCCCATGGTGGGCAGCAAGGCATCGGGCCGCTCTTTAATGATGATTTTCTCAACCACTTCCGGGGTGAGCGGCTCAATGTAGGTGCGATCGGCCATTTCTGGGTCGGTCATGATCGTGGCTGGGTTGGAGTTCACCAGCACGACCTCGTACCCTTCGGCCCGGAGCGCTTTACAAGCCTGAGTACCGGAGTAGTCAAATTCGCAGGCCTGACCAATCACGATCGGGCCGGAACCAAGGAGCAGAATCTTGCGAATGTCGTCGCGGCGGGGCATAAGGGCAATCCCAGGGGACTAGCGATTTCGATCGACCACGGGCCGCCCGGCCCGAGATCCTGCTTATTGTACGAGGTGCGATCATCCCGTCAATGTTTAGGGCGCACTGTTCTCCGGCCCGGTTTTGCTTTGGGTTCCTACCCCAGGCCCGCGATCGGCGGCCAAAGGGGCGAAAAAGTTTTTTAGAAAATCTTCTGGAAGACCGCCCAGAAAATTTTTTTAGGAAATTTCAGAAAAACGTTTGACAAATTCGAGTTTATCCGCAAATATGTATATCGCTGAAGGCGCGGGACGCGAAACAAAAGCGCTCCAAAAGCCAAAAAGCAATTTGGGTCTGTAGTTCAATTGGTTAGAGCACCGCCCTGTCACGGCGGAAGTTGCGGGTTCGAGCCCCGTCAGACCCGTTCAAAAGGTAAAGTTCAAGACTAAAGAGCGAAGAGCGTCAGCTCTGAACCCGAACTGAACCTACATCGTCACTGATGTTGCTTCTATTGCTTCAGTCTCAACCAGGCAGGTCGATCCTGTGCGATCGATCCTTAGGGCCTGTCGTCATTTCCATCGTCGTAGGGGTTGGGTCTCCCAACCCTAACCCGGGCGATCGCCACAACCCTGTCCACCCCTGGGAATACCCAAGGATCACGGGAACTGGGCGGGGAAACCCCGCCCCTACGACTGATTGGTTTAAAGAACGAGGTCATCAGGATTTCAGGCAATTTGACGACAGGCCCTAAGCCCCTTGTTATAACGATTGGGGCATGGAAAATCAGGCGAGTTCGAGATTAGTTTCCGGGGTCTTCAAACTTATAGCCGGCCCCAATCACCGTTTTCAGAAATTGGGGATTTCCGGGATCCGGTTCAATTTTCTTGCGCAGGCGGGCCACATGGGTGTCCACCACTCGCTCATCGCCAAAAAAGTCATCGCCCCAAAGTTTGTCGATCAGTTGGCTGCGGCTCCAGACCCGGCCCGGATAGCTGAGGAAGGTGGCCAACAGATTGAACTCCAAGGTGGTGAGGTCAAGATCTTCGGAATCGTGATCGGGCAGGTGGCGACGGGCCACGCGCCGATCGCTGTCGAGGCTGAAGTGGTGGGTGGCGTAGGTGGGGGTCAAGTCCCGATCGCCCCCGGTTCCGGCCTGGCGCAAACTGCGACGCAACAGCGCCCGCACCCGAGCCACCATCTCGCGGGGGCTAAAAGGCTTAACTAAATAGTCATCTGCACCGGTTGACAGGCCCACAACTCGATCGAACTCTTCGCCCCGCGCCGTCAACATCAAAATATAAGGATCCTTGTCGCCGGGTTTTTGGCGAATGCGGGCACAGACTTCGAGGCCATCAATGCCCGGAATCATCCAATCCAAAATGACTAAATCGGGCTGCGATCGATAAAACTGCTCGATCGCCGCTTGGCCATCGTGACAAACCCCACAGGTGAACCCTTCGCGATCGAGCGTGCCGCGCAACAACTCCGCAATCTCCGTGTCATCTTCCACAATCAGAATTTGCATGATTTGCAGGGCCTCATCCGTGTCGCGATCACACCAAACACATCGAAAAACAGGTCGAAAAACAGGTCGAAATCACATCAAAAATTTGAGCATTTTGAGCCGATCTTCAGCCCATCCTGTACCAGAATTGCACCCCAATCCCGGCAATGGGTTGATCGCGCCTCCCCATTCTGGGCACGGATGGGCGATCGGGTTAGCTCCAGGGCGAAGCGGGGCTTTCGTCCTCAGCATAGCGCTCGAAAACCGGGGCGATCGCGCCGCAGATCCTTTGCAGCAGCTATTCTCAGCTCGATCGGCTCAAATAAAGAACTGTAACAGTTCTGGCCGGGGGGGTATGGCTCAACACAAAGCCAGTGCTAGGATTTCCCGTAAATTCGCAAGACTTTTTAGAGACTAGCGAGACAAAAAGCGATGTCCGAAAATCCTACACCTGAAACCAGCGGCCTCACGGGCCAAACGCCGAAATTTGGCGGTAGCACGGGTGGCTTGCTCTCGAAGGCTAACGTCGAAGAGAAATACGCCATTACCTGGACCAGTACCAAAGAACAAGTTTTTGAAATGCCCACCGGTGGCGCTGCCGTCATGAACGCAGGCGAAAACCTGCTGTTCTTGGCCCGCAAGGAGCAGTGCATCGCCCTTGGTAAGCAACTGCGCACCAAGTTCAAGCCCAAAATCGAAGACTATAAGGTCTATCGTATTTATCCCAACGGCGAACAGGAGTTCATCCACCCCGCCGATGGCACCTTCCCCGAAAAGGTGAATGCTGGTCGCGACTTCAACGGCAAGAAGGATCGCCGCATTGGCGAAAACCCTCAGCCCGCAACGGTCAAGTTCAGCGGCAAGGAAACCTACGAAGTGTAGGTTTTTGGGGTTGCCCATGGTGGGTGCTCGGATGGGCGAGGGGTTGAGCTTGAATTGCAAGGTGGTTTTTGACTCCTGCACTTAAACCGCTGATTTGCTCAGAATTCTGCTTGACAGCTCCGCTCGATTCCAGCGCCTTTGCCCATGGTTCGGGGAACTTTCCCCAATTCCAAGACTGCCAAATCGACTCAATAACGGGCCGCTTCCTTGCTTTGGGGCGGCTCGTTTTTGTTTTGGGCCTGCCTGTGTTGGGCTGGCTGATTACCGGTGCTGATTACCGGTGCATTCCTGAGCTGGGACATCGACACCATGGGGCGATCGCCCGATCGGAGAAGTTTTGGTGCAAGGAATCCAGACGGTTGCTAGTATTTTGAGACTTGCTCATCTGCTGCTGACCCATGTTGCCCGACTTTAGCCAATTTTCGGAACTCGCCCGCCAAGGAAACTTCGTCCCGGTTTATCGCGAGTGGGTTGCGGATTTGGACACGCCGGTTTCGGCCTGGTTGCGCACTTGCCAGGGCCAACGCTACAGCTTCTTGCTGGAGTCGGTGGAAGGGGGCGAAAATATTGGCCGCTATAGCCTTTTGGGTTATGACCCCCTGTGGGTGCTAGAAGCGCGTGGAGATTTGGCGGTGCAAACGTTCCGGGATGGGACGGTGGTGGAGCACCGGGGCAACCCGTTTGAGGTTTTGAGCGGTTGTCTGGAGTTGGTGCGGCCGGTGAAGCTGCCACAGTTGCCCCCGGGAATTGGCGGGCTGTTTGGCTTTTGGGGCTATGAGCTGATCCAGTGGATTGAGCCGCGTGTGCCGGTCTATGGGCCCACGGAGGCGGATTTGCCGGATGGGCTGTGGATGCAGGTCGATCGCCTGATGATTTTTGATCAGGTGAAGCGAAAGGTGTTTGTGATTGCCTATGCGGATTTGCGGGATCCGGCGGTGGAGTTACGCCAGGCCTATGAGGTGGCCTGTGGGCGGGTTGATGAATTGATCGATCGCCTCCAAGGCAGTATCGATCGCCAAGAATCACTCCTGCGCTGGACTCCGGCTACCCAGAGCGATCGCCCGCCCTTGAACCCTCGCAGCAACACCACTCGCGAAGCCTTCCATGCCAACGTGCTCAAGGCCAAGGAACACATCAAGGCCGGCGATATTTTTCAGGTGGTGATTTCCCAACGGTTGAGCACGGATTTTGAAGGGGATCCTTTCGATATCTATCGATCGCTCCGGTTGGTGAACCCTTCGCCCTACATGGCCTATTTCCAATTTGGTGATTGGCAATTAATCGGTTCCAGCCCGGAAATCATGGTCAAGACCGATCGCCAAGTTGATGGAACCATTCAAGCCACCGTTCGCCCAATCGCCGGTACACGCCCCCGAGGAGCCAATCACACCGAAGATGAAGCCCTGGCGGCGGATCTGTTGGCAGATCCCAAAGAAGTGGCCGAACACGTGATGTTGGTGGACTTGGGCCGCAATGATTTGGGGCGTGTTTGCAACAGCGGCACGGTCACGGTCAATCAACTCATGACGATCGAGCGATACAGCCATGTGATGCACATCGTGAGCAACGCGATCGGGCAAGTGGCGGGCGATCGCACGGCTTGGGATGTGTTGGCTGCCACCTTCCCCGCCGGAACCGTCAGCGGTGCGCCCAAAATTCGGGCCATGGAGATCATTCACGCCCTGGAAGGCTGTCGGCGCGGCCCCTATTCCGGAGCCTATGGCTACTACGACTTTGAGGGGCAACTCAACACCGCCATCACCCTGCGCACGGCCTTGGTGCGCAACCGTGCTGATGGTACTCACGAAGTGTCGGTGCAAGCGGGCGCGGGACTGGTGGCGGACTCGGATCCCGAAAAGGAATACCAGGAAACCTTAAATAAGGCGCGCGGCGTGCTGGAGGCCTTGCGTTGCTTGCAAGGTTAATTCAACAAGGGTTGACCCTAGCAGCTTAGAAGAACCGCCATTCAAAGCGCCTGAGCGCCTTGATGCAAGCTGGAATTAGGGCGCTGGCTGCACTGCCAAATGTTTCAGCAGCAAGCTCACCCGAGGGCCATAGCCTTCCAGGTATTCCATGGGCAAATGCACGAGCACCACAAAGGGGCGACCCGCCATTTCTCCTAAATAAAGCTCTCCGGCGATCGGCTCGCCTTTGTCGGTGCGCATGAAGGCGATCGCCCGCTTCACCCAACCAAACCGCTTGAATTTGGGGTCGTCGCTCGATCGAACAATGCTGGCCCGATTCGTAGCTAACCAGCCATTGGGGCCCGTATAGCTTTGCCACAACTGTTCCGGCGTGGTGGGCGTTTCCGGAACAATCACACTGACATAGGCCGCTTCGTTGCGGACTGCTCCCCCCTGGGCCACAAACCGGACGATCGCGCGGCCCCCTTGGCGATCCATGATCGGGGCAAAATCTTCCCGAGCCAAATAGGTCACCACCGGAAATCGATCGGGCGCAAACCGCTCCAGCTCGATCGACTCCGGCTCCCCTTCAACCATGATCGTCTCGGTGATGCGGGCGGGCGGTGTGGGCGTGGCTTGGGCAACCGGCGCGATCGATTGGGGAGCGATCGGCACAACCGGCGAGCGATCGGCTCCGGTCACAGGCCCTCCCATTGAACAAGCACCCAACAAAAGCAAGGTCAAGACTGCACGCATCACGATTTTTCTCCCAGCAATTCAGCACTTGAGAAGTTCAATGGCCACTCAGTGGCAATCCAGTAGCAATTCAGCAGCAATTCAGTAGCAATCCATTAAAAATTCAGCCATTTAGCCGCTCCCTGGCTCAGTTGCCCATTCAGCCCTTGGGCAATTTGGCCGTTTCAAAACAGCAGTTGAGGACAACCCACAACCCTATTGCTATTTCCACCCCACAGCATCAACAGGCGGGATAGAAGTTGATCCAAATCTAAAGCAGCGGTTAGGTAAAGGTTTGCAATTAAGGTTTGCAATTAAGATTTGCAATTAAGATTTGCAATTCAGCTCTCTTGGAGCACATGATTTTCCATTCCCCACGCGCCAGCCCTGTGAGGCGAGATCTGGGATCAATCACGACAGGCCAACGATCCACGACGATTCCTGGCACAGGGAATTGAATCAGGCTACGGTAAGCACAGCGCTATTTGCGCCCATGGTCTACGTTTTTTGCCTGCATCTTCCCGATTTTTTTCCCTCAAGGTGTGCATCATGCAAATAGCATCTGAGCCAAAGCCGTCACTCAGGGAGTCATGTCAACACTTCAGTTCTATCAAGCCCTGAGTGGGCGATTTCGCAATTGGTCGTGGGAATGGTTATTCATTGCCTTGCCGGCCTTGGCGGCCGTCATCAGTGGAGCCATCACCTGGCAGTGGCAACTCCTGATTTTTTCGGAGACTGCTCCAGAATTGAGCCAGATGATTCCCCCCGTCAGCACTGCGGCGATGGTGGCTTTTTTGAGTACCTCAGCAGCCAGTGTGATTGGATTTTGGATTACCCGCCAAACCTGCGCCCAAGCGATCGCCCATTCTTGTTCTCCTCAAGATTCTGATTCTCATTCCCGTTTGCCGCTGGTCAATCATTTCGATCGTCATTCTTCCAATCGCCATTCTCATTCTCATTATTCTTTTGATATCAATCAACATCCTCATTCCAATTTCAAGATCAGCTCTGAATTTGAAGCTGATGGTTCTGCATTTGTTAATGATCATCAGGGAGAAGATAGCCCAAGCAACCATCATCAAGGCGGTAATGAGCCAATTGACGAACTAGTTGACGAACTAGTCGATGAACTAGTTGATGAGCCTGTTCATGGGCCAGCAAATGATCAAAAAGTAGAGGAAATTAGTGACGAGGCCAATCCCGAAACAACGGATTTGGCAGACATTGACATTACAGATTTGACAGAAACTTCGGAAGCGCCGGCCGATTGGGATGGTTTAGATGGGCGATTTGTGCCTACCCAATTTCTGCAATTGTTGCAGCGGTCAACCTTGGCGGAAGTGAGCCTAGGAGACTATACGGAACGAACCATGGCGGTCATGTTTGCCGATATTCGAGGTTTTACGACCCTTTCGGAAACCATGTCCCCTCAGGAAAATTTGCGTTTTTTGAATGCCTATTTAGGTCGAATGGAGCGGGCGATCGCCCAACATAATGGGTTCATTGACAAGTACATTGGCGATGCCATTATGGCCCTGTTTGAAGGGGATGCTGACCTGGCGGTTGATGCGGCCATTTCGATGCTCAAGGCGCTGAGTGAATATAACCAGGAGCGCTTGAAAGCAGGGCGATCGGCCATTCGCATTGGCATTGGTTTGGATACGGGGCCGCTGATTTTGGGCACAATCGGGGGCGTTCACCGCATGGAAACTACCGCGATCGGGGATGCGGTAAATTTGGCTTCTCGCCTAGAGGAATTAACGAAGCAATATAGTGTTTCGATTTTGGTTTCCCATCGTCTATTGGCAGCGCTGCATAACCCCTCTAAGTACAGCATTCGGTTTATCGATCGGCTGTATGTGCGCGGAAGGACTCAACCTGTGGCGGTTTATGAAGTCCTGAATGCCGACCCGATTGAATTGCAAACCCTCAAGCGTGCATCCAGTAGTTTATTTGAGGAAGGAGTCCTGCGATTCCATCGTCGGCAATATCGGGAAGCCGCTTCTTTGTTTGAAGAATGCCTCAGCATGAATCCAACTGATCGCGCAACTCATATCTATTTGCAGCGATCGGTTTTGGCGGGTTTTCCACCTTCTGAGCACACCTGGCAACTAATTAAGGGCAAGGTGATTCATAAGCGCAAACGCTACCGAGGACGGCGACGGGCCCGATCGCGCTGATGATCTCGCTGATGTCCTGAACCAAAGCCTGCGGGCCCTCACCGGAACCGGCGCTTGACTCACCATTGACTCCCGATCGGCTCCAGAGTTGACATCCCCGCCAAGCTGTAGCGTAATTGATGGGAACTTGCCCCGATCGCTGTTGCAGCCTTCATCCATTCCCCGCCATCCATTGCCGCTGGTACTGCGATGAATGCGAGATCGCCGGAGTTTCCTGAAGCTAGGATTTCCCGAAGCTAGGGTTTCCTGAACAGGATCTCGGATACCGTTCCAGATGTGGAGTTGCAAAATGGCGCGGTTCAATGGCGCGGCTCAATGGCGCGGTTTAATGGTGCGGTTGTGACTGGCGAGGCAGTTGCTTGTCCTTGAGGATTGGAGGTCTGGAGTTTGAAGGGGCTAATTTCAGGAGCGATCGCGAGGGATGCCCGCAGACGGCCGATCGGCGTGTTTGATAGTGGCGTGGGTGGCCTAACGGTTTTGCGGGAGCTATATCGCCAACTGCCCAACGAGTCGCTGCTGTATTTGGCGGATACGGCCCGCTTGCCCTACGGGATGCGATCGCCCGCCGAAATTGTCCAATTTTCACGCGAAATCCTCTCCTGGATGGAGCGCCAGGGCGTGAAGATGGTTGTGATGGCCTGCAATACCTCTTCGGCGTTAGCGCTGGATGTGGTGCGAGCAGAGTTTGATTTGCCCATTGTGGGCTTGATTTTGCCGGCGGCTCGGGTGGCGGTCGATCGCGGATCCCGGGT
This sequence comes from Limnothrix redekei LRLZ20PSL1, assembly GCF_043235035.1. NCBI lineage: Bacteria > Bacillati > Cyanobacteriota > Cyanophyceae > Pseudanabaenales > Pseudanabaenaceae > Limnothrix > Limnothrix redekei. The sequence goes on along the minus strand of NZ_JAZAQF010000086.1, from coordinate 150,111 downwards.
GGGGGTGATTGCCACGCCAATCACGGCCGCCAGCGATGCCTATCGCCGGGCCATGGTGGAGATTGATCCCACGGTGCAGGTTTGGCAAGTGGGCTGTCCGGAATTTGTGCCGATCGTGGAGCAAGGGCGGTTGCACGAACCCGATACCCGAGCGATCGCGCAACAGTACCTGGAACCGCTGCTGGAACAGTCGATCGACACGTTGGTTTATGGTTGCACCCACTATCCACACCTAGCAGGGGTGATTGAACCGCTGCTGCCGCCGGGAGTGGTCACGATCGACCCGGCCGCCCATGTGGTGGCCGCCGCAACCCAAGAGCTGGAGTTGCTTAACCTGAAGCATTTGGATCAACCGCAACCCACTCGCTTTTGTGTCACGGGCGAGGCCGATCGCTTTGCCAGTTTGGCAACCCGCTGGTTAGGCTGTGCGCCGTTGGTGGAGCAGGTGCAACTGCTGGAGGCGGAAACCCTAGGCGATTACTTGCCGATCGAGTCGCCGTTGTCAGCTTAGGCCGGGCGATCGGGAAATTGCTCTCAGGGATCATTGCCATGCGATGATCAGCAATAGGCGCGCTCCCAAAAATCTTGAGAACACAGCGATCGCCTCATCCATCTCTGCCCATTGATCCCAGGCTGGAATGCTCGCCGGGTGTGATGGGCTGTCCGCCGTTGCCCGATCGATTTCCCATGACCATTTACTTCTACAAAGTTGGCGAACCCTATGGGTGTTTTTCCAACTTCTCACCCCATTGGATTGTTGTTGATGGCGTTGACTGGCCAACGGTGGAACATTTCTATCAGGCACAGAAGTTTGTGGGCACGGAATCGACGGTCATGATCGATCAAATTCGATCGGCGCTGACTGCATCAGAAGCGGCCGCCTTGGGGCGCAACCCGGCCCATCAGTTGCGATCGGACTGGAATCGGGTGAAGCGATCGATCATGGCCCAAGGGGTGTGGGTCAAGTTTTCTAGCCATCCTGAATTGGCGCAAGTGTTGCTCAGCACGGGCAGCGAAGAACTCATTGAAGATTCACCCACAGATTATTACTGGGGATGTGGAGCCGATCGCACCGGAAAAAACGAACTAGGCAAGGTGCTCATGGAAACGCGCGATCGACTGCGGGAAAACCTAGCCTTGAGTCGCAGTTTTCTCTAGACAAACAAACAGACAAGGGGTTTAAACCCCTTGCCCCCGAAAACTTGGTTAGCGCTCAAAGCCCTAAGCTCAAACGCCCAAGCTGAAAACCTTACGCACTCGGAATCCGCGTCAACAACACCGGACAGTTGGCATAAACCCGCACATAGTCTGACAGAGACGATCCCAGCAGGCGATCGAGATCCGGCAGTCCCTTCGCCACCGACGGCCGGCGATCGGGCGACCCCAACAGCAACAGATCCGCATTGTTATCATCCGCCAAGCGACAGATGGTTTCCCCAGCCCGCCCCCCGGCAGAAATGGCCTTGTAGCCAACCCCAAACTTTTTCGCCTCCGCGATCGCCCCAGCCAGCACCTCATCGCTCTCGCCGCTGATCACCTCATCCGGCTTCCGCTTGGCATCTACGTGGGTCAAAATCAATTGGCTGCCCTTGATATCCCGCGTCAAAAACAGTCCCAATTGCAGCGCTTGCTGGGATGCCTCGGACTTATCGATCGCCACCATCACGCGGTTAATCCGCTTGACGTAGATATCATCCTTCACCAGCAACATCGGCCGCCCCGACAGTTGGAAAACATACTGACTCACCGAGTTTTCCAAAATTGATTGCAGCCGCTTCAGACCCCGCGATCCCATCACGATCAAGTCCGCGTCCACACTGTCCGCCACCCGCAGCACCAAGTCTTTGGGTTCACCCTGCTGCAACATGGGCGACACTTGCTCCGGCGGCAGGCCCAAAAACTCGATCGCCTTGGCCAGCATCTTGCCGCCTGCTTCCAGCTTTTCGGTCATCTGGTCAGACCCAATCCGACCAGGAACCACGTGCAAAATGGTGACATGGGCATCTTTGATCGCGGGGATCTCCATCAGAAATTTCAGCATTTCTTCTGACTGTCCCGTGCCCGAGTCAGCGAACAAGATTTTTTTAATCATGGCTTCTGAAGGAGTCGCGTTGCTAGACCGATCAAGAACTACTCAAGAACAATGTTGAAATTTGATCCAGAGAAAATCGACAAAATGCTAATGCCAACCTAATACTAACCAAATGGATATCAAGTGAATATCCTGGAATTGGTGTTGCTTAGGGTTGGTATTATTTAAGGATGTCTCTTTGCTGTGTGAATCAACCGGGTCAGGGGCGACACAAACATAGCAGGCACGCCACTTGCTGACGATCGACGAGCTGATTCAACAGACTTCAACAGTTCATTTAAAGCCTACCACCGAATTCCTGAGTTGCCGCCAGAACCCCTTGTAATAGTTACATTTTTCAAGAATTGCTGGAAAAATTAAAACCTTAAAGAATTACAACGGGATCGGGTCTGGAGGTGTTAAATGGGGGTGGTGGGCCCGAGGGCTGTCTGTTTAATTTGTTAACAAGAGGATTATGTTCTGAATGACCTCGGGCCCTATGATGATCGCCTGATGATTGCCGGTTTAATCCTGGTTTAATCAATGCGATCGCCGGTTCGATCACTCCACGCGATCGCTGGCTCGACCAAAGGGGATTAGCCCTGCCTGAACCTTGGCCGATTAAATCCTTCTGCAATTTTGCAATGTGCTTTGCAATGTGCGCTATGAATGCCTCTGTAACTGCCTCCTCAGCTCCGATGGCTCAAGATTCAACGGATTTTCAGGGTTTTGCTTACCCGGCGCGGGTTCAGCCCCACCACACGGACTATGCCGGGGTGGTGTGGCATGGCACTTATCTTTCTTGGATGGAGTCGGCGCGGGTGGAATATTTACGATCGCGCGGGTTGGCCTATGAGCAACTGGTGGAGATGGGCTGTGAGTTGCCCGTGGTTGACCTGGGGATCCAATATCACCGCCCAGCGCGGATGGGCGAAGAGGTGGTGGTGAAGGTGGCCCTGGAGCCGATCGAGGGCGTACGCTTGATGTTTGACTACCAAGTGGAATCGGCGGCGACGGGGGAATGTTATGCCACGGCCTGTGTCACCCTAGTACCGGTCGATCGAGCAACGGGGCGGGTAATGCGCCGCTGGCCACCGGAGTTGGTGTCTGTGTTGCAGTCGATCGCCGGGCCCGTGCAGTAGGCCAAGGGCGATTCACGATCGTTCACGCGCGACTCGATTCAGTCATTCATCACTCAGTTCGTGGCCGGTGGCTCATGCATAGCCAATCAAGGTCGCAATTCGCAGTTTTTAGTTCCAACAATCCCAAGGAATGGCAAAGCAATGGCTAACCACTTTCCCCATGATTTGAAATATAGCGACTCCCATGAGTATGTCCGGGTTGAAGGCGACGAGGCCACGATGGGGGTCACGGATTTTGCGGCCGACCAACTGGGCGATGTGGTGTTTGTGGAACTGCCATCCGTAGGACAAAGGGTTGAGGCTGGTGAATCGGTGGGATCGATCGAATCTGTGAAGGCCGTCAGCGAGCTATACGCCATGGTGTCTGGGGAAGTGGTGGCAACCAATAGCGACGTGGATAGTTCTCCAGAGTTGGTCAATGAGGATCCCTACGGGGATGGCTGGTTGGTGAAAATTCGGATGAGCAATCCACAGGAATTGGATCGAGCAATGACGGCGGATATCTACTCCAGCTTGGTATCTGGGGAGCAGTAGGGCCCGTTACTGGCGGGAGCGAGCGGCTACCAGGGCCTGTTGAGCGGTGCGCCGCAGCAGGTCAATCGCTGGGGACTCGGTGGCGGGCAGGTGGGCCAGGTCGGCAATGGTTCCCGATCGGGTAATCAGGGCGGCGACGGTGCTGATCGCTTCGATCGCCCCCGCCGCGAGTAACAGGGCCCCTTGCAATTGGCCCTGGCGATCGTGCTGGATTTGGCAACGGCCGGCCGCTAGGGTCAAGGCCACGCTGCGCAGTTCTGGCCCTTCGCCACCGCCTACCACAGCCAAGGGCAGCGGCCCGCGCACGGCCCAAGGCTGCTGTTCATAGCGGATGCAATGGGGGCGTTGGATTGGGTTTTGCAGGCTATTGCGGATGATCAATTGGGCTTCGGTGGCGGCGATCGCCCCGATCGGGTGGCCCCCCAGCAGGGCCCCGCAGCCATACAGTTCTGGCGCGAGGGGCAGTTGCAACCGGTCATTGGCGGGCCAATCGCCAATCCCGATCGCCCGGGGGCAAAGCTGCTCAAACCCCTTGGGCAGGAGAGCTTGATAGTTGCCATCCGTGAGCAAGCAATCCACTTCCCGGGCCCGATCGCCAACTTGAATCCAGGTTTGTCCCTCCAACACTTTGCACTGTTGGGGAGCAGCCCGCAAAATCACCTCGATCGCCTGGGCTGCCAGTTCCGCTTGTAACCATTCGGCTGCGGCCGCCGGTAACCCCCCCAAGACCCGATCGCCCGCCGCCGCCAAGGTCACTTGGGCCCCCAACCCCCGGAGCACCTGGGCCAGCTCGATCGCCATGGGACTGTCGGCGGTGACCAACCAGCGCTCGCCGGGCCGCACCCCCCGATGAGCCAATTGGGCGATTGTGTCCGGAGTGTAGGCCGCCACGGGGGCCCGCTCTGTCCACAGGGGCACGGTCGATCGGCCCGGCAACGCCAACAGACAACGCCGCCCCGCCAACAGGCGATCACCCAATTGCACTCGCCACTGGTTCTGGTGTCGCATCAGCAACCCATCGCCCACCAGGCAGTCCACCCCACCCGCTGCCAAAGCAGCCCGTTGATCGCCCCAGAGGCGATCGTGCCATTGGGCCTGGCGTTGCAGCGATCGCCAATCGATCGTCCCGGCCGCCAGGGCCGCCCCTTGACTCACCAGCAACTCAGCCCAAGGGCGCGTTTCCGGTTCCAACGGCTCAATCAGCGCCACCCGCAACCCCGATCGGGTCGCCTGTTGGGCCGCCAGCCGTCCGGCCGCGGTTCCGCCCAAAATGATCCAATCGTGTTGTTCGTAGCAGGCTGCCATAGGGGGTTAAGGAACGACTGTGCCAAGGACGTGGGCCGATGATGATGTCAAGGATGCGATCGCCCGAGATGATGCATTCAAAACTTGTTCGGGCTTTTGTCTGGGCTTTTATTTGGGCTTTTGTCTGGGCTACTAACTAAGCTACCGATTGAGCTACTGACTACGCTACCGATGATTTGCTCAGGGATTCGCCAACAATGGGGTACGCATCATAGGCTATATGAGAACACATCCTTAGCCTTTTTTTGGCGGCTCCCGACTGTCTAATTTTCCCATCTATCTATTTTCATTCAATCTCAGCAAAGACTTTGAAGAGGTTTCATGCCCTGGAAATCTGCCCCCTACGAATCAGTTCGGAAAGCCATGAATCCCGGCGATATTGTTGCATTTTCGAGCAATGTGGGATTTTCATCGCTGATTAAGATGGCCACGCGATCGAACATCACCCACATTGGCATTGTTTTTCAAACCAAACTCTTTATCTATGGAGAGGCCCAAGAGGGGTTCTTTAACCAGGTGATGGAGTCCACCGTGGCCAGCGGCACGAGAGCCGGGGTAATTGCCAATCGGTTGAGCGATCGAGTGAAGTTTTATCCAGGGGATATGTGGTGGTTGCCCCTCAGACAGGACGTGCGCGATCGCATGGATTTGCGAGCTTTTTATAATTTTCTGCTCCATCATGAGCACCGTTCCTATGACATTGCCCAGGCAATTCGCTCTGCCTTTGACTTGCCCAACAATTTACCTATTCCTGGAAAATTAACCCGTAATGCGGAAGATTTTTCACGGTTCTTTTGCTCAGAATTGGCGGCGGCAGCTTTGGAAGCCAGCGGGGCGATCGGATCGATTAATGCTTCGGAAGTGACCCCGATCGACCTCTGTATGTTCTCAATTTACGAAGATGATTATTATCAGTTGAAGGGGCAAAAGAAACTGATCAGTGGCTATAACACCCTGAATCCTAATGGTTGGGGACAAGAGTAAGGTAATTTACTCTCGCCTCCCTGTTCGACTGGCTGCACTTGAGTTTGCGCGATCGAGCGATACGATCGAGCAATACTTAGGCAGCCGAATCGCTGCTCGATCGCCCGTTGAACAGTTCCAACACCTCGCGGCAGTAATGCTTAATTCGATCGGCCGGTTCGGCGCGGGGTTGGCTGTCGCCCTCAAACTGCCAGGCCTCGATCGTGGAGAAGCGCCACTGTTGCCCCCGATGGTCGTAGCCCGCCACCTCCACACCGATCGCCCGTTGGGTGTCTTCTACCGGATCCGCAAAAAAGCGCACTTGCACCAGCAAACTACGGCAGGCACAGGCGCGGCTGTAGCCCGGGAAGTGAAACCCAATGTCGATCGAGTCTGGATCAACGGTGGCGCGGGTTTCTGCATCATTGAGCCAAGGTTTCAGATCCACGCGCACATCGGGAAAAGCGATGCGAAACAAATTCACCGCAGCCGCGATTTGGCTGGCTAGGGCGATCGAGTGGGCACGTTCGGCGGCGTTCACGCAACTCCTCCGGGCGAAACGGGCGATCGACCTGCGGGCCAGGGCCAGCGGCGGGGCAATGGCGCTAAACCCCGACTCAGGGCCATGAAACCCGCATGGATTAACGTCGTTTCATCATAATGTACGAATCCCAACTGCAAAGGAGTAGTTGCTACCAATGCCGAGTCCTCGCCGTGCTGCTGACGATCGCCCCGATCGCCGTGTGGTCTATTCGGAATTTGGCGATGCGGTGAATCCAGACGCGATTGCCCGGGCGGTTCCTGACCTGCCGCCCAATCAACAAAACCTGAAAGTGCAACTGTCCCGCAAAGGCCGCGGCGGCAAAACCGTCACGGTCATCAGCGGTTTTCAGCACAAACCCGAGACGCTACAAGCCCTGCTGAAAACCCTGAAAAACCGCTGCGGAACCGGCGGCACAGTCAAGGACAACAATTTGGAAATTCAAGGGGATTATGCCGATCGGCTAGTGGCGTTGCTGGTGGAACAGGGCTATAAAGCCAAACGCAGCGGTGGATAAAGCGATGGATACATTGGATTGGATTGAATTGATTGATTGATTGAATTGGTTGAAATTACTTGGCTTGAGTAAGCCAATTTGAGTAAGCCAATTTGAGTAAGTCAAATTGAATTGATTGAAATTACTTGGCTTGAATTACTTGGCTTGAATCATACGCCCTTCCCCTTCGCTCCTTGCCTTTGCCATGTTGTCCGCTGATTTGTTGCCCAATTCCTTCGGCTTGCTATTCGATTTGGATGGCACTTTAACTGAAACCAATCCCTTGCATTACCGAGCTTGGGAACTGGTTTTGGCGGAAGTGGGCTTTGACCTCACGCCCACGATTTATGAACAGATCATCAGTGGCCGCACCAATGCCCAAATTGTGGTGGATTTGTTGCCCAGCTATTCCGTGGCGGAGGGAGCGGCCCTGAGCGATCGCAAGGAAGCTCTGTTTCGGCAGTTGGCCCCCGACTTGGAACCGGTGCTGGGGTTGCCTTTGCTGCTGAAAGCCCTGGAGCCTTGCAATCTGCCGATGGCTGTGGTGACCAATGCGCCCAAGGACAATGCGATCCACATGCTGACGGCCTTGGGGTTGCGGGAGCGGTTCGCAACGGTGGTGCTGGCGGAGGAAGCGCCCCCCGGCAAACCGGATCCCGCGCCCTACCGGTTGGGGTTGGAACGGTTGAACCTGCCGGCCAATGGGGCGATCGCCTTTGAGGATTCACCCCCCGGAGTGCGATCGGCGGTGGCGGCGGGGATTTTCACCGTGGGCCTGAGCACCACCCACGCGCCCGAGGAACTGACCCAAGCCGGGGCCTCGTTGGTGATTGAAAACTTTACCAATCAACGGCTTTGGCAACTGTTGCGATCGCGCTTGGGAGACGAGGCGATCTCGCTTTCGGCTGCATCCACCGTTTAATCTCAATCTCCCTTACCGTTGCGCAACCGTCAGCCCTATGGATCCTCAGCCGATCACTGAATCGGGAAGCCATCGCCCGATCGATTTCCCCAACGGTTTGCCCCAACTAGATTTGTTAGCGCGGGCCTTGGCCTTTGCGGCCGCAAAGCATCGACACCAACGGCGCAAGGATCGAGAGCGATCGCCCTACATCAATCACCCGATCGCCCTGCTGCGGGTGCTGGTGCATGAGGCCCAAATGACGGATCCTCAAGTGCTGGCGGCGGCCCTGCTCCACGACACGATCGAGGACACAGACACCACCGCTGCCGAATTGGTCGCCCACTTTGGCCCCGAAATTGCCGCCCTGGTGCAAGAGGTGACGGACGATAAGCGATTGCCCCAGGCCGAGCGAAAGCAGTTGCAAATTGACCATGCGCCCAACTTGAGCGATCAGGCCAAACTGGTGAAACTGGCGGACAAAATTTGCAACTTGCGGGATGTGGATCAGTCGCCCCCGGAGCGCTGGTCGATCGCCCGTCGCCAGGCCTATTTCGACTGGGCTGAACAGGTGGTGACTGCCCTGGGGCCAATGCCGCCGGCCCTGATGGAACCGTTTCACGCCATTTTGCAAACCGGCCGTGCCCATCTGGCCGCCCCAACGGCCGATCGCCCCTTGCGGCTTTATTGGGCTGGGCCGCTGTTTTCCTTGGGAGAACGCTGGCTGAACCAAACCCTGACCGAGGAACTGCAAACCTTGGGCTATCCAGTCTTTTTGCCCCAGGCGGCATGTGCGGGCCTCAGTGATCCGCAGGCGATTTTTGAACGCTGTCGATCGGGGCTGGATCAGGCAAACGCCGTGATTGCCGTGTTGGACGGGGCCGATGCGGACTCGGGAACCTGTTGGGAATGTGGCTATGCGTTCGCACGTCAGTTACCGATCGTGGCGCTGCGCACAGATTTTCGCGGCTCTGGTGATGCGGGCGGCTTCAACGCCATGCTACTGGGAACGGCCCGATCGGTCATTGCGCTCACGGATCCGGCCGCCGACTTGCCCACCGTACGATCGCGCTTGGTGGCGGCGATTGAAGCCTTGGTGCCGCTGAATTAAGGGCTGATTTGGCTGATTTGATCGATCAAGGCCGTGACGCGATCGCGAATTTCGTCGCGCACCCGCCGAAACACCTCGATCGGCTGGCCATCGGGATCGTCCAGTTGCCAATCCTCAAACCGTTCCCGCAGCACCCAGGCTTCCGGCAAATTCACCCCACAGCCACAGAGGGAAATCACGCCGTCGAAGTCTTCGGGGGCAAATTCGGCCAGGGCGTTGGAGGTTTGGTCGCTGATCTCAATTCCTGCTTCCGCCATCACCGAGATCGCCGTGGGATGCACCCGGCTGGCTTCAAGACCGGAACTCACCACCCGAATTTTGCCCGCTCCCAGGGTTTTCGCCCAGCCTTCCGCCATCTGCGATCGGCAAGAATTGCGCCGACAAACAAACATCACCGATTTCATTCCATTGCCCTCCCAATCTCAAAACGCACCAATCTCAACAACTTAAAGACGCACACAACTTAAAGACGCACACAACTTAAAGACACACACAACTTAAAGACACACACAACTTAAAGACGCACACAACGCGGATCGAGCAAGGTGGCCTTTTCGGGCGATCGGGGGAACCAGTGGGCCGTGCGCCGACAGCATTCCACCAGCAACAACATCACCGGCACTTCGATCAACACGCCCACCACCGTCGCCAGGGCCGCCCCCGAGTTCAAACCAAACAACATCACCGCCGTGGCGATCGCCACTTCAAAATGATTGCTCGCACCGATTAAAGCCGCCGGGGCCGCATCTTCGTAGACTAATTTCAGGGGTTTCGCTAAGGCATAGGTAATCCCAAAAATTGCCAGCGTTTGAATCAGTAACGGCACGGCAATTAGGAAAATATGCAGCGGATTATTAACGATTAGCTCTCCCTTAAAGGCAAAGAGCAAAATCAGGGTTAATAGCAGCGCTGAAGTGGCGATCGGGCTGAGGTAGTGCAAAAATTTTTGCTCAAACCAATCGGCTCCCTTGTATTTGAAAATCCAGTGGCGCGTGTAAATGCCCGCTGCCAAGGGCAAGCCCACATAGATCAACACGGACAGGGCGATCGTGGCCCAAGGAACGGCCAAATCATTGGCCGCCAACAGCCACCGACCCAAAGGCGCATAGAGCAGCAGCATGGTCAGCGAATTCACCGCCACCATCACCAAAGTGTGGCCCTGATTGCCATAGCAGAGATAGCCCCACATCAACACCATGGCCGTGCAGGGCGCAATGCCTAACAAAATTGCCCCGGCAATGTAGGAATCCGCGAGAGCAATTGATTTCCCACGCAATAGCTCGGAACCTTGGATCAGTGGGCGGAACCAATGGCCTAAAAATAGCTGGGCAATCGCGATCATCGTGAAGGGCTTAATTCCCCAATTCACCACCAGGGTTAGCAACACTGGCTTGGGCGATCGCATGGCCCGTTTGGCTTGGGTGAAATCGATTTTCACCATGATCGGATACATCATGAAAAACAGGCAGACCGCGATCGGGATTGACACCTGATGCACCGTCCAGGCATCCAGGGCGATCGCCACATCGGGAAACAGCCGCCCCAACAGAATGCCGACCCCGATGCAGACCAGCACCCAAACGGTCAGATAGCGTTCAAAAAAACTGAGTTGGCCGCCCACCTTCGGGGCCTTGGCACTGGGATTGATGGTCATAACACCTCGCGATCGGGCAATGCGCACCGATTTCCCCCGATCGCCTCCATTGTGCCAGGAATAATTCAAAAAAAATTGATGAATTCAAAAAAAATTGATTTGAAGACTCCTAAAGATCCCATTGAGGGGGCAAGGGGTTTAGGGCGTGTCATCAATTCCGTCGCCGTAGGGGTTGGGTCTCCCAACCCTGACCCGAGCGATCGCTCCCAACCTGGCCACCACCGGAAGCGTCAGGGATCGCGGGGGCTGGGCGGGGAGACCCCGCCCCTACGATTGATCGGCTGGGAAGACGCAATCATTAGGGTTTTGGGGATTTGATGACAGCCCCTAAACCCCTTGTCTGTGGGCGCGGCGAATCGCTAGGGACAGCAGGCGCGATCGCCCATGCCCACCAACTCCGCAAAATTCGTCAAATATTGCTCTAAACGATCAAATCCCATCGAATTCAGCCGGTAATAGTTCCAGCGGCCATCCTGGCGCACTTCAATTAAGCCCGCTTCCCGGAGCACCTTCAGGTGAAACGACAGCTTCGATTGACTAACCCCCAGCAGCTCGCAGAGGTCGCACACGCACAACTCGCCCTGCCGCAAATGTTCGATCGCTCCCAATCGAATCGGATCGCCCAGGGCATGAAACCCCGCCAGCAGGGTTGCTCGCTCCACCGTTTCCGCCCGTTCGATCGATTTCAGTGCCATTTTGAGGTTCCTTGGCCACGCTCTTGCTCAGCCTAACGCCCCTTGGCCCAGGTTGCTCAAGAGTCCAAGGCGATCGGCAACAAGTCCGCCAGGGGCCAAACGCAATCGGGAAAGGCGATCAGGGCGATCGATCGGCTCGATCGGATTGTAGCCAAGGCTTAGGGGCGATCGGGGACGATCCGGGATGATCAGTTCTGATCTTCGCGTCTCATCATGGCCCGGATGGCCAACGGCGCTCAGGTCATACTTCGAATTTTATTTCGTGCTTAAATAGTTAGTACACGAAATAAATTACGCTTGCGGTTTTCCCATGAACGCCACCGCTCGATCGCCCCGTTCCACTGCGCCTTGGCAGGAAATTTTGGCCCCCCATGGTTTGGGCTATCGGATTCGGCTGCTGTCGCAACTGATGGGACGGCGGTTTCAGGAACTGCTGGAACCCCATAGCCTCACGCCGTTTCACTGGGTAGTGCTCTGTTGCCTGTGGGAACAGGACGGGCTAGCCACCTGCGCGATCGGCGATCGGCTACGGCAGGTGGGCGGCACGATGACCGGCGCACTCGATCGAATGGAGGAGCGCGGCCTGATTCGACGGGAGCGCGATCGCCACGATCGGCGCGTGTGGCGGATTTGGCTGACGGATTTGGGTTGGCAAATGCGAGAAATTTTGCCGCCGATCGCCATCCAAATTCGCGATGAAACCCTGCAAGGATTTTCGGAACCCGATCGGCAACTGATGTCTAGCTTGGTCGATCGGGCAATCAGCAACCTGACGCAGCTCGACTGATTCACCGGGTTGTTGAAGCCAGCGATCGCCTGGACAACATCGATCACCACCCAAGGGGTGTTTAGTCGCTCAAATAATACGCACACGAAATAAAAATACCCGTAATAATCCGTCATTTCGTGATTCCACATTCCACGGAGGTCAGAGATTGTGAAACCCCAGTTAATGAATGAAACTGATCGCAACGGCTCTGAGCCGCCCGTTACCACATTGGAGCCGATCGCCGCTTCCCCATCCGATCGCCCGATCGCCCCAATTCCTGAACCCACGCCCGAGCCTGCTCCCCAAAAGCGTCACCCGATCGGCCTGGCGATCGTGCTGGTGCTGGTGGCGGCCGGGGCGATCGCCGGGGGCCGCTGGGCTTGGCAGTTTTGGCAATATGCCTCCACCCACGAGGAAACGGACAACGCCCAAGTAGCGGGCCATCTTTATCAAGTGGCGAGCCGCGTGCCGGGCACAGTAACGGCCGTGGCGATCGAGGAAAACCAGCATGTGACGGCGGGGTCGGTGTTGGTGCGCCTCGACCCAACGGACTACCAAGTGAAAGTGCAGCAATCCCAGGCGGCCTTGGTGGCGGCCCAACAGGATGCCCGTGCGGCCCAATCTTCGATCGCCCTGGCCGGAGCCAACACCGCCGCCCAACTGACCACGGCCAGCGGCGATCTGAACGATGCCACCGCCGCGATCGCCAATGCCGAAGCGGCCTTGAACGAAGCCACCGCAGGCGTACCCGTGGCGCGGGCGAATTTGGCTCAAGCTCAGGCAGCCTTGACCAAAGCCAAGGCGGACTACGATCGCTACAATGCGCTTTACCAAGACGGGGCGATCGCTGCCCAGCAACGGGATGCCGCCAAGGCCGCCTACGATGTGGCCCTGGCCCAAACCGCCGCCGCCCGCCAACAGGTGCAACAGGCGATCGCCCGAGTGGCCCAGGCTCGCCAAGGGGTCGATCGGGCCAAGGCCACCCGCCAATCGCGCCAGGGCGATCTGCAACAGGCCCGCGCCACCGGCAACCAAACCCAGGTGAATCGCGATCGCTACGCCGCCGCCACGGCCCAAATTGCCCGCCAGGCCGCCGACCTACGCGCCGCCCAGTTGCAGTTGTCCTACACCACGATCGCCGCACCCGTCAGCGGCCGGATTGGCCGCAAAGCCGTGGAAGTGGGCGCACAGGTGCAAGCGGGTCAACCGCTAATAGCGATCGTCGGTGATCAGCTTTGGATCGAAGCTAACTTCAAGGAAACCCAAGTGCAGCGGATGCATCCCGGCGAAGCGGTCGAAATTCGGCTCGATGCCTTTCCCGATCGCCCGTTCCGCGGCCATGTGGAAAGCCTGGCCCCCGCCTCCGGTGCGCAATTTGCCCTGTTGCCGCCGGACAACGCCACGGGCAACTTCACCAAAGTGGTGCAACGGATTCCCGTGCGGATTGCGATCGACCCCGACAGTTTGCGCGGCTACGAAGCCCAAGTCACGCCGGGGATGTCCGCCAACGTCAGCGTGGCGGTGCGCTAGGAGCCAGGCCCCATGAGCGCTACATCTAATCCCGCGATCGCCCCGACCTATCCCACCGGCTGGCTGAAATGGGCGATCGCCGCCACCGCTTCCCTGGGTGCAATCCTGGAAGTGATTGACACCAGCATCGTCAACGTTGCCCTCACGGATATCCAATCCAGCGTCGGAGCCACCCTCAGCGAAATCGGCTGGATCGTTACGGGCTACGCGATCGCCAACGTAATCGTGATTCCCCTGACGGCTTGGCTGGGCGAAACCTTTGGCCAAAAACGCTATTTCATCCTCTCCTTGGCTGGCTTCACGATCGCCTCCGTTCTCTGTGGTCTATCCGGCAGTTTGCCCGAGCTAGTAGCCGCCCGCATCTTGCAAGGGTTGCTGGGCGGCGGTTTGCTGGCCAAGGCCCAGTCGATTTTGTTTCAGAGCTTTCCGCCCGCCGAGCAGGGTTTGGCCCAAGCGGTCTTTGGAGTCGGCGTGATTACGGGGCCGGCGATCGGGCCGACCCTCGGCGGCTACCTGACCGATAACCTTGGGTGGCGCTGGATTTTCTTTATCAATATTCCCTTCGGGATCGCGGCGGTGGTGATGGCCCTGCTGTTTTTGCCCGCCGATCGCCCGATCGATCGCTCCGGCCCAAGGAGATCGGTCGATTGGTGGGGCATTGGCCTGCTGACGATCGCCGTGGGCAGCCTGCAAACTTTCCTGGAAGAGGGCGAGCAGGACAACTGGTTTGAATCCCCGACGATCGTGGCCCTGGCGATCGCTGCGATCGTGGGGTTGGCGCTGTTTATTTGGCGGGAGCTGACCGTGCGCCACCCGGCCGTGGACTTGCGCGTGTTGCGCCATCGATCGCTCGCGGCCGGCAGCATCTACTCCGCCGTGGTGGGCATGGGTCTCTATGGAACCTTGTTCGCCGTGCCGATTTTTGCCCAGAGCGTGTTGCACTACACCGCCCAGCAAACGGGTCTGTTGCTGTTGCCGGGGGCGCTGGCCTCCGCCGCCACAATGCTCATGCTGGGAAAAGTGAGCAGCTTGATCGATCCCCGCTGGGCGATCGCGGCGGGCAGCGTCATGACCAGCCTCGTGATGTTTTCCCTGGCGACCCTCAACCCCGACTCCAGCAGCGATTCACTGTTCTATCCGCTGATTTTCCGGGGTGTGGGCACGGTGATGATGTTTTTGCCCCTCAGCTTGGCTACCCTCGGCTCGTTGCCCCCGGCTGACATTCCCGCCGGGTCGGGGTTTTATAACCTGACGCGGCAACTGGGCGGCAGCATTGGCATCGCGATTTTGACGACGCTGCTCGATCGCCGCAACGCCTTCCACCGCAGTGTCTTGAGTGAGCACCTGAGTGTTTATAGCCCGGAAACCCAAGGGCGACTCGATGCCCTGACCAGCGCGTTCCAAAGTCGTGGCGTTGATCCGACGACGGCTCACCAACAGGCGATCGCCTCGCTGGATGGTCTCTTGAGTTTGCAATCGTCGATTCTGTCGTTTAGTGACACGTTTTGGGTGGTGGGGATGGCGTTTTTGGCTTCGTTGCCGTTGTTGTTGTTGCTGGGCAAGGGTCGCAAGGGCCAAGCACCGAGCGGAGGGCACTAGGGGCGATCGGCTTGGCTACAATCGAGGCTAGTTGCGTTGGTAGTTGTCGGCGTGTTTAGCCCAGAATTTCAGATCATTGTTCAGCTCAAACACGAATTCGATCCGTCGCGACCGCTAGAACCGGGCGATCCCGCCTACGTGGACTGCACCTCGGTGCGGGGCGACGATGACATCACCGTGGACTTGGGCCGCACGATCACCGATGCCCAACGCAAAACCTGCCAAATCTATTCCGGTCATCGCGGCGGCGGCAAATCCACGGAACTGAAAAAGCTGAAACAGTGGCTGGAAGAGCGGGGATTCTTTGTGGTTTACTTCGCCGCTGCCACGGAAGATGCTGGGGATTTGAACCTGAAAGATACGGAATATTCAGATATTTTGCTGGCTTGTGCTCGCAATATTATTGATGGACTCAAGAGCCTAGAAGGACTCGATTCGCAACCGATCGCCCAATGGATTTCTAAGTCTTTTGATGATCTCAAAACTATCCTGTCGGCTGATATCAAAATTGAAGATCTGAAAACCAATGTGGAGTTGCAACTGAGTCAGTTTGTCAAGCTGACCACGGCGGTGCGGTTGGAACCGCAAAAGCGCGATCAAGTTCGCAAATTGATGCGCGATCGCACTGAAAGCTTAGAAACGGCCCTGAATGATTTGTTAGCCAATGCGCGCCAAAAATTGCCGTCGGGTAAACGCGATTTGGTGGTGATGGCGGATAACTTAGATCGAATTTCGCCGGTCGATCGCACCGATGGCCGCACCAATCACGATGAGATTTTTCTCGATCGCGCGGATTCCCTGAAGTCCCTCAACTGCCACACGATTTATACGGCTCCGGTGTCCTTTGTGTTTTCGGCCAGTGCGTCACGGTTGCGGGATGAGTATGACGGGGTGGAACGGTTGCCGATGGTGGCGATCGCCGATCGCAATCATCAAATGCTGAATGATGGCTATGCCAAATTGCGGGACGTGTTGGCTCGGCGGGTGGCGAAAGCTGCGCCCAGCCGATCGCTTGTGCCCGATGTGTTTGCGGATGAGGCCGCCGTGCAGCGGTTGTGTGTGGCTAGTGGCGGCCACATGCGGGAACTGATGCGGTTGGTGCAGGAATCGTTGAAGCGGATTGATGTGTTGCCCATTAGTTTGAAAACGGTGCAACGGGCGATCGCGGAGGCGCGAGAAACCTATCTGGATGCGATTCGATTTGAGGATTGGGAAGCGTTGATGGCGGTTGAGCAAACCAAGGACAGTCGCAACGAATGTGAAGATCGCTGTCGCAATTTGCTGTTTCGATTGTGTGTGTTGGAATATCGCGAGTGGGATGAGGAAACCGAAGACAAAATCACTTGGGCGGCGGTGCATCCGCTGATTCGGAGTTCCAAGGAATTTAAGCAGCGGTGGGATGCGTTTCAAGCAGCAAACTTGCGGGGGCAAGGGGCTTAAGTCCCTTGTCTGGACTGACATGGCAGGCGGCTGACCTCAACGTTGAGGAGGGGATGGGTGATGGATTGGGATGAAGAGGAGGATTTGCTACCGGAAACACCGGAGGAGATCTATGGGAATTTGCGGCGATCGCTCCAGCGGCAAACGGGATTTGAGCTGCACTTTTTGGTGTGCGATCGCGCTAAGGAAGTAGAGCTATTCGATCGCTTACGGCGGGAGATTCCCAAAAAACGGTTTGCTCAATTGGTACTCGATCGAAAGGATACGACGCTGCTGGACAAGGTGAAGGAGCTGGCAGCAACGACCGAGTTTGATGTGCTGTTTGTGCGGGATTTGGATGAAACCCTGCTGGACTATGAAGACACCAAACGGCAGGCGGGCTGGAGCAATGTGCAAATTTATGAGGTTGATTGGCAGGGTGTTCCACCAATTTTGCAGCATTTGAATTGGGCGCGGGAAACCTTGCGGGATCAATTTCCTTGTGCATTTGTAATCAGTTGCCGACCGACGACCATCCAATATCTCAGTGAGCGAGCGCCGGACTTTTTTGATTGGCGGCTAGGGGTCTATCGGTTTCCCTTAGAATCTTCAGAAATTGATCGAAAAATCCTAGAAGAAGCATTAGCAGAAGATAGCTATGAAAATCTGACTGAGGCAGAGTTCATCAAAAAGCTGCTTGAATTACAAGACCTGATTAAAATTACTGGTGATATAAATCAACTAAGCAAACTCTACTTTCAAGCTGGAAAGCTAAATTTTTTCGCTAAAAATTACAGTCCGGCAATCAGTAATTTTATTCGTGCCCTTGATCTTGATCCGACAAATGATTCAGCTGCTTTTTTTCACGGTAGTTCATTGTTTCATATGGGGCGGTATGAAGAAGCAATCACCAGCTATGGTCACGCTCTACAGCTCAATCCTGACAGTGAAAAAGTTTGGCTTATTCGAGGTCTGGTTCTGAGTATTCTTGGGCAATATGAGGAGGCAATTACTAACTATGATCGTGCTATCCAGCTCAAACCCGATGACGACAATGCCTGGAGTGCCCGAGGCAGCGCACTGAAGGATTTGGGACGGTATGAAGATGCGATTACCAGCTATGATCGCGCCCTTCAGTTCAAACCCGATGACTACGATGTTTGGAGTAAACGAGGCAGTGCACTGAAGGATTTGGGACGGTATGAAGATGCGATCAGCAGCTATGATCGTGCCCTCCAGCTCAATCCTGATAGTGAAAAAGTTTGGCTTATGCGAGGTCTAGTTTTGAGTATTTTGGGATGGTGTGAAGATGCGATCAGTAGCTATGATCGCACCCTCCAGCTTAAAGCTGATGAATATCACGCCTGCTTTGGTCGAGGCATGATGCTAAATGCTCTTGGGCAGCATGGAGAGGCGATCGCCAGCTACGACCAAACTCTCCAATTCAAACCCGATTACCACGAAGCCTGGAACAACCGAGGCATTGCGCTGGATAATCTTGGGCGCTATGAAGAGGCGATCGCCAGCTACGACCAAGCCCTCCAATTCAAGCCCGACGACCACGATGCCTGGTACAACCGAGGCACTGCGCTGGGTCATCTCGGGCGGCATGAAGAGGCGATCGCCGCCTTTCAACAAGCAATCAAACTCAACCCGCAAAACACTTCGCCCTACTACGATTTAGGACTATTGCAATTTGAGCAAGGCGATCTCGCTGGGGCGATCGCCACCTTTCAAAAGGTAGCCGAACTCGATCCCACCGATGAAATTCTGCCCAATAATCTCGGCTTTTTGTGCCTAATTACCGATCGCCTCGACGAAGCCGAAACCTATTTGTTAAAAGCCAGAAAACTCAAACCCAGCTTCTATATGCCCGCTTTCAATTTGGCAGCGGTGCGAGCCTTGCGCTCCGATCTCGACAGTGCCCGATCGCTCCTAGCCGAAAGCCTGCAACTCTGCCCCAAAAACATCGACCAAGAACAACTTCATTGGTCGATCATCTCAATCCTGCTGGGCAATGTCGAAGCCGGTTTTGAGCAACTCACCACCACCCTCGCCACCCTGACCGATCCAACAGCAACGTGGCCGATTCGGGGCGGCGTGCTGGAAGCCTCCCAAGCAATCGCCCGATCGCCCCTGCAAACCCCCGACCTACACCGGGCGATCGACCTGCTCCAATCCCACCTCACCCCCAAATCCACAGGCCCGTAGGGTGCAGGGGAGTACGCTCCAGAAGCAACGACTATTGCGATTGTTCTCCCGTGCACCGCAACCCGCCACACATGGAACGACGATCGATTGGGTGGCGATCAATCCACGGTGCATGGGAGAACAAATCAACCATTTCGTAACAATTGCAAATTGCTCCCATGCACCCTACCCAATCAACCATTCCCAAAATTATCGCCGCTAAAGCCATCAACAATCACACATTAATTATTCAATGCTCTTCGCGATCGAATTTTTGTAGTAGGGTGCATGGGAGAACGCTCGGAAGGCAATACCAATCGCCATTCATCTCCCATGCACCGCCACCCGTAACGCATGGAACAACGATCGGTTGGGTAGCGATCAATTCACGGTGCATGGGAGAACAAATCAACCGTTTCGTAACAATTACAAATTGCTCCCATGCACCCTACTCGATCGCCCTTGAGTCATTAGAAAATGGATCAAAAATGCCAACCGTTCTGCAAGTCGGCCCCTACAGTTTCATTTTCTTCAGTTCCGATCGAGGAGAGCCGCCCCACATCCACGTCAAACGCGATCGGCAACTGGTCAAGATTTGGCTCGATCCAATTGAAACCAGCAAAAACCTCGGCTTTCCTGACCACGAAGTCAGTCGCATTATCAAACTCGTTCAAGAACACCAACCCGAGCTGATTGAGGCCTGGCATGACTACTTTGATCTTGGAGATTGAACCCCAAGCCCAGCGAATCGACTTTGACGATCGCACCTTCACCATTCACCTCGCCGACGGCCGCCAACTCACCATCCCCCTCGATTGGTATCCCCGCTTGCAACAAGCCACCCCCACCGAACGCCAAAACTGGCAACTGCTCGGCGATGGCTACGCGATCGAGTGGCCCGACCTCGACGAACACATCGGCATCAATGGACTCCTGGCCGGCAAACGCAGCGGCGAAAGCGCCCGATCATTCGATCGCTGGCTCACCCAACGGCGATCGACCCCCATCCCAGAACCGTAGGATCGATCACCCCCAGCCATTGCGCCCATCAGCCCCCCTTTGAGACCATTGGGGGCATGGCGCGAGCAGGAAAAGCACTCAAACAAACCTTGCAAGACTACGACATCAGCCCCCCTTTCAGACCATTGGCGGCTCGCCGTCACCATGGGCATTGCCCGATCGACCGTGCATTATTGGTTCAACGAAACCCAAGACCCCCAAGCCGACGCAATTCCCGCCATCGTCGCCGCCCTAGAGGCGATCGAACCCGCCGCCGCCCGAGCCTTTTTGGAAGCCTACCTGGGGCGATCGCTCACGGATTGGATCACCCCAGACCCGCCATAGCCCAATCAATCTAGCTCGCGGGGAGCGATCGCGGCTCGTCAAAAATCCCACGGTTCAAATAACTCCGCCACCGGGAACGCAAACCCACTCACCACATCCTCCCCCTCCAACAAATCGCCAACCCGCAACAGGCGATCGGGTTCCGGGCCGTGATAGACCAAAATGCAGCGCTCATTCGGGTCAATCTTCCACAGCAAGCGCGTCCCGTGGGCAAAATATTCCACGATTTTTTGGTGCATTTCGTCCACCGTGTTGCCCGGCGACAAAATCTCCACCACCAGATCCGGCGCACCCTCAAAATAGCCGCGTGGCGGGCGGCTGAGACCCTGCAACCGAGACCGATCGATAAAGGCAATATCGGGCGATCGCCGGTTGCCATTGGCCAAGGTAAACGCCGTGCTCGAATCACAAACCGCCCCCAAACGGCGCGATCGCACCCAATTCATCAGCGCCGCCACCAAAACGCAGGCCAAATAGCCATGCTCCATCCCCGCATGGCCCAGATCCACCATCTGACCGTCCACCAACTCGTAGCGATGCCCCTCTCTGGGTAAGGCCATCCAGTCTTGATCCGTCCAGGTTTGAGGGCTTGTGGCAATGGTCATTCCCGTTGCGCTCCTGCCGATCGCGATCGCCTGTTGCTATTGTGCCGTGGTCTACCCGATCACCTCGGGATCAATGCCCAACTCTCGCAGCCGAGCCGCCAGGCGATCGGCGCGATCGCGCTCCTGTTCAGCCCGATCGCGCTCTTGCTTGGTGCGCTGGATCTCTTCCGCCAGGGTCGAAAAGGGCTGACCGTCTGGCCGAAATAGGGTGAAGCTGTCTTCGCCCATTTGGAACCGAATCCCGAGCCGGGGACTCACCCAATCGTCCGGGTGATCGTCCCGGAGCCGCAAATCGCCTCGCTCCGATCGCGCCAAAATGCTCAAATCATGGCGATCGGGATCGTAGATGTAATATTCCTCAACGCCGTAGGTGTCATAAAACGCCTGCTTTTTCAGCATTTCCCCAAAGCGATTTCCCGGCGACAAAATCTCAAATACCACTTGGGGCGCGATGTTGTTTTCACACCACTGCTTGTAGGAACCCCGATCGCCCTTGGGAACCCCAAACGCTACCATCACATCGGGCGCTTGTCGGGTTTTGTTGTCTCCTTCCATCGGATACCAGAGCAGATCGCCCGCCACAAAAACTTGCGGATCGTTGGTAAAGATGGCGGCAAGGTTCATGTAGATCTTTTGGATCCAATGAAACTGTTTCGTGTTGTCCGCGATCGGCTGGCCGTCGCTGTCGGGATAGTCGATCGGTGACGGCTGAATCCCCGGCGTGATCGTCGTGGTGGTGGGTTGGGCAATCATCGGTTAGTCCTCACGATCGCGGTTGGTCTCATTATGCCAACGGGGCCTGATGCCAACGGAGCCTGCGATCGCCCGGTGGGGGTTTGTGGGGCCCAGGAAACCTGGATTCGGGGGAATTTTGATACGATCGCAGCAGCTTTGTTGCTGGCTCAAAGCTCAAGATACTTTTGGCTCAAAACCCTGAGCTGAAGGTTGCTTGATGCCACAGTGCGGCCTCAGGGAGCTAAACCGTTGGTGCATCTTTAATCGGCGTATTGTCACGCAGTCTGTCTTTTGGGGGGGCGATCGCCACTGTGGCGGTCGGTTTTCATCATTTACCGAATTTTGACCACGAAATACCGGGATTTTGGGGGCAATTTCCCTTGAATCTCTGGTTTGAGGCGGATTTGGTCTGTGCGGAGTTGTAGCCCCTACCTAGTAACTGATGGTTACGACAGGCTGCATCGTTTTCGGCCGCATGGCGCTGCGATTATTGTGAATGCTCCAACGACAAGCTCGGCTGTGGTTGCCTCCGGTAGCCCAATTCTGATTGGCATTGCCGATCGGGAATTGGCGCAGGCCTTGGCCCAGGTGGTGGCGGAGTTAGGGTGCGAAGCCCATTGCCCCGCGAGTTTGGATGAGTTGATGGCGGCGGCTCGGCTCCAGCCGCTTTTGGTGTTGGTGGGGTCTTGGCCAGAGCTGGCGGCCTTGGAACTGTGCCATCAGTTGCGATCGGCGGCTCCTTACCAAAACACCCCGATCGTGCTGGTGGGGACGGCGGGGCAAATCGATCGGGGCGCGTTGTTTGCGGCGGGGGCGGCGGACTATTTGCTGTTGCCCTTGGAACCGGCGGAGGCTTTGGCACGCATTCGGTTGCATTTGGATCGCAGTCGGCTCGATCGACTCCATGAGCGGGCCCGCAATCTGACGCTGTTTCGGGGGCCGGCCCTGTTGGCCGCCAGTTTGCAAAAGCGTTTGCGACGACAGGCGGAATTATTGCAAGAGCAGCTCTTTTTGCTCGATCGGGAAGTGCGGGAGCGGCGGCAAATGGAATCGGCCCTGCGCGATGAGCAAAGCCGCACGCAAAAGCTGCTGTTGAATGTGTTGCCCCAAGCCATTGTCGATCGGCTGGCAAGGGGGGATGGGTTGGCGATGGAAAACGAAATCCTCGCCGATCGGTTTGAGGAAGCCACGATTTTATTTGCCGATATTGTGGACTTCACGCCCCTTTCGGTGCAGTTGCCGCCCTTGGAGTTGGTGCAATTGTTGAATCGAATTTTTTCGGCGTTCGATCGATTAGCCGAAGAATTTGGCCTCGAAAAAATTAAGACGATCGGCGATGCCTACATGGTGGCCGGCGGAATTCCTGTGCCGCGTCCTGACCATGCCCTCACGGTGATGGAAATGGCGATCGCTATGCGCCGGGAAATTAATCAACTGCGGCGAGAAACCGGGCTGCCCTTGGCCTTGCGAATTGGCATCAACACGGGGGCTGTGGTGGCCGGCGTGATTGGCATCAAAAAATTTAGCTATGACCTTTGGGGCGACACGGTCAATGTGGCCAGTCGGATGGAGTCCCAGGGGATTCCCGGCAAAATTCAGGTGACCGAGGCAACCTATGCCTACCTGAAAGATCATTACGAGTTTGAGCGTTGGTCTAATCTGCCGGTGAAGGGGCGCGGTCGCATGACGGCCTATCTCTATGTGCGGCGGCGATCGAGTCCCTGGCCCAATCCGGAAGCCAACTCGGCCTCAGAAGAAACACCGGCCCCTGTGCCCCATGGCACTGACTCGGGGCCGTCGGAGTTGCGATCGCGCGAGCCAACCCCTGAAATTGCTCTTTGATGGGGGTTGCGATCGTGGTGATGATCGCGATCGTTCATGATCGTGATTGTGACTGTGATTGATCGGTTGAGGATCTGGGGATCTTTGGCCAAACCACTATCCTGGGAATAGCTGAAGCAAAACCGGGGAGCAGGCATGGTTTCGGAAGCGGCAAGGAAGGCTTGGTGGCAACGGCTGCAAACTTGGCAAAATCAACCCCGGCCGCAACCGGAAGAGTCGATCGCCCTGCGAATTTTGGTGCAAATTTTGGTGGCGATCGGGATTTTGGCCACCGATGTGGCCGCTGGAACCCAAACCAGTTGGTGGGCCATTCCCCTCAGCTTTGGCGGGGCCTACTGGAGTTGGCGGCAACGGCGGCGGCGCAACCTGGGGGCGCAACTGGCGATCGCGGCGGGAATGCTGGTGGCCTTGGCCGTTTTCTTTCGATCGCTCCTGGGCAATTTGGGAGATACACGCCTGGTTTTGGCGGAGTTGCTGATCCATTTACAAGTGCTCCATTGCTTCGACTTGCCCCGGCGGAAGGACTTGGGCTACTCGATGCTGATCGGGCTGATTCTGATGGGGGTGGCCGGAACCCTTAGCCAAACCATGTTGTTTGCGCCCGTGTTGGTGGCCTTTGTGGGGGTGGCGCTGCCGATGTTGGTGTTGGACTATCGATCGCGCCTGGGGTTGGAACCGGGCGATCGGGATTGGCGCGCCCTCACGGGGCTAATTCGGCCGGGTCAAATGGCCCGGCTGTTTGGGGTGGTGGCGGTTTTGGGGCTGGTGGTCTTTGCTCTGCTGCCGCGTTTTCCGGGCTACCAACTGCGCCAGTTTCCGGTGACGGCCCCGCCCAATTTGATGGATGAGATGTTTGATAATCGGGATCAGTCTGCATCGATTCGCAATCCCGGTTATGGGCAAGATGGCCAAGCTCTCGGAGGAACCAGTGGCGCAGGCCGCGGCCAAACGGACAACACGTTCTATTACGGCTTTAGCAGCACGATCGACCAAACCCTTCAGGGGCAACTGGTTCCCACCTTGGTGATGCGGGTGCGATCGCAGTCGCCGGGCTTTTGGCGAGTGTTGGGGTTCGATCGCTACACCGGTCGTGGGTGGGAAATTTCCCGCAATGACGACACCCAAAGCCTGGTGCGGCCCGATTGGTCCTATCGCTTTGTGATTCCACCGGAGCCAACCCGCGCCCAAATTGAAGAGGTGGTGCAAAGCTACACGGTGCTTTCGGCCTTGCCCAACCTGATTCCCACCCTGGCCCAACCAACGGAGCTGTTTTTCCCAACCCGAGGAATTGCGATCGACAAGGAAGGCAGTATTCGATCGCCCCGCATTTTGGATGAAGGGTTAACCTACTCGGTCATCTCCCAAGTGGCCTACCGCGATCGCACCCGACTGCGCCAGGCTCGCCGTACCTATCCCCCCTTCATTCGGAACTATTACCTCGATGTGCCCGCGGCCCTGCGGCCCAAGTTGCAAAAACGGGCCCAAGAATTACTCGCTAAGGCTCCCAACGCCCGCAATGATGCGTATGAACAGGCGCTGTTCTTAGCCCAAGCCCTGAAGCAAACCTACACTGTGCAACCGGACTTGCCGCCACCGGCTGCGGGTGAAGATTTGGTCGATCGCTTTTTGTTTCAGTATCAAGGGGGCTATCCCGATCATTTCCCCACCACCCTCACCCTCATGTTGCGAAGCTTGGGGATTCCGGCGCGGGTGGCGGCCGGGTTTGCGCCGGGTCGGTTCAATCCCTTCACCGGCCTATACGAGGTTTACAACACCGATGCCCATTTGATCACAGAGGTTTATTTTCCTGGGTATGGCTGGTATAGCTTTGACCCAATTCCTGGCCATCCCTTGATTCCACCCTCGATCGAGAAAAATGAAACCTTCAGCACCCTGGAAAAACTCTGGGCTTGGGTAGCTGGTTGGTTGCCCACACCCCTGCGCAATTGGCTGGATGGGGTGATTTCAGGGGTGCTGGGGGGACTGCTGGCGCTGGTGGGTCGGTTGCTGGGTTTGTTGACGGGGGGCTGGACAGGCATTTTGGCGGCGATCGCCCTGGCCTTGGTGGTGGGCGGGGCCCTGTGGTTGGGTTGGTTGGGCTGGCGCACTTGGCAACGGCGGCGGCGATTGGCTCGGTTAGCCCCGATCGCCGCGTTATATCAGGAGGTGCGCGATTGGCTGGCAGAAGACTGTCCTGCCTATCCTTGGCAAACACCGTTGGAATATGTGGCCGCCTATGAACAGTGGCTCGCCCAGCAGGGGGGCGGCCCCGGCGCGGGTGATCGCTTGGCTTTGTTGGCGGCGGTGGCCAGGGCCTACAGTGATTGGCGCTATGGCGATCGCCCGGCGGATGTGGCGGCTTTGCGGGAACAGTGGCAGCGGGTGCGACGGCGCGATCGACCCCGGCTGTTGGGGGCAGCGGCTCGCTAGGGGGCGGGCGATCGGGCCCTGGCCTTTGGTGTTCAACGGTGGGGTACTGGTTTGGCGCTAAACTTTTAAGACGCAATTCCCGTTCCCAGGATTCAGGATTCAAATCCGCACCGAGGATCTTCGAGGTTGGGAATCGGTAATGGCTCCGTTGGCCGTTGTTTGCCCAATTGCCCATGACCCTCAAAGCAATTCTGCTGGACTTTAACGGCACAATCATTAATGACGAACCGCTGCACGGGCAACTTCTGCAAGAGATGTTGCTGAGTGAGAATTTGCGGCCGGATCCGGAAGAATTCCGCGAGGTATGTTTGGGCCGGAGCGATCGGGCCTGTTTGCGGGATCTGCTGGCTCGACGGGGGCGAATGGTGGATGATGACACGCTCGATCGGTTGGTGGCCCGCAAGTCGCAACTGTATCTCGATCGCCTAGCCCACTTGCCCCAACTGCCAATCTACCCGGGCGTGGTGGACTTTTGTAGTCGGGTGCGCACCTTGGGGTTGCCCATGGGGATTGTGACCGGGGCGCTGGCTGCGGAGGTGGAGACGGTTTTGAGTCGGGCGGGGCTGCGATCGTTCTTTAGCGTGCTGATTACGGGTGATATGGGCCTAGAGAGCAAGCCCGCTCCCGATGGTTATTTGCAAGCGGTGGCCCAGTTGCAATCGCAGCTCGATCGGCCGGATCTACAACCCCAAAATTGCTTGGCGATCGAAGACACCTACCCTGGCATTGCGGCGGCCAAGGCTGCTGGAATGCAGGTGGTGGGCGTGGCCACCAGCCACCCATTCCAAATGGTGCACCGCCGGGCCGATTGGGTGGTGGACTTTTTAAATACCTTGGATCTCGATCGGGTGCAGCGGCTTTTTTCCGGTCGGGAACGGCCCGAACCGCCGATTGGTGCTACCATGTCCGATACGCCAATCGCCTCGGGGAATTAGCTCAGTTGGTAGAGCGCTGCGATCGCACCGCAGAGGCCAGCGGTTCGAGTCCGCTATTCTCCATTTCAACCAGTTCCTTAAACTTGGGGCGCGTTGGCCAACACAGCTGTCAGTTTGGCTGCGGCTTCGAGGCTGTCGGCCAGGGAAATCGGCAAACTTTCAATTAACTCGCGCGTTTCATCACTGGGTTCTCCCAACACCCGCAGCACGATCGCGGGGCCCCGTCCCTTATTCAGGGCCAAGCTATTAGCCAAATTATTCGAGGCAAAATCCCCTTCACTGCGGTTGGTTGGGAGGGGTTGCGGTAATTCCTCCATCGGTTGGGTTTCCTGTCGCCACCAACCATGGCGCTTGGCATATTGGTGAATGACGGTCACCATGCCATCCAGGGTGATGGCACTGCCCAACAGATCCAGCAGCACCACCCGAACCGGGTGTGGATGACTGAGACTGGCTAAGGCCTGTTCGAGCCGCTCTTCTAGGGTTTCGGGACGGCCACCGCCCACGGTCCAGCCCACATTGATGAACCCGGCCACGTTGCCCCCAAAGCGGCAAACCAAATCCAAGGCCGCTAAGGTCAGCCCCATGCCATTGCAAACAATCCCGATCGGGGTGCTGGCGTTCTTTTTGCTGCGATCGCCATTGGTGGAATTACTGCCCTGACCATTCACGGCCCCCTGAGCACCGTGGGTCGCATTGGCCGCCGGAGCGGGCGCGGTTCCGGTTCCGCCCTCAATCCAAACGGGCTTGAGGCTGGGCGGCATCACTACGCCGTTGAGCAGGCATTTCAACTCCGCATGGCGATCGATCGCACTGTCGTTCACGGTGACTTTGCCGTCCAGGGCCATCAATCCCCCGGCGCGATCGACCCCTAGGGGATTGATCTCTACCAAATCCAAATCATTTTGGACAAACAGGGCATACATCCGCTCCACAATCTCGCTGACGGAAGGCACTAGCTCGCCCCGCAGCCCCATCTTCAGCACCAAACGGCGGGCATAGAAGGGCGAAAATTCCCCATCCACCAACACCTGATGCACCGTACCGGCGGAAAGCTTGCCATCCATCCCCCCTTGGGTGGATCCCAGCAGCACCGGCCGCCGAGCGTTGTCATCCAGCGCCACCGCCAGATAAAACTCCTGCTCCACGTTGTATTTGGCCTCCGCCAGCAGCAACGCAGGACATTCCCCCTCGATCGGCAAGCTGAAAATGGCTTGGGCGGCGGCCACCGCATCGATCGTGTTGCTGGCGAACCGGATCCCGCCAGCACGCCCCCGCCCCCCGGCCCGCACTTGGGATTTCAGGGCGATCGGGTAGGGAATCTTTAGTTCCCGCAATTCCTGCAAGCTGGCGATCGGTTGGGAAGGCAGCACCGGAATGCCCATGGCGGCAAACAGGGCTTTTGCCTGATACTCCAGCAAGTCCATCGTTAACCTAGCTAAACGCTGTGGGGAGGGGATGGCCAGCCTTGTGGGGTGGCCTTGGCATTATACGATCGCGCTGAAAACGGCGCTGTGTCGCCCAATGCCACTCAAGGCACAAAAGCAACCTATTGGATACTGGGCCCAATCCGGGTTTCAGTCGTTGCCCAAAACCGAATTGGCCCCAAAGAAAACGAGCAGCGACCCTCACTAAACCCAAAGATCGCCTTCCAGTTCTGGATCGGAGGCGGGCTGAGCCTCGCGGGTCGATCGCCCCGGGCCCGGATGGGGCGTTTCGCGGGTCAGATCCGTGGTGGGAGCAGGGGTATGGTCAACCTGGGGATCGAATCGAGCGGGGGGTTCCGCCTGGGTTGGACAAACCACATAGGGCAAGGTTGCGCCCTTCAAGCCCCGTTGCAATCGTTCGGGCGATCGCTCCGACAGCAAAAACAGCGGATAGATTCGATCGGCCCGATCGCCCACCACATGGCGGTAAGCCAGGGGCATCACCCATTCATAGTCGCGATCGAGCAGCAATTGCGTTTGTCGCCAGCGACTCATCAGCCCATAAAAATCCTCATTGGGCCGATGCACAAACACAAACACCGCCACGCCCGTGGTCACCTGCCATTCGGGATCGCACATCAGGAGGGCAATCTCGCAGGGCAACCGCACCGCCTGCCGCCCCGGCTTGTTGGTCGATCGCTCGGACTCGATCGAATGGCGACGGCGCGATCGGCTCACATCGGCCACATCGGCCAGTTGGGTCATTTCCAACACATCGGGATCGATCCGCGCCAACGGCAACGTAATCACCACGGTGCTGTCCAGGGGCCGCCGCATACTGGGCAACAGTTCCAAGTAGGGCCGATATTCCCGCAGCAGCTCGATCGCCGCCTGCCGCCCACTATAAGTCGCCAGAATTTCCTCATAGTCCGCAGACTTTATGGACATAGGCTGCCTCGCTGATGCTACTGCTCACTCGATCGCTGGAAAAATTCGCCTGAGGGAATATCTGAAACGCAAAAAAGCTAACGATATCAGCCTGTTGTCATTAGATTTTGTCACTAGATCAACAGATCAACTCAATAGACCCCGTTAGCCGTGTCTCTATCCTACCCAGGTGATTTGGCTGATGACCAATGGCAACTCCGGGAAGCCCTGTTGCCCGTCACATCAAGGTAGGTGGACGACCCCGCATAGCGGTGTATCACTACTTCGCCGCTTGGTGACGATGGCACTTTACCATCCACCCCAAAACCGGTCAAAACCCGTTTTCTAGCTGCCAGGGCGCAGAGTTCGCCTCGATGAAGTGACGGGCAATCCTCGTCACTTCGGGGCTTTCCGATACCTGGTGATACCTACCTGGCACTAGGTGTTGGATCGCAAAGCTCCAAAACAGGCAACTGAATTATTTTTCTACTTCAGTTGCTTGACTATTTCTATTTTCTTTTGTCGAGTTTGATTGCATCAAGATTAAAAATATAAAGACGCAATCCTTAGTCTTGACGATGCTGAATAAAGTGGGCTAGCTTCTCTTCAGTTCCTGACAGGAACAGTGCCCCTCACTCAACTTGAGGCAAAGACCATGAAGAAAAAAAATTTGATGCCCCAAACCGTGGCTCCCGTGCAGCGCGAAACTTCTGCGACCGTTTCTCGTGATGGTCGGATTGCGATCGCCCCGTCTATCTGGGTTGCGTTAGGTTGGGGGCGAAGCGACCAGACTGATCCTTTTGCGGGAGACGATGCGGAGTAACACGCCTCATTCTATCATCCACCTCAAAACAGGTCAAAACCCTTTTTTTGACTGCCAAGGCGCTTGGTTCGTCTCTATGAATTGACGGGCAACCCTCGTTACTTCAGGGCATTCCGATACCTGGCACTAGGTTGTTGGATGGCAAGACTCCAAGACAGACAACTGATTGTTTCTCTGCTTCAGTTGCCTGACCATTTTTGCTCTCTTTCACTGAGCTTGATTGCATCAAAAATAAAATATAAAGATGCAATCTTTAGTCTTGACGATGCTGAATAAAGTGGGCTAACTTCTCTTCAGTTCCTGACAGGAACAATACCCCTCACTCGACTTGAAGCAAAGACCATGAAGAAAAATCTGAAAGCGCTGATGCCGCAAACCGTGGCTCCCGTGCAGCACGAAACTTCTGCGACCGTTTCTCGGGATGGCAGTGCGATCGCATCCACCGCTTTGTCATTATATAACAACGGAACTATGAATCCTTTTGCGGGGGATGACGCGGAGTAAGTCTCTTAGCTCTACCATCCACCTCAAAACAGGTCAAAACTCCTTTTTCAATTGCCAGGACGCGGAGTTTGCCTCAATGAATTGACGGGCAACTCTCGTTACTTCGGGGCTTTCCGATACCACCGCACCAAGGTTTGATCCTCCCTAGCCCCCCTTTTTCAAGGGGGGAACTGGAAATCTTCAAAATCCTCCTTATTAAGGGGGATTTAGGGGGATCTGAATCTGATTTGCTACGAGTGATTAGGACTTATATAAAATATCCTCTCCCGGCTTTAATCCCCTCGGTTTTCTAGGCATATGATTTTAAATGAATTTTATCTGATGACCGGCTTGTTATGATTGTTACTGAGATTGACAAAGAGCGACTTAAAGAACAAAGAATTCAATTTATTCGCGCCCATCAACAAGCCTTTGATGTCGATCCCATTTATCCCCTTTCTCTATTTGAAGATTTTGTCGTTTCGATACGGGAAAGTTGCAGTTTAGAAGCATCCTGCAAAATCGAACTCGATAAATTAATTGCCTCAAGATTTCTGCTGTTTTTCAAAGACCCAACCCAACAGTGGCAAAAATGGCTACACCAGTCCCTGGCGTTTTTTGGTCAGGTGAAAAGCCGAGTAGGTGTTAAGTTGGACTACTCGCTGTTGCAGAGATTTCTGGGACGCGATTTTGATTTTAATAAAATGACCGTTTTCTCGGCTGGAATCGACTTAAGGCAACATCTGCCCGACTCTAGCCTCAAAATGCACATCCGCATCCAAGATTATCCAGAAAAACTAGAAACTGCCTTTGCCCTCAGTGATGGAGCAGCGAGTAGCCAATATCTCAAAGATTTTGTCTCTCTCATCGGCTTTGACTTCTACTTTGACGGCACTAGCGAAATCGAACTCTATGCTGAAGTTGCAGAGGCAGATTTTTATCAGCCCAAAACGCAGGAAAAGGTTTGGCGACACTTTCCAGAGTCGGTCTTAAAACCCCTGCAAGGATCTGACCTATTCTTTACCGGCTTATCGAAAGCCAATACCAATCCGGTGCTTTATTATCACCTCAAAAATCGAGACAACCTATCCCAGCATTTCCGACTGAACGACACCGCCCAACGGGTTCACAGCTTTTATCAACATCGGGATGTATTGCCTCAAATGTGGGTCGGAACCTCCCAAAAAGAACTCGAAAAAAATTATTTAGAAAACGTGCGCCTTTACTATTACCATGCAGACCGCAATCTAGAGGGAGGCGAACAATATGCCCCAGCGTGATTGGCTTCCCGGACTGGCGGCACTCCAAACCCGCACCCAAGGCTCCTCGGAAATTGCCGTCGCCGTCCTCGATGGCCTCGTCGATACCGACCATTCCTGCTTCGCCGGAGCCAACCTCAGCCGCCTGCCCACGCTTGCCCTTGGCAAAGCCACCGCCGGGGCCATGTCCACCCACGGCACCCACATTGCCAGCTTGATTTTCGGGCAGCCCAACACCGAAGTTCCTGGACTCGCCCCCCACTGTTGCGGCATCCTCGCCCCCGTCTTCTCCGACGACAACCGTAAGCTCTCCCAACTGGATCTTGCCCGCGCGATCGAACAAGCCGCCGAAGCCGGAGCGCACATCATCAACATCAGCGGTGGTGCTCTCACCGATATTGGCGAAGCAGAAGACTGGCTCGATCGCGCCGTGCAAACTTGCCAAGAACGCAACATCCTCATCGTTGCCGCCGCCGGAAACGATGGTTGCGACTGCCTGAATGTCCCCGCCGCTCTACCCGCCGTCCTCGCGGTTGGTGCGATGGATGCTAGAGGTCATCCCCTGGATTTCAGCAACTGGGGGGAAACCTACCAAAGCCAAGGCATTCTCGCCCCTGGTGAAAATATTTCCGGCGCTAGTCCCGGTGGTGGCATCATTCGGCTCAGTGGCACCAGCTTTGCCGCTCCCATTGTTTCTGGCGTGGCGGCCCTGCTGTTGAGCCTTCAGGTGCAACGGGGCGACGACCCCAACCCCCAAGCGGTGCGGGATGCGATTCTCGCTTCTGCCCTGCCTTGTCCCCTTGCCGACACCGAACACGATCGTAAATGTTTGGTCGGTGTTCTGAATATTCCTGGGGCTGTTCAAAAGTTAACCGGAGAAAAATTAATAGGAGTCAGTATGTCTGACGATCAAGCTCAAAGCTTAGAAACCGCACTGATAGAAGCCTCCGGTTGCAGTTGCGGCGGTTCCTCCCCGCCCGTGGAAGAAGCAGAAGAAATTGTTTCTCCCCCACAGGAGCGCCAACCCGCCCTGGTAACGGTCAGTGCGATCGAAACCCCTGTTAACTCCATTACTTCATCAGGAACCCCTATGCCCGAAACCACCAGCGCCCCCGTCACCCCTAGCCAAGCTGCTGAACCCGCTAATGGCATGGTTTACGCGATCGGTACTCTCGGTTACGACTTCGGCAGCGAAGCCCGCCGCGACACCTTTAAACAACTCATGCCGCCCTACGCCATTGAAGGAACGCAGATTCCCGCCAACCCCTACGATGCGCGGCAAATGGTCGATTACTTAGGGGAAAACCTATCAGAAACCAAATCGCTGATTTGGACGCTGAATCTGGAACTGACCCCGATTTATGCAATTGAGCCTACGGGTTCCTTCTCCCGTGAAGTCTATGCCGTCCTCCAAGGCCTCTTGGCAGGTCAGGTCGAAGCTGAAGACAGCGCAGACTACATTGAGCGGGTCAGCATTCCCGGCCTGATTACGGGTCGCACCGTGCGTCTGTTCTCTGGTCAAGTCGTCCCCGTCATCGAACCCCAAAGCCCACGCGGGATGTACGGCTGGCACGTCAACACCCTGGTGGATGCCGCCCTAGAAGCCGTGGGTACCGAACAGGACGGCGATGAAAGCCAAATGCGCCGCACGCTCAGCAGCTTCCTGAATCGAATTTATTACGATCTCCGCAACTTGGGCCAAACCTCCCAAGACCGCGCTCTCAACTTCGCTGCCACCAATGCGTTCCAAGCCGCCCAAACCTTCTCGGAAGCCGTTGGCGCGGGGATGGAACTGGACAGCATCAATGTGTCCAAGAGTCCCTTCTGCCGGATGGACAGCGATTGTTGGGATGTGCAACTGAAGTTCTTTGATCCGGAAAACAGCCGCCGCGCCAAGAAGGTCTTCCGTTTTACGATTGATGTGAGCGACCTCATTCCTGTCACCCTGGGCGAGGTGCGTTCCTGGTCGTCGCCTTACTAAGGGCAACCGCGCAGCCACAAAAAACATCAAGAACTAGAGGCGAGGAGTGAAGAGGGTAGCTGCCCATCTCATTTCTCGCCGCGTCCCATCACGATCATCCTGGCAACTCCGATGGCACTTCCTAAACAATCTCCCCCAGTCAAACGCCCTCATTTCGTCCACATCCATGACTGTGTGGATGTCCTTCATGGTGGTGGTGAAGACCTGTTGAGCATTCGCATGGACATCATGCACGGCGCTAATTACAACGATCCGGCTCAGTTTCAATATCCGGCCTATGGCTACTTGAAAATGTCAGGACAAGGGCGTTCTTACTAGATCAAGTCGTCTAGATATGCGACAAACTCGCCACAGCAATCGGTGATCTTCAGGAGACAACACCATGGCAAACGATAAAAAATCAAAAAAATCAGCCGAGCAAGTGGCCGAAACAGAGTCGGCTAAAACCAACGATCAATCCTCAGAACCCAAAGCCAAGAAGGAACCACAACCCTTGACAACAGGCTTGGAGGATTACGGTCGTTGGCGCACGTTTTACCAAGGCTACCAGCGCCCAAAGAACGAAAAACCGTTTCGGCGCGGCCGCATCTGGTGCTAACCATTTGTGACTAAGCATGGGTTGCTAAGTCGAATCAAAGCGACTGTCGCTAGGCAGCCCACAAGCTTCAGGATCAACTCCCAATAGTTGCAGTTGGACAGCAAGCAATGCGATTGACTTCCCACGGGTTAATCGCAATTGATGCGTGCGTAATTGATGCATTGTTCATAAAGTTCTTAAAATTATGCCGAATCTAGCCGATATTTCTGGAATGTCTGCCTTGCGATCGCGCACCCTTGGCGATCCGCGCATCAAAATTGCTGTGCTTGATGGGAAGGTTGATCTTGATCGGGCTTGCTTTCAAGGGGGAAATCTAACTCGAATTGATCCCTACTGGATCGAATCATTTGAAATCGACCCAGCTGATATTCAAGCCTTTGTTGAAATTGACCTCCATGCCAAAGCAGCAGGTCTCAGTGAGGAGGAATCGGGGAAGCTAATGGAAGCGGCTATTCCCGATGCAAACATTCGCAGTAGCATTCACCTACAGAGTCATGCTGCCCACATCATCAGCACGATTTGCGGCCAACCAGGCTCTCCTGTGGAGGGTATTGCTCCTAGGGCAACAGTAATTAATATTCCTATTGCGGTTAATGCGGAAGATTTCATCAATCCGTTGAACCTCTCTCGAGCTATTAGCACCGCGATCGAGCAGGACGTTAACATTATTCACTGTGCCGCTTGCCATCCTACCCAAAGTGGTATCGCCCACGAATTTATTGAAAAAGCTATTAAACAAGCGCAGGAAAATAATATTTTAGTCATTGCCCCAGGCGGTAACGATAAGGGTGAATGTTGGTGTATTCCGGCCGTCCTCGATCATGTGCTGACGGTCGGTGCGATGAAAGATACGGGCGAACCATTTAAGTTCAGTAACTTTGGCGGTAAATACGCCAGCCAAGGCATTTTAGCCCCTGGCGAAAATGTTCTTGGTGCGCTGCCGGGTACCGATATCCCCATCCGCCAAAAAGGTACGAGCTGTGCTGCCCCGATCATTACGGGAACAGCCGCCCTCCTGATGAGTTTGCAATTGGAACAGGGTTTAGCTCCCGATGCAGAAGCGGTACGGGCAGCCTTGCTCAATAGTGCTATTCCCTGCGATCCGGAAACGACGGAAGAGCCAGAACGGTGCTTACTAGGAAGAGTGAACATTGCTGGAGCCTATGAGTTGATTACGGGTACACCCTTATCAACTCTTGCAGCGAGTAGTGAGACGAGTGATCTCTTGGCAGATAGTGATTCGGCAACGGCGGCGGCTCCGAAACTTGACGGTGATCAGGAACTAGCTAAGCCGTTTTTGATGCTTGTTCCCGAATTTAGCCCCCCCGAATCTAGCCCCAATGTTGCCCTCGTTGCCCCACCTCAAGAACCGTTGATCGTTGCGGCTGCGGTTGAAACCACACCGGCAATAACTGGGGCGATGACTGGGGCGATCTCGGCTCCCTCCATTACCCCGAGTGCGGCCACAGCCAGCCCCCGATCCAACTTGGTCTATGCCCTGGGCACAATTGGGTATGACTTCGGCACCGAAGCCCGCCGGGACACGTTTAAGCAATTCATGCCTTCTGTTGCGATCGGCAGCACCCAAGTTCCTGCCAACCCCTACGATGCTCGCCAAATGGCGGATTATTTAGAAGCCAATTTGTTTGAAGCCAAATCGCTGATTTGGACGCTCAACTTGGAACTCACCCCAGTTTATGCCATCAAACCCGTAGGCGCATTTGGGGCGGATATCTACGAACTGCTAACTTATCTATTAGCGGGGCAGGTACTGGCAGAAGAAGATGCTGATTATGTGGAGCGAGTCAGCATACCGGGGATTGTCACCGATGAAATGGTGCGCTTATTTTCGGGGCAGGAAGTGCCGATTTTGAAGGTGAACAGTCCGCGTGGGATGTATGGTTGGAAGGTTAACTCCTTAGTCGATTCAGCATTGCAAATTGTCGGTGCTGAACAAGAGATGGCGGATGAAAATCGGATGCGGCGATCGCTAACCAGTTTTTTGAATCGGGTTTACTATGATTTGCGAAATCTAGGGCAGCTAGCTCGCGATCGCGCCCTCAACTTTGCAGCAACCAATGCTTTCCAAGCCGTACAAACTTTCTCCAATGCTGTAGCACAGGGGATGGAATTGGCAGATATTGATGTTGAGAAAAGTCCATTCTGCCGCTATGGCAGTGACTGCTGGGATGTGAAACTTAAATTCTTCGACCCAGACAATGGGCGACGAGCTAAACGGGTGTTTCGATTCACCATTGATGTTAGTGATCGAATGCCAGTGACTCTCGGCAAGGTGCGATCGTGGGCTGTGTCTAAGTAGTGGTCGCATCCAATATAGCTAACCGGTGTTAGATCGCTGGGTTGAAGGTTAGAGAATGTTTGAAATGTTTGAGAAGTAAAAAAAGCTAACTTCGTTAGCTTGTCATTGATCAACTCAACAGACTCCATTAGTCATGTCTCTAACCTACCCAGTCGCAAGAACTATCTGCCAGAAGAATTTGCCCGAAAAAAATTGCCTGAAGTTTTGATGATTGATCGCTTTGCCTTGGAGTTTTGGTGGTCAATATTTGGAATTTTGATGGCTAATAGCGTTGCCTTGCAGCACTACTTAATCGCATCCATCACCGCAAAAATGGGCAAATACATCGCCAACAAAATCGAACCAACCATCCCCCCAATCACCACAATCATCAACGGCTCCAACATACTGGTTAGACCCTTGATTGCTTGCTCCACTTCATCTTCATAAAAGTCCGCCACTTTCATCAGCATTTTGTCGAGTTCCCCGGTTTCCTCACCAATCATCATCATCTGAATGGCCATGGCCGGGAAAACCTTATATCGCTCGATCGCCGCACTGATCGTTCCCCCACCTTGAATTTCGGTAATGGAGGAAGCCACCGCATCCGAAACCACCTGGTTATCGGCGGTATCTTTACAAATTTCGAGGGCTTGAATGATTGGTACGCCCGATCGCGTCAATGTTCCAAAGGTGCGACAAAAACTAGCCACCGAGCTTTTCTGAATGATGTCTCCAAAAATCGGCAACTTCAGAAATACGGCATCCATTTGGCGCTTGCCAGCCGGTGTTTTGTACCACATGTCATAGACAACCTTGCCGATGACCAAGGCAATCACCAAAAACACCACATAGAAATTCTTGCGCCCCTTGGGATCATCGTCGGGGAAGGTGGGGCCACGCAAAAACTCACTGATATTAATCATGATTTGCGTGAACGCCGGCAATTCAGCCCCCAACTTATCGAAAATTCCCGTAAAGGTTGGCAGCAGGAAAATGGTCATTCCCAAAAAGATAATGACCGCCAAGGATCCCACTGTGGAGGGATAGGACATGGCGGACTTAATTTGGTTTTGTAGTCGGGCGGCATTTTCCAGCAGGGTTGCCAGTCGGGTGAGCACTTCATCGAGCACCCCCCCAATTTCACCCGCTTCCACCATGGCGCAATAGAGCTTACTGAAAATGTCGCTGTGTCGTTTCAGCGAAGAAGACAGGGTTTCCCCTTCTTGCACATCAGCATTGATTTTAAATAGGGCTTTTTTCAGTTTGGGATTTTCACATTGATTGCTCAAAATATCCAAACATTTCACCATGGCAATGCCCGCATTGAACATGGCGGAAAATTGCCGAGAAAACACGGCCAAATCTTTTACGGTCACGCTGGCCGTGAGGCTAGCGAGGTCAATGTCTAGACCGCTTTTCTGTTCCTTGAGATCGCGAATTTGGGCTTGGCTAAACCCAGCGGCAATCAGTTTATTACGCGCCCCGTTGATGCTTTCTGCTTCAACAACTTCGCGCTTGCCTTTGCCGTCGGGGCCAGCGATGGTGGCGATGAATTTAGCCATAGGGCGCTGCTCAAACTACGTGAGTCCTCAGAATTCTGTCGAGAGTCCGTTGCCAGGGGGGGCGGCACAGGGAGAAAAGGGGCTGTGGGGTTTGGGCTGGGGCCGATCGCCCGAGGGTTCGCCGAGCGATCGGCCCCGTCGTTACCTTCTGTTGATCGATTATGCGCCCGATATGCGCTCGATCGATGATGCCAATTTAGGTACGCCTCATTGGATCCGCCTGATGAGGGAAGGTATGCCGCGTTCCTAGCGACCAGCACCCACCTTGCCACCCAACAACCGCTGTAGCTCGTCGGGTTTGGAGCTTTTGCCCAGGGCATCTTCGTAGGTGATCTTGTTTTCTTGGTACAGCTTCGCCAGGCAAGATTCCATGGTTTGCATCCCCTGCTTACCACCCATTTGAATGGTGGAATAGATTTGCGAGGTTTTGCCCTCCCGAATCAGGTTCGCCACAGCGGGGGTATTCAGCATAATTTCGTGTGCTGCACAGCGACCGCCCCCAACTTTCTTGACCAAGTTTTGTGAGCAAACCCCCACAAGGGAGTTGGCCATCTGGGCCCGGACTTGGGGCTGTTGGATGGGGGGAAACACGTCCAAAATCCGGTCGATCGTCCCGGCGGCGGAGTTGGTGTGCAGGGTTCCGAAAACCAAGTGACCGGTTTCAGCGGCGGAGATGGCCAAGGAAATGGTTTCCAAGTCCCGCATTTCCCCCACCAGGATGATATCCGGGTCTTCCCGCAGCGCTGCCTTCAGGGCGTTGGCAAAACTCTTGGTGTCTTCGCCCTTTTGTCGCTGATGGAACAGGCTTTTCATGTTCGGGAACACATACTCGATCGGGTCTTCCACGGTCAGGACATGCTCCGCGCGGGTGCGGTTGATGTAGTCCAGACAGGCCGCCAGGGTGGTGGTTTTGCCGGATCCCGTTTGCCCCGTGATCAGCACCATGCCCCGGGGCCGCTCCGCCATCTCCAGCAGCACTTGGGGCAAACCGAGTTTTTCAAAGTTGGGAATTTGGGAAGCCAGGGCCCGCAAACAGGCGGCCCAGCAGCCCCGCTCGCGATAGACATTCACCCGAAACCGCGACAGACCCTTGACCCCATAGGCGCAGTCCAATTCCCAGTTTTGCTCCAGGTCTTTCCGCTGGTTGTTGTTGAGCATACTGAAAATCAGCTTTTGGCAGTCCTGGGAGTCGAGAACTTCACCAAATTGCGGTTGGGGGGTCAGTTTGCCGCTAATCCGAAAATAGATGGGCGCACCGGCTTGGATATGCATGTCGGAGCCGCCTTGTTCGATCAGCGATTCCATCACGTCTTCGATCATGTAATCCAGTGGCATGGTCGCTACTCCTGTCGAGTGAGGTTAGGTCGAATGAGGGGTCGATCGAATGGGGGTCGATCGGGATCAAAACGCTGGCGGGGCCCGAAAAGTTGGCAGGGTTTGAACAATTCGAGCGGGGCCAACCATGGGGAAGCGTCGAAACCGGGGATGAGTTCAGCCGTGAATTCAGCCGTGAAGTTGGCCTGAGGATGCCCAATTGGGCGGGCGATCGTATCAAGATCGCATTCCCTGGTAACCGGCGAGCCATTCATGAGCGATCGCCAAAAGCTAGCGACCGGTCACCAACGGCTCTTCAAACCGAGGCGTGAGGCAATAGGGACAGTCCATCCAGTCTGGCTGGAGTTCTGCCGCGCAGGTGCGACAGGTGAGGGCGCTCTTGCGTTTGGCCTTCAGTTCTGCTTCTAGCCCGGTGTCGGTGAAGGTGACCCGCTCCACTTCCTCAAAGGTGGTCAGCCCTTCCCGCACCAGATCCAGGCTGTAGGCCAACAGGGTGACCATCCCTTCTTCAACGGCGGCTTCTTTGATGCGATCGGTTGGGGCCCCTTGGGTAATTAGGTTTTGCAAGGTTTCCGTCACTTGCAACACCTCATAAACCCCGCAACGGCCCTTGTAGCCCACACCGCCACACTTGGGACAAAGTTTGCCCATCTCGCCCAGGGTCTTGCGCTCATCGGGCGACACCACATTGGCTTTGTAGAAGGTCAGGTGGGATTCTTGGTTGGCGCTCATGCCGTAGCGGGCCAACTCTTCGGGGGTGGGGGTGTAGGGCACGCGGCATTCGCTGCAAACACGCCGCATTAGCCGCTGGGCCACCACGCCCAACAGGGCCCCTGCCACCATGAAAGGTTCCACGCCCATTTCATCCAAGCGGGCGATCGCCCCGGATGCGTCGTTGGTGTGCAGGGTGGTTAACACCAAGTGCCCCGTGAGGGCCGCCTCGATCGCCGTTTTGGCCGTTTCCTTGTCCCGCGTCTCACCCACCAGAATCACATCCGGGTCTTGGCGCAGGAATGCTCGCAGGATCCGCGAAAAGTCCAGCCCCTTTTCCCGAATCACCTGCACCTGGGTAATCCCGGGCAAGGCATATTCGATCGGGTCTTCAGCGGTACTGATGTTGATGCCCGGGTCGTTCCGTTCCGCCAAAATGGAATAGAGCGTGGTGGACTTCCCGGAACCCGTCGGCCCCGTCACCAAAATCAAGCCAAAGGGGCGGCTGGCCATCTCCCGCACCAACTGCAACGATTCCGGTCGGCC
Organism: Limnothrix redekei LRLZ20PSL1; assembly: GCF_043235035.1. Taxonomy (NCBI): domain Bacteria; kingdom Bacillati; phylum Cyanobacteriota; class Cyanophyceae; order Pseudanabaenales; family Pseudanabaenaceae; genus Limnothrix; species Limnothrix redekei. The sequence goes on along the minus strand of NZ_JAZAQF010000086.1, from coordinate 109,346 downwards.
AATCAGCTTATCCAAACCCAGTTGTGTTGAGGAGTTATCCAAAATCCGCAACACAATCTTCTCGCCGTAGCGACTGGGTAGCACATTGACCCGAAAGTCCACTTTCCGCCCTTCAAAGACCCGACGAATCCGCCCATCTTGGGTGTCCCGTCGTTCGGCAATGTCCAGGTTGGAAATGATTTTGAACCGGGAGGTCACGGCCGGAACCACCTTTTTCGGGAGCCGGAACACCTCTTGCAGCACCCCATCTTTGCGGAACCGAATCCGCATTTCTTCCTCTTGGGGTTCCACGTGAATATCCGAAACGCCGTCTTGCAGGGCCTTAATCAAAACCTTATTCACCAGGTTGACGATCGGCCCTGACTCCGCATCGTTCATGGAGCTGGCCAGGTCGTCCGTCTCCAATTCGTCGGAAGCCTCTTCCATTTGCATGGCTTCGAGGTTCTGCAAATCCGACTCATCGAAACTGACGGCGGCGGAAGTTTGGCGGGAAGCCTGTTGGGACTTGCGGGCCGCTTCGTCTAGGTATTGGCTAATGATGGACTGGTAATCTTCGGGGGCAATCACCCGCCGAATCAGGGCCAGGTTTTGGGGCCGCAGGATGCGATTCAAATCGTCCAGCGCGTCCAGGTTGTCCGGGTCGGCCATGGCCACCATCATGGCCGGTGCGTCGCCCCGTTGGGCCCGCCCCAGGGGCAGCAACCGATAACGACGGCAAACATCTACCGGAATCAAGGTTTCAATGCATTGCTCCACCTGGGCCGCGGACACTTCTTCAATTTCCGGGTCGATCGCCTCAACCCCGTGGAGAATTTTGAGTTCAAACAGCAGTTGCTTTTTGTACTGGCGCACCAATTCCGGCGGCACTTCTTTGCCGGCGATCGCTGCCAGCACTTCCATCAGCGGCCGGCCCGACTGGCGGTGTTCAGCCAAAGCGCGGCTCATTTGGTCGGGATCCACATAGCCCGACTGCACAAGTTTGTTACCGAAGGGCGAAAAATTGCTTTGGACAACCAGGGCGCGCCGGTTTATGGAGTTTGTCATAGCAGGTGACACCTAGCGGGATCGAAGGCGCATCGATCGGGCGATCGGGCGCGAGGAGCGAAACGGACGGGCAATCAATTCAGCTACAGGGCCCAACTCAGCTACAGCATGACCAAGGTATACCCCGGTCTACCTCTCTAAAACAACAGCCCACAGCCACGCAGCCTCAAAGATCGAAGCTAGATCCCGAAGCTGGATCCTTAGGGATGGAAGGAATTGACACTGATTGGTTTTTGGGCCATGGTTTCGAGTTTTGGGCCATGGTTTCGAGCCTGTTCTCGGATCGGTTTCGGGGTGGGTTGGCGGGTCATGCAAAGCCAATAGATTCAAAACCAAATCAATCCTAAGCCAAAGGTCTCGGGAAAGCTCGCATCTAGAGCTTGCATCTGAGGCAGGGGCCAGGACGGGAAATGTTCGATTCGGCCGGGTGGCGTTCTAACATAGGTTGAGCCTGTGCGGGTCACTGTCCGGGCAGCCCTGCGGGACAGGTGGGTGATGGGCAATCTGCACTTCAGCGAGCACTGGAGTGGTGAGGGCCACCCACGGGCGATCGCCCCGATTTGGCCAATTTGCACAGGTCAGGAAATTTGACTGTTGTTGGACTGTTGATTGTCAAAATTCAACAAGAACTCAACAAAAACTCAACTGTGATCACTGCTAGCGAGGAACCAATGACCTACAGCCCTGAAGAAAACCTGACGGAAGACAATGCCTCGGTGAATGCCCCGGCCCCCGAAGCGGCAGCAGAAGCACCGGCCGCAGAAGCGCCGACCCCCGAAACCGCCACCCCCGAAACCGGCGCGACCGAGGAAGCACCGGCCACCCTGGATGACCTGGACTTGTCTGAGTTGGAAGAACCGGCGGCCGAAGGAACCTATGGGCCACAGGTGGCGGATTTGCTGCGGGAAATTGAGGGCTTGAAGGGGCAACTGGACGATCGCACCAGTCAGCACATGCGCTTAACGGCTGACTTTGAGAATTTCCGTCGCCGCACCGCCAAAGAGCGCGAAGAGTTGGAGTTGCGGATTCGCTGCGACACGATCCGCGAGCTGTTGTCAGTTATTGATAACTTTGAGCGGGCTCGATCGTTCATCAAGCCCCAAACCGATGGGGAATTGAATCTGCACAAGAGTTATCAGGGCATTTATCGCCAGTTGGTGGATAGCCTGAAGCGGTTAGGGGTGGTGAAAATGCGTCCCGAGGGCCAAGAATTTGACCCGAACTTGCATGAGGCGGTGATGCGGGAACCGTCCAATGAGCACCCAGAAGGCACGGTGCTGGAGCAGTTACAGGATGGTTATCTGTTGGGCGATCGGGTGTTGCGCCATGCCATGGTGAAAGTTGCTGCTCCCGGTGAGCCTGTGGTAGCGTCTGAGGACAACGACCAGGCCGCCTCTGAGTCCTAAGGGCCGCTGGATGAGCAATGGCGCACCCGTTGGGCCCAGGGTCAATGATGATTCAGCAATGGCCCTGGGGCGATCGCCCCTATTAATCGATCGTCCCAGGCTCTGGCCCAGCAACTCTGGGTATGGTTCCGGGTTCAGTGCTGATGTGGTGGCCTCCTCTTCAGCCCAATTTCGTCATTGGCTCTACCTGGCAATTCCTTCTAGCAGCTTGTTCTAGAAATTTAGGTTCTGACCGTTGGGGTTCCAAAAAAAATTCGAGTGCCGGCACTCTCAGCTCTCGAGCTTAAAGTTCTAGAAATTGAGCTTTGAATCATCCATCGCCGGGTTGCGGTGCGCTTGTTCCGAAAACCGGTCAATATGAAGGCCAATAGAAACTGCCTGGGTATTGATGAGGTATCGATCAATCTTGCCGTCATGGGGATGATTGAACCGCTGCTGCCATTGAGTTGAAAACTATGGGAAAAGTTATCGGGATTGATCTTGGCACGACCAATAGCTGCGTCGCCGTTCTGGAAGGCGGCCAAGCGATCGTCATTCCCAACTCGGAGGGGGCCCGCACCACTCCCAGCATTGTCGGGTTTGGCAAGGGGGGCGAACGGCTGGTGGGGGAGCTGGCCAAACGGCAGGCGGTCACCAATGCCGAAAACACGGTCTTCAGCATTAAGCGCTTTATCGGTCGCCGTTGGAATGAAACGGAGTCCGAGCGGCGTGTCATGCCCTACACCTGCGTGGCTGGGCGCGATGAGACCGTGGATGTGAAAATTCGCGACCAGTCCTACACGCCCCAGCAGATTTCTGCCATGGTGCTGAATAAGCTGAAGCAGGACGCGGAGACCTACCTGGGAGAGGCGGTCACTCAAGCGGTGATCACGGTTCCTGCCTATTTCACCGATGCCCAGCGCCAGGCCACAAAAGACGCGGGCCAAATTGCGGGTCTGGAAGTGCTGCGGATCGTGAATGAACCGACGGCGGCGGCTTTGGCCTACGGTGTTGACAAGCAGGATGTTGATCGGGCGGTGCTGGTGTTTGACCTGGGTGGCGGCACGTTTGATGTGTCGGTGCTGCAACTGGGGGATGGGGTTTTTGAGGTGAAGGCCACGGCCGGGAATAACCACCTGGGGGGCGATGACTTTGATAACTGCATCATTAGCTGGGCGATCGAAGAGTTCAAGGCGATCGAGGGCATTGACCTGCTCGAAGACAAGATGGCCCTCCAGCGCCTGCGGGAAGCGGCAGAGCGGGCCAAAATTGAACTGTCCGGTTCCCCAACCACCTCCCTGAACCTGCCGTTCATCACCGCCGATGAAACGGGGCCCAAGAATTTGGAAATGGAGCTGACCCGCACCAAGTTTGAAGAACTGGTGGCACACTTGGTGCAGGCCACGCTCGACCCGGTGGATCAAGCCATTCGGGACTCAGGCCTTTCGCCCGATCAGATCGATCGAATCATTTTGGTGGGGGGTTCCACTCGCATTCCCGCCGTCCAACAGGCCGTCAGCGCCAGGTTTGCGGGTCGTCAGCCCGATCGCTCCGTGAATCCCGATGAGGCCGTGGCCCTGGGTGCCGCCATCCAAGCGGGAGTCTTGGGCGGCGAAGTGCAAAACCTGCTGTTGCTAGACGTGACTCCCCTATCCTTGGGGTTGGAAACGCTGGGGGGCATGTTTACGCGGATTGTCGATCGCAACACCCCAATTCCCACCTGCCGATCGCAAGTCTTCTCCACCGCGATCGATGGTCAAACCTCCGTGGAAATCCACGTGGCCCAAGGAGAGCGGGCCATGGTTGCCGACAACAAGAGCCTTGGCCGGTTCCTGCTAACCGGCATTCCCCCCGCTCCCCGCGGCCTGCCACAAATCGAAGTCTCCTTTGAAATCGACGCTGACGGGATCCTCAAGGTCTCGGCCGTAGACAAAGGCACGGGCCAAAAACAAAGTATCCGGATCACCAATACCGGCGGCCTGTCCACGGAAGAAGTGGAGCGGATGCGGCAGGATGCGGAAAAATTTGCAGATCTCGATCGCAGCCGACGGCAGCGCGTGGATCTGAAAAACCAGATTGATAGCCTGATGTATAGCTATGAATCGGCGCTCCAAAGCAATGCCAATCTGATCGATGATTCGCTGCGCCAAGTGCTGAAAACCCAGGCTGACACCCTTGGTCGATTGGATAGCGATCCAGAGGCACGCTTTGAGGATTTGCAATCGGCGTTCAATGCGCTTCAAGAATCCCTGCTTTCGGTGGGTAAACGGGCTTATCAGAGTTCGGAAGCTGCCAACAAGCCCCCATCTTCCCCGCAATTCCCATCCCCTGCTCCCGCTCCCGCTCCTTCCGTGACGGGGCCGACCAGTTCAATATTCAGCTCTCCCCCGATCGCCCCCACCCCGGTCACGCCGCCGCCCGTGACTCCCGTGGCCACCAGTCCCGCGCCTGTCAGCGCCCCGAGTCCCAGCCCGGTTCCGGCGGTCACCCCTGCTGTGCCTGCGGTGAACCTGCTGGCCAATGGGGATGGGAATAGCCTTTCGATGCCGGAATTGAGCGTGGATCCGCCGTCCCCGATCGCCTCGATCGCCCTCACAGATTTGGGCATTGAGCTACCGGAGGATGACGATTCGGAATACGATGACTCCACGATCGCGGCCGACTACGAGGCGATCGAGGACTAAACGCCCGAGTGCTCCAGTCCCGAGCAATTCCCAATCCAATTCTCAATCCAATTTCGACCCATTCCAACAGTCGCCAGCCCAGGCCAACTCTCCAAAGATTGGCCTGGGTAACCCCCCTCATCCATAGACGGCAATTACGCCCCCTCGCCAGTTGCAGCGTTACACCCCCTTTTGTTAAGTTTCGTCTGTTGGAGTTGCCCCTAACCACCCACACACCGATTGAAATCGCGCTATGGCTGATTACTACGAGACTCTCGGCGTATCTCGCGACGCAGATAAGGACGAAATTAAGCGAGCCTACCGTCGGTTAGCTCGGAAGTATCACCCCGACGTGAACAAAGAGGCGGGGGCAGAAGAGCGGTTTAAGGAAATTAACCGAGCCTACGAAGTGCTCTCGGAGCCAGAAATGCGGGCCCGGTACGATCGCTTTGGTGAAGCCGGTGTGTCGGGAGCCGCCGGGGGGCCAGGCTTCAGCGATTTTGGTGTGGGCGATATGGGGGGCTTCGCTGACATTTTTGAAACCTTCTTTGGCGGGTTTGCCGGAACTGGCGGGGTTGGGGGGCCCGGTGGTGGCCGACGACGCAGCGGGCCGGTGCGTGGGGATGACCTCCGCCTCGATTTGCGTTTGGATTTCAAGGAAGCCATCTTCGGTGGCGAAAAGGAAATCCGGATTAGCCATCTGGAAACCTGCAACACCTGCAACGGTTCCGGAGCCAAGCCGGGAACCAGCCCCAAAACCTGTGGCACCTGTGGCGGTTCGGGCCAAGTGCGCCGAGCCACCCGCACGCCCTTCGGCAGTTTTGCGCAAGTGTCCGTTTGCCCCACCTGTAACGGTACGGGTCAAGTGATTGAGGACAAATGCACCGACTGCGGCGGCCGCGGCACCAAACAGGTCACCAAAAAGCTCAAAATCTCCATCCCAGCCGGGGTAGACAACGGCACGCGACTGCGGGTTTCCAACGAAGGCGACGCGGGCAAGGCCGGCGGCCCGCCTGGGGATCTTTACGTTTACCTGTTTGTGAATGAGGAAGAACAGTTCCAACGGGATGGCATCAATATTCTCTCGGAACTGTCCGTGAGCTATTTGCAGGCAATTTTGGGGGCCACGATCGAGGTGGAAACGATCGATGGCACGGAGGCGCTGGAAATTCCGGCCGGAACCCAACCCAGCACGGTGTTAACCCTGGAAGGCAAGGGCGTGCCTCGCTTGGGAAACCCCAGCCAGCGGGGCGATCACCTGATTACGGTGCAGATTGAAATTCCCACGCGGATCAGCAATGAGGAGCGGGAAATTCTTGAGAAATTGGCAGCCCTGCGTGGCGACTCGACCCACAAGGGGGGACGCGGTTTTTTAGGTAATTTGTTTCATTAGAGGACTGGAAAGGGAGTCGATAAGATGGCGACGATCGCCCTGGAGCCGGATGAACAGCTTGATCTGCGGGGAACGCCCTGCCCCATCAACTTTGTGCGCACCAAGTTGAAACTGCAACAGATGGCAGCCGGGGCGTTGCTGGAAGTGTGGCTGGACGCGGGGGAGCCGATCGAGCAAGTGCCCGATAGTTTAACCATGGCGGGCTATGCGATCGAGTTTTTGGGCCCCCAACCCGAGGCGGCAGATGGCCACTTTGTGCTGCAAGTGCGCAAGCCGGCCGCTGCTGCTGCGGAGTCATGACCGGGCAAGCAACGACTCCCTCCTCTGAACCGATCGCGATCGAACGGTTAACGGGCACGGTTTTGGCCGTGCAAGCCAACTATTACTGGGTGCAGCTTGACCCTGGTTCTCCCATTCCCGCCACCTGCGCCACTCAACGGTTGCTGTGTTTGCGGCGGGCCCGCCTGAAAAAGGTGGGTCAGCAAGTGGCCGTGGGCGATCGGGTGGTGGTGGTGGAACCGGACTGGCAAGGCCAACGGGGGGCAATCGAAGAAGTCCTGCCCCGCCGCAGTTGGCTCGATCGGCCGCCCGTGGCCAATGTGGATCGGGTGTTGTTGGTCTTTGCCCTGGCGGAACCCACCTTGGATCCCCATCAACTGAGTCGATTCTTGGTGAAAGCGGAGTCTACGGGCCTGGCGGTCACCCTTTGCCTGAACAAACGGGATTTGCTGTCGGCGGCGGACTGCCAACAATGGCGCGATCGGCTGCGAAATTGGGGCTATGACCCATTACTGATTAGTGTTTATCAAAAACAGGGACTTCAAACCCTGCATGAGGCCCTTTCGGGGCAAACAACCGTTGTGGCAGGCCCGTCCGGCGTTGGCAAGTCCAGCACGATCGGAGCCTTAATTGGCACAGATCTGCGAACGGCCGCCGTTTCCGGCAAATTGGCCCGCGGCCGCCACACCACCCGCCACGTGGAGCTATTTGAGCTGCCGGATGGTGGTCTGCTGGCGGATACGCCGGGATTCAATCAGCCTCAACTGACCTGTGGCCCGGCTGCCATTCCGGCCCTGTTTCCCGAAATTCAGCAACGGCTAGCGATCGCCCCCTGTCGCTATGGGGATTGTCGCCACCACAATGAGCCAGACTGTGCCGTTCGCGGCGACTGGGAGCGATATCCTTTCTATCTGGAGCTGCTTGAGGAGGCGATCGATTACGAAGCCGCCCAAGAGCGCCAACGCCAAACCGAAAGCTCCTTCAAGCGCAAAATCCAACGAGATGGGCGCGAAGTCCTGGAACCCCGGTTGAATAGCAAACGATTTCGCCGCACTTCCCGCCGATTGCAGCACCAGGCGATCGAGGAAACGGATGATCTCTAATGTTCCAAACATATCCCAAACATATCCCGAACATGTCCCGGAGCAATGGCCGGAAGATAGCCAAAAGATGAGTGCTGGCAGCGGCTGGCAATCTTGAGCCGCTTCAACAGCCTGAGTTGATCGCCTGAACGATATGGAGCCGATCGAGCCATCGACCCGATCGGGCGATCGCCCCTAGGACACCGGCAACGCAAAGCCATCTGGCAGAGCGGCCCCCTGCAAATCTGCTTGTCCCAGCAGCGTTCCGGTCAGATCCGCTCCGCGCAAATCCGCATCCCGCAAAATCGCCCCTGTCAGATCCGCATAGCTGAGGTCAGCACGCTTCAGATTGGCCCCCGTCAGATCCGTAATCAGAGGCGTTGCGCCGGAAATACGGCGTAAATTGGCGCGGCAGAGCTTGGCTCCCTCCAACGATGCATGGCGCAAAATTGCCCCATTCAGTTGGCTATAGCTCAAATCTGCCTCCGCAAAGTGGGCGTGCTGCAAATTCGTGTGGTGATTAGGGGTCGATCGAAAATCCACCTCATACAAAACAGCCCCTTGCAAATCTGCCCGCGCCAAATCCGCGCCGCTCAAAATTGCCTTGCAAAAGTTGGCGAACTTCAAGCAAGTTTGCGTCAAAATTGCCCCCGTTAAATCTGCCTCTCGCAGCGTTGCCTCGCTCAAATCTGCTCCATGCAAATTTGTTCCCCAAAGCAGCGATTCACTCAGATCCGCCTGTTGCAGGTTGCAGTGGCTGAGATTGCTTTTGCCTAATCTTGCTTGCCGAAAATCCGCTTGTTTAAAATCAAACCCCCGGAAATCCATGGCGGTTAATTCCACATCCCGCATTTGGATGAGATGGAATTTTCGTTCACCCGCTGCACCGCGCTGAATCAGTTCTTGCACGTCCATAAAGTCCGTGATTTCCTATCGATGAATTCGGTTAAAAGCCCGTTTAATCATGGCCGCTAATCATGGTCGCTTGAATGGTTGCTGCTGCACGACTGCCGCGATCATCCAGGGTGGCTTTGGGCGGCCGATCGCCCTGCTCGATCGCCCACTCCCGTTGGGCCCAATTGGAACTGTTGAGCCTGTTGTCGCAGTCGATCGCCAATGCCATCGCAAACACTCTGACAAAGCAAAAACACCTTGGGATCCGCCACTTCGTAATAGGCGCTAACGCCCTTGGGCTGCCGGGACAAGATGCCCGCTTGGGTCATAATCTTCAGGTGTTTGGACAAGTTGGCTTGACTGAAACCCGTCGCTTCCGTCAGTTCCATCACGTTCATGGGCCCCGATCGCAAACAACACAAAATTTGCAAGCGGCTCACTTCCGAAAGCACCTTGAAATAGTCGGCGATCGAGGTCAGAACTTCAGGGGTCAGCGGGTTGCAATCTTGATCAGTCATGCCAGAAGGGGGCCAAGCAATGGCGTTGGAGAATATGCAAGCGTTTGGGAGCAAACAGGCTGCTGGTGAGGGCAATTCAGCATGGGAGCACAGGAGCAAGATGGCCCAATGCAAGATGACCCAATGAGATGACCCAATAAGTATAACTGGATAGCCATAAAGAGTTTAATAGAGATTGCCCGATCGCCCAAGGGACATCCCACAACCCTTTCAGCCAAGCTGATGCGCATGGAATGCCTTGCGATATCCTATGGGGGAAGCTTGGACTCTAGCAACGCGAGATCGTAGCCGAATGGACTCTAAATACCGAAGAATTCTACTGAAGCTCAGCGGCGAAGCGCTGATGGGTGACTTGTCCTATGGCATCGATCCCGAAATTGTCCACGGCATTGCCCGCGAAGTGGCGGAGGTGATGGCCACGGGGGTGCAACTGGCGATCGTGGTGGGCGGTGGCAATATTTTCCGAGGAGTCAAGGCGGCGGCCGGCGGCATGGATCGGGCCACGGGTGACTACATCGGCATGATCGCCACGGTGATGAACGCCATGACCCTGCAAGATGCCCTAGAGCGCCAAGGGGTGCCCACCCGAGTGCAAACCGCGATCGCCATGCAAGAAGTGGCTGAACCCTACATTCGACGGCGCGCCATTCGTCATCTGGAAAAGGGGCGAGTGGTGATCTTTGGGGCTGGTTCCGGCAACCCGTTTTTTACCACTGACACAACGGCAGCGCTGCGAGCGGCGGAAATTGATGCGGATGTGATCTTTAAAGCCACGAAGGTGGATGGGATCTACGACGCGGATCCAAAGACCAATCCTGAGGCAAAACGCTACACCAGCCTCAACTACAATCATGTTTTGACGCAGGATCTGCGCGTGATGGATGGCACCGCGATCGCCCTGTGCAAGGAAAACAACATCCCGATCGTAGTGTTTGACTTGACCGTTAGCGGCAATATTCAGCGCGCGGTCATGGGAGAATCAGTCGGCACGATTGTAGGAGGACGCTGTGAAGTTAGCTGACGTTGAAAGCAACATGCAAAAGAGTGTGGAAGCCACCCTGCGCTCTTTTAATACGCTTCGAACGGGGCGGGCGAACACCTCCCTGCTCGATCGAATTGTGGTGGAATATTACGGCACTCCTACACCTTTGAAGTCTTTGGCCGGCATCAGCACCCCCGATGCCAGCACCATTGCGATTCAGCCCTACGATAAAACCACCCTGTCGTTGATCGAAAAAGCGATCTCGATGGATGAAGATATTGGCCTCACGCCCAATAACGATGGTTCGGTGATTCGCCTGAATATTCCGCCGCTCACCTCGGAGCGCCGCAAGGAACTGGTGAAGGTGGCCTCGAAGTATGCCGAAGAAGGCAAGGTCGCCATTCGCAACGTGCGGCGAGAGGCGATCGATCAAATTCGTAAGCAAGAAAAGAGTGCCGAGTTGTCAGAAGATGAAGCCCGTGATTTGCAAGATCAGGTGCAAAAAACCACGGACAAATTCATCTCCAAAATTGACAGCTTGCTAGCGGAAAAAGAAAAGGACATCATGACCGTTTAACAGGTTTGGTGAACGAATTGGCAACCCGATCTCGTTCAGGTGCTGCCCTGCTGTGGGATTGGCCTGACTCGATCGGGTTTTGCTGTTTTGCGATGGAGTTGGCTATTTGAATTTTGGTTGAATCTCGGTTGAATTCAGCCTGAATTTCGGTTGGTTTCAGCTCCGTTGCTTCCAGATCCCCCTTGCAGTGAATTTTTTGGCCTATGACCCTTTCAGTTGGCGATCTCGCCCCCGATTTCACCCTGCCCGATGGCGAAGGCAACTTGGTGCAACTGTCGGCACTGCGGGGCCAGCGGGTGGTGCTTTATTTCTATCCCCGAGACAACACACCCGGTTGCACCAAAGAGGCCTGTGGTTTCCGCAACCACCACGCTGAATTCCAAGCAGCAAACACCGTGATCTTGGGTGTCAGTACAGACGACGCAAAAGCTCACCAGAAATTCACTCAGAAATTTTCACTTCCTTTCCCGTTACTGTGTGATCTCGACGGTTCCGTTGCCACCGCCTATGAGAGCTATGGCCCTAAAAAATTCATGGGCAAAGAATATATTGGAGTTTTCCGACAGACTTTCGTTATTGGGGTAGATGGTAGGATTGAACAAATCTATCGGAAAGTGAAGCCTGAAACTCATCCAACTCAGGTTCTTGCTGACCTTTCAACCCCGTTGGCATCCCCTGAATGAACTGGGAAGTTTGGCCGTGACCGGTTTTCGTCCTTTGGCCCAAGTTTGGCGCTATGTCAAAACAGTTTTGGGTGTGGTGTTTCGCCATCCCCTGGTGGGTGTGACGATGATTCCGGTGATGCCGGATGGCCGGTTGGTGCTGGTGAGGCGACGGGATAACGGCCTGTGGTCGTTACCCGGTGGTTTGGTGGATTGGGGCGACACGATCGCTTCGACCATTCACCGTGAGCTGGCGGAGGAAACGGGTCTCACCATTGTGGCGGTGGGGCGGTTAGTGGGGGTTTATTCGGCCTTTGACCGCGACCCTCGAATCCATGCCGTGAACATTTCTGTGGAAGTGCAGGTGACTGGAGCGATCGCCCCGGTGGATCAACTGGAAATCGCAGAAGTGGGCTTGTTTGCGCCAAGTTCGATTGGGGGGATGTTGTTGGCGCACGATCATGCGAGACAAGTCCAGGATTATTTCAGAGGCCAAGCCGTTGTGGATTAAGCCCCAGGAAGCGGCTCAATTGGTGCGTAATGCCCGAATGCGGTTGCCGCGAGGGGACTGGTTTTGGCGAGAGGCGGGAAAACCGGACTCGCTGACGGTGGTTTGTTTGCACGGGGCAGCCCATGACGGCGGCCAGTGGCAGGGGCTTGTGGAAGCGTTGGGACGATCGACCCATTGCCTTGCGCCGGACTTGCCCGGAGTGGGGGAGTCGGGGCGGCCGCGCTGGGAGTCGTTGCCGGGGTTGCTGGCGGCGATCGATGAGTGGTTAGACGCGCTGCGGGTCGATCGGCTGTGGCTGTTGGGAGCTGACTTGGGCGCTTGGATTGCCATCAGCTATGCCCTGTATCGTCCCCATCGCGTGCTGGGGGTGTTGCTGGTGGATCCGGAGCAAACCTTGAAAGGCGCTCAATTACGATTCCGGTGGCCACAGTTGGGTTCTCCCCGTCGCAGGCGGCAAACGGCGGCCCAAGCCTTGCTGAAGCGGGCGGTTCGATCGCCTGAATCACCCATTGCTCTGGAATGGGGCACGGTTCGGGCCGAAATTTTGGAAACGAAGAATTGGGATAGTCTGGTTTGTCCGGTTTGGACGCTGCGGGCTGTGCGCGAAACCGGGCGCGATCGGGGGCGTTCGGCCAAAGGCCCCCATGCGGCTTGGTTAGCCCAAACTCGACAGGCGTTTTTGCCTCTGGAAGGGGGGCAGCAAATTCAAGAAGCGCCAGAATTGGTGGCGGAGATCATTGCCAGAACCATGGCAAATCCCCGATCGCCCATTTTGCAACTGGATCTCTAGGAGCCAGGATGGGCGCGGAACCTGGGCAATTTTGGGAAAGTGAAGGCAAGGATGGAGCAGGGCGCACCCATGGAGGATCTGAAACGGTTGCTGGAGGCGGTCGCAGCGGGGCGGGTGGCCCCTGAACAGGCCATGGCCAACCTGCAAGATCAGGGTTTTTTTGCGGTGGAAGGGTTTGCCAAGGTGGATTGGCAACGGGAACGGCGCACGGGGTTTCCGGAGGCGATTTGGGGCCAAAACAAAACCCCGGAACAGATCGCAGCAATTATGTTGGCAATGCGCGATCGGGGCGCGCCCGTAATTTTGGCGACGCGGGTCGATCGCGCGGCCTATGACAAAATTGCCGCGATCGTGCCGGATTTGTACTACCACGCTTTGGCGCGGATTTGCGCTTGGCAGTCGCCGGCCGCCTTGCGTCGCCAGCTTCGGCCCGGCACGATCGCCCTGGTGTCGGCGGGAACGGCTGATTTACCCGTGGCGGAGGAGGCGGCGGTGACCGCTGAGTTAATGGGATTTCGGGTCGATCGGCTCTGGGATGTGGGAATTGCGGGCATTCATCGGCTGTTTGCCCACCGCGATCGCCTGGCCCAGGCTGACGTGTTGATTGTGGTGGCGGGGATGGAAGGGGCCCTGCCCAGCGTGGTGGCGGGGCTGGTGGATGTGCCGGTGGTGGCCGTGCCCACCAGCGTGGGCTATGGGGCAAACTTCAATGGATTGGCCCCGCTACTAACCATGCTCAACTCCTGCGCGGCGGGCGTGGGAGTGGTGAACATTGACAATGGCTTCGGGGCGGCGATCCTGGCGGGCCAAATCCTGCGCACGGCGGCCCGCATTCCTGATCGCGCCTCTGAAGATCAGAAATGAGCAGATCAGAAATGAGCGCGAATAAGCGCTGATTTGGCTCCTTTGCAGTGCTTTTGCAGATTTAGCGGGGAATTTACTGAGAAATTTACTGAGAAATCTGTTGGGTAATCTGCTGACGAAACTGTTCAGCCTTGGCCGCCAAGTCCACTTGGGCGATCGCCTCCTGATGCCCAGAAGCCAGCCATTTGAGCTGCACCGTGCTGTTTTCGGCCTCCGCATCACCCAAAATGACGCAAGCGGCAGCTCCGGCGCGATCGGCCCGTTTGAATTGCTTACCAAAGGCACTGGCGCTCAAGTCCATTTCCACCGCAAAGCCCCCCTGCCGCAGAACTTGGGCCACTTTCAAGGCCTGTTGTTCGGCCTGTTCGCCCCGGGAAACCACGTAAAAATCCACCCGATCGCCCGTCAAGGGTTGCAACTGTTGCAGCAACAAAATCAACCGTTCCATCCCGATCGCCCAGCCCACGGCCGGCGTTTCCGGGCCGCCCAGCTCGCTCACCAAGCCATCGTAGCGACCACCACCGCAAACGGTGGCCTGTGCGCCCAAGTCATCGGACTGGATTTCAAAGGCCGTGTGGCTGTAGTAGTCCAACCCTCGCACCAGTCGTGAATCCACTTGGTAAGCAATGCCCAAATCCGTCAGGGCCTGTTGCACCTTGGCAAACCGCGCGGCCGACTCGGGCGAGAGGGCATCTAAAATACTGGGGGCTTCCTGGCAAATTTCCTGGGTTTTGGCCACTTTGCTATCCAAAATCCGCAGGGGATTGCGGCTGAGGCGATCTTGGGAATCCGGATCCAAGTCCGCAAAATAGGGCGTGAGGTAGTCCACCAGTTGGGCCCGGTAGGTGGCGCGATCGACCCGATCGCCCACGGAATTCAGCAACATCCGCAACGATTTCAACCCCAAGTGATTCAGCAGCTCCACGGCCACTGCGATCGCTTCCACATCCGCCCGCGCATCCCCACTACCCAACAGCTCCGCGCCAATTTGGTGAAACTGCCGTTGCCGGCCCGCCTGGGGTCGCTCGTATCGGAACATGGGGCCGCAATACCACAACCGTTGGGGGCCGCCGGCCGCAAAAAGCTTGTGCTCCACAAAGGCCCGCACTGCGCCCGCCGTGCCTTCCGGCCGCAGGGTCAAGGAGCGATCGCCTCGATCAGTGAAGGTATACATTTCCTTGCCCACCACATCCGTTGCTTCCCCAATGCCCCGGGCAAACAGCTCCGTTTGCTCAAAGATGGGGGTACGAATTTCCCGGAATGCGGCGCGGCCCAGCACTTGGCGGGCGGTGGCTTCCACGTGCTGCCAATAGCCGATTTCGGTCGGCAAAATATCTTTGGTTCCGCGTAGGGCTTGAATGGCAGTCATGGCAGGCGATCGAGTCGAGGTGAAAGAATCGAATTGAAATGGTGGTGAAGCGTTCAATATCCTAGAGCGGTTGGGGCCCCGAGATCCTGCAAATTCTGTTGATTAATCCCCGCAACTGCTTAGGTCGTGGGGAGCGATCGCCAGGGGCCAAACCGATCGGCATAGTGATCCAAAATTGCTTCCACCTGTTGCCGGGCCCGATCGCCCAGCACCGGATCCAGTTCGATCGCCACGCCTCCCACCTGACTTTGCAAATAATCAAACTCTTGGGAGGTTTGGGGCAGCAAGACCGCCTGCACCCCAGCAACCAAGTTCAGGTGGGCCGCCAGTTCACGGTAAACCGCCAGAGGCAGGCGATCGCAGGTTAATGCTTGCTGCATGGAATCAGAATTTAACAGCGCCATAATCGCTACGGTCGGTGATAACGAGGGTCGAGATGGTAAGGGTTGATCGGCTGTGACGAATCGCCGCGATCGCTTGCGATCAATTGCGATCAATATCGAATCGATATGGAATGAGTCAGTACAGAACAGATCAGTGCAGATTAATGCCGATCAACACAGAATCAATCGCAATAGATCAATAGATCAAATGTAGATCAAATGTCCTAGGCTTCCGGGGTTGGCCCCGTTTCCCCATTGGGCACGGGGCGATCGCGCCGCTGGGCCCACAATTGTCGATAGAGCAACTCCAAATCGTTGCCCGCCCGCCGAAATAGCTTGGCTTGGGTAAACACTAGCCCCTGAAAGAGACGATAAAACGCCAACGACCCGATCGCCACCACCAACCCCGTCGCCGTGCTGATCAGCGCTTCCCCAATGCCCAGGGTGACCCCCGCCGTGGCATCGGTTCCCAACTGCCCAATTCGGATTGATCCCAAGGAGCCAATCAGCCCCAACACCGTGCCCAACAGACCCAACAGGGGCGAAAGGGCAATCACCGCCTCTAGCAGTTTGTCGCCCTTGCGCATGGCGCTGAGTTCTTCTTCGGCGGCCGACTCCAGGGCCAAGCGAAAGAGTTCCGGGTCTGGGTCTTCTAGCTTCAGGGGAGCCGCCAAAAACCGCCCGATCGGTTGGTCGCGGGCCTTGCTGGCGATCGGGCCGGCGCTGCTCCAGTCATTGCGGGCCGACTCCAAGATTCGATCGGCCACCTCCCGTTCCCGCAGCAAAATGCGCCCCCAAAACCAACAGCGCTCAAAGACCGTCCCCACTGACAGCACCGACAGCGTTAACAACGGCCACATGGCCGGGCCGCCCTTGGTAAACAGATCACTTACACTCACGGTTTCGTCCTTGCTCGTTGCGCGATCGCTCGTTCCCTGGCCAGAGCGCAGGAGAGCCAAAGCATCGGTCAGCCCCGCGCCAAGGGCACAACATTGCGCTCGGCTTTACACTTAACTTCGCAAATTTAGCAAATTTCGCAAGATTAACAAATTTAACGGATCCATACCCAACGCCCCAGAGCGGCCACCCCGCCCTTTGATCGGGATTCAGCGCAAAATCAACGGGCAAACTGCAACCAAATTTGCACCATCTCAACGGAGGATTGGGTTAATCTAAAGACATGCGACTCTGAGCGATCCCTCAACAGTCGATCGAACCGCCGTCAAGGAGCCTTCGATTAATGGACTATATCGAACAGGTGATAGAAAAGCTGAAACAGTGGGCACAAAAGGTGATCGAAGCGCTGCTTGGCCCACAGGCCCAGCCGGAGGCGGAACCGATTCCCGTGCCTGTGGATGATCGCGCCTATCGCCGCCGCTAATTGGATATTTGTCCTGGGAAGTTAGCGTCAAGCGTTCGTATCTTTCAACAACCGATTTAAACCGACGATTCGCCAAGCAAGGGGACTATCCTCTTGCTTGTGCTTTGAAGGGGGGGTGGGCACTATCAGCCAACCCCGTGAAAATGCTGATTTTTTGATCCAAACCATAGTTCCAACCACGGCAGTCCCAACCATAGCCCTAACCACGCCCAAACACGACAGACAAGGGGCTTAAGCCCCTTGCTCCCCACGATCTCGCCACGGTGGAGTTAGGGGATTGGGGGAGCGGATTCCGATCTGAGGTTGGCGCGACCCTCGGAAAAACTGGGGCTGAAATTTTGCGAGAATGGGCTACTCAGTCCATTGAATTTAGACCGCGAAAGAGCGCCGAGATCCGCGTGAAAATCTTGATTTTGCATGGCCCCAACCTGAATTTGCTGGGGCAACGGGAACCGGGAGTCTATGGAACTCTGACCCTGGCGGCCATTAACGAACGTTTGGAACAGGATGCGGCGGAGCTGCAAGTGGCGATCGATTGTCGCCAGTCCAATCACGAGGGAACGTTAATTGACTGGATCCATGAGGCTCTGGGGCAATTTGACGGTTTGGTGATTAATCCCGGTGGCTACACCCACACCAGCGTGGCCATCCGCGACGCGATCGCCGGGGTGGCTATTCCCACCGTGGAAGTACATCTCAGCAATATCCACAAACGGGAAAGCTTCCGTCACCATTCCTACATTGCTCCCGTGGCGATCGGGCAAATTTCCGGTTTTGGCCCCGAAAGCTACCGGCTGGGGCTGCGGGCGTTGGTCACCCAGTTGCGATCGAGCAAATGATCTGGCTAATTTTTGCCAGATTCTTTTGCCAGGTGTTGTAAAAGAATTTGCGGAGCCTTAATGGACGTAACTGGACTCGAACCAGTGACCCCCACGATGTCAACGTGGTGCTCTAACCAACTGAGCTATACGTCCGCAACGGGTTATCACCATACCATGATCTCTTGAAAAAACGCAAAGCTTTGACCAAGGTTTTTCAAGGTTTTTTCGCGAGCGGTGTGTTGGGGGGCGATCGAGCGGCCTTCAGCGGCTGTCAGTCGCCCCCGAGCCTGGTTAGGATAGAGGCGCTTTCCCAACCGTTGCTGCCGGATGTTGCCCTCCAGCCTGTCATTGTTAGCAATTTCCCCTGAGGATCCGGATTCGTGGCCAAAATTACCGCTCACCAGTCTTTGCGCAATCTTGATCGACTGGCCCGTTTAGGGGCGATCGGGGGCATGGCTTTGGGGGTTGGCCTGGCGATCGGGTTGCCGTTGGCCCCTGTGGCCCAGGTTTCTGCCGCCCGCCCCAATTTGGATCCGCTGGCGCAACTGCGGGCTTTCAACCATTGCCGAGGCTGCGATTTGCGCTATCGAGACCTCACCAGTTTGAACCTGCAAGATGCGGATCTGCGATCGGCCAACCTCTACGGAGCCAACCTGCGAAACGTCAATCTCCAGCGGGCAAACTTGGCAGAGGCCAACTTAGGCGCAGCCGACTGCACCAGGGCAGATTTTCGAGGGGCCAATTTAGAACGGGCCAATTTACGGGCCACCAATTTCAGTGCAGCTCAGCTCGATCGAGTGAACTTTGCTCGCTCCAATTTGATGTTTGCGGACTTGCGGGGAGCCAGCTTGGCCAATGCCAATCTCAGGGATGCTCACCTGGTGAATATTCGGAGCGACGGAGCCGAGTTATGTGGGGCAACCCTGCCCAATGGCACGTTGGTGCGGCAACCCTGCGAAGCCCCCAAGCCCGAACCCAATAAGTTTTAAGGGGCTATGGGGCGATCGGTTGATTCGCGCTGATTCGCAAGTCCCACGTAAAGCCCACGCAAAATCCACGCAAAATCCACGCAAAATCCACGAAACAGCCCTCAAAGCCGTTTATCAATCATGTCTGCCAGCAAGGCCAAAATGGCCGTTTGGGTGGCAGCCAACAGCAAAATTAGGGTGGCTTCCGTCAAGTCATTGCGCACAAAAATATCTTGCGCCAACGAAACGCAAAACCCGATCGCAAAGGCCGCTGAAACGGGCATCAAAATTCGCATCGGCGCAAAATACAGCCCCGTGCGCAGAATAATTTGCACAAATCGCAAAGTGTCCCGAATCGGTTTAATTTTGCTGCGACCTTGGCGCGGGTGATAGTCGATCGGCTCGTAATGCACCGTATAGCCATTGGTGAGCATGGCCACCGTAATGGTGGTGGTGAAGCTAAAGGTATTGGGCAAAATATTCAAAAACCGATCGGCAATTTCCTTCCGAAAAATCCGCAAACCACTATTCAAATCAGGAATCTTGGTTTTGGTAATCCACTCCGCAAAGCGAACGAGAAACCACTTGGGAATTTTCCGCAAATTGGAATATTGCACATTCTCCCCAGTCCGCGACCCCACAACCATGTCCGCTTCCGCCAGTTGAATTAAATTCACCAAGGCCGGAATCCGTTCGTTGGGATAGGTTCCATCCGCATCGGTAATTACAATCAAAGAATACTTGGCGTGACGAATTCCGGTTTTTAAGGCCGCACCATAACCCCGATTGATGTTGTGATCAATGACCCGAATACCGGGCAATTGATGCAAAATTTCACCGGTTCGATCGCTGGAACCATCATTCACGGCAATGATTTCATAGACACCCGGATAAGCACTGAGGGTGGCTTGCAGATGTTCGATGGTGGGAGCAACGCCCAATTCTTCATTAAAAATCGGCAACACCAAAGAAAAAGCAGGATAGGCTATTTCCCCAGAGCGATCGCCTGGCTCATTTTGATCCACCAGAGCGGGATGGTTAGCGATGCTTGGGGGATTGCTACTCATGCGAAATAATCGCCTCAAAAAACAGGAAAGTGACGGGAAATTAAGGGGGCGGGAATGCAGTTAGCACCCGCACACCAAACGCCGTCTACTTTACCATTGGCCTGATCTACCCCAGGGAATTCCCCATGGGGTGGTCATTATCACCGCAGAGGATCGATCGCCTCATGCCGTTTGGAGCGGTGATGAGGGGGTGATGGGGCGGTGATTCGATCGCAAAACTTCGAGAAAACTCGACCATCGAGCCTTCGTCAAGCCTTCGTAGAACCTTGGTTGCAGAAATTCAGAGATTGAGAGGTTGATCAATATGCGTAATTTGGCGGCGCGATCGCCCCGTTGGCGGCCCCACTGGCCCCCCTTGGGCCATCTGAAATGGGGATTCTTGGCCGCGTTGGTCATTGGCCTGGCCGCGATCGGGGGCATCGTTAGTTGGGGAGCCACCCAGCCCAGCCAGGCCGCAACCCCCGGCGGCACGGAACTGGTTTGGTATGGCCAATCGGCCTTCAAGCTCACCACCCCTTCGGGCAAAGTGCTGTGGCTCGATCCCTGGCTGCAAAATCCGGCCAACCCCGAAGGAAAAGCCATTCTGAACCAGCTCGATCGGGCTGATTTGGTGCTTGTCACCCACGGCCACAACGATCACGTGGGAGATGCAGTGGCGATCGGCCAAAAAACCGGGGCCCAATTGGTGGCCACCTTTGACTTGGCCAATGCTCTGGTTTCCGTGTTGGGCTACCCCAAAGAGCAATTGCAATTTCCGGCCCTGGGCAACTTCGGCGGTCAAATTTCCTTGCTGGATGGGGAAGTGGAAGTGGCATTCGTGCCAGCGGTTCATAGTTCCACCGTCAGCACAGATGGCAGCGCCCAACCCTTTTATGCAGGTAACCCGGGCGGCTTTTGGATCAAGGTGAAAAACGGCCCCACCCTCTACCACACGGGCGATACAGACCTGTTTGGCGACATGGCCCTCATTCCAAAATTTGGCCCCGTGGATTTGATGTTGACCTGCATTGGCGGCAAATTCACCATGGGCCCCGATCGCGCCGCTGAAGCGGTGGAATTGGTGCGCCCCAAATTAGTGGTGCCCATGCATTACGGCTTATTTTCGCTGCCGGGCACACCGGAACAGTTCGCCGCAGCCCTGACAGCCAGACGCATCACCACGCCCATGAAGGTGATGAAAATTGGGGTTCCCGAACAAATTTAGGAACCACATTTTTGCAGCCCAAAAATCAATAACCCAACAATCAACGTTAATGGGCTTTTGGGGCAATTCATGAACAACCAGTCCACCCAAAACACTGGCAAGCTGATCAAAAATGATTGATCGCCCTGCCAGTGTTTTTCATGATTCACCGTCAACATTGCAATGCCCCGATCGAGTTGAAAACTCAAAATCATGGGACATTTCAACTCAGCAAATTAATTCGGAACTATGCGGGTTCCCCTTCGGAAGAATCAGGGGCGATCGCGGCAAACTTGGCAAACACTTCCGCCTCCGTCAGGTTCACCGTTTGGTTCGCAAAGTCATAGTAATGGGGCTTGCGATCGACAAAAATTTGCTCCGTGAATTCAAAAGGCTGGTCATCGGCAAATAATCCCGCTGGCACAAAATAGTCCTGAGTCGGAACCAGCCGATAAAACAAATGCGTGCCGCATTCACCGCAAAAGGCTCGCTCAGCCCAGTCGGACGATCGGTAAACCTTCAGTTTCTCGCTTCCTTCGATTTGCACATCGGAACCGCAAGCAATTCCCAGCGCTGGGCCGCCACCCCACCGACGACACATCCCACAATGACAAGCATCCACGGTGGTTTTGTCGGGAACTTCAATGGCGATCGCCCCACACAGACAGTGACCTTTCATCGATCGCGCCTCCTCCATCAGAGACTATTGGAACGGCCGCAACAATGGTTACAACAAGGACTGCAACAACAGTGGTTACGGCAACCATTATTTGATTTTAGTACGATAATCCTCAAGGGTCACTGCCCAAATGTCGCAACGGCGATCAATCGGGCAATCGCTTGCCTCGTCCCCTAGCACCAATCTTGCAATAATCTAGGCTGAAGGTGCTGCCCGATCGCGCCCAAGAACTCGATCGATCGTTCGATGCCCCACTACAGATTGAGCGCACCAACAAAGCCTTCTATCAACCCTAGCGAGCTAACAAATGATGACTGCCAAAGAGCAATTACTAATCTTGATTGACGAATTACCTGAACCCGCTTTGGAACTAGTTCTCGAATTCGCGCTTTTCCTAAAGAGTCGTTACCTGAAAAATTCTAGCAAGTCTCCTAATGAGTCACTTGAAGCTTCTGAAGTAGCGATCAAATCAGATTCTAAAAGTCCTTTTGAACAATGCTTTGGCACATTAACTCTTGATCAATCCGAGGACTTTGAAAATACAAGAATTGATCAAAACCTTGCCCAGGCTTATGAAGATGAATTGTCTTGAAAATAGTTGAGGGCGCAGGGTTGCTAGTCCCCACACCCTCGATGATTAGGCTAGTACCAAACCAGGGGCTAAGAGTTCTAAGAATTCACCCCGCGCAATCCACAGAATTACAGGCTCGACAGCACTTCGCGAGCGGCGGACAAGGTGGCTTCGATGTCCTCGTCCGTGTGAGCCAACGACGTGAAGCCCGCCTCAAACTGCGAGGGAGCCAGGTACACACCCCGCTCCAACATGCCCCGGTGGAAGCGGCTGAACTTGGTCAGGTCAGCGGCCTTCGCTTCTTCGTAGTTGCGCACGGGGCCCGCCGTGAAGAACATGCCGAACATGCCGCTGATGTGGCCGCCGCAGACTTCGTGACCCGCTTCCCGGGCGATCGCCAGCAGGCCGGTGATCAGCTTGCCGGTGATTTGGTCGAGATATTCGTAGCTGCCGGGACGACGCAACAGCTCCAGGGTTTTGATGCCAGCGGTCATGGCCAAGGGGTTGCCCGACAGGGTTCCCGCTTGGTACATGGGGCCCGCAGGAGCGACCATTTGCATGATTTCGCGGCGGCCGCCGTAAGCGCCCACGGGCAGCCCACCGCCGATCACCTTGCCGAGGGTAGTCAGGTCGGGGGTGATGCCGAATTTTTCTTGCACGCCACCGTAGGCGATCCGGAAGCCGGTCATCACCTCGTCGAACACCAACAGCGCCCCGTCTTCCTTGGTGATTTCGCGCAGGCCGGCCAGGAAGCCAGGTTCGGGGACGATGAAGCCCGCGTTACCAACGATCGGCTCCAGGATTACGCCCGCGATTTCGCCGGGGTATTCCGCGAACAGAGCCTTGACGGCTTCTAGGTCGTTGTAGGGGGCGGTCAGGGTGTCGGCGGTGACGTTTTTCGGCACACCGGGGGAGTCGGGCAAGCCCAAGGTAGCCACGCCGGAGCCAGCCTTGACCAAGAACATGTCGCCGTGGCCGTGGTAGCAGCCTTCAAACTTCAGCAGTTTGGTGCGGCCGGTGTAGGCACGCATCAGGCGCTGGACGGCGATGCAGGCTTCGGTGCCGGAGTTGACGAAACGCACCATTTCAATGCTGGGGACGGCATCAATTACCATCTGGGCCAGCACGTTTTCTAGGTAGCAGGGCGCACCGAAGCTGGTTCCTTTGTCGATCGCGGCTTTCAGGGCTTCCAACACTTCGGGATGGGCATGGCCGCAGATGGCGGGGCCCCAAGTGCCCACGTAGTCGATGTAGCGGTTGTTGTCCACATCCCAGGCATAGGCTCCCTGGACGCGATCGAACACGATCGGCTGACCACCCACGGACTTGAACGCGCGCACGGGCGAGTTCACGCCGCCGGGCATCAGCGTTTGGGCAGCGGCAAAAATTTCTTCTGAACGGGTGGTGTTAAGGGCAGTGGCAACCACAGCGAGCTTCTCCTTAGTTGGGTGTAATGGTTGGTTGTGATGGGGTTGGCGAATATCAAACCATTTTTACAACCCTAAAATTTTAAAATGAGAGGGGCGATCGCTGTCAGAAGTGGTAATATAGCCAAGCGATGTTGAGTGGCACTTGCGCGGCCGCTTGCATAGCCGACCCTGGATGCGTAGCTCAGTTGGATAGAGCATCAGATTCCGGTTCTGAGGGTCGGGGGTTCGAGTCCCTCCGCATCCGTTCCCATCAAATGGCGATCGCATAAAATGGCGATCGCGGGCTGGTTTTGGTGTTGTTCAACCAGCCCTAGGGTTTATTGTGACCATTGACGCATCGCCTTCTCATCCGCCTCATCTATCTTCTCAGTCGTCCGAATCGCAGGCTGGGGCTAATGTTGGTCTCGGGTCTGAGTCTTCACCCCTTGCGGAATCTGCGGCCGCCAATGCGGCCCCGACCAATGCGGTGATCACTCGCGACATGACGATCGATGATCTCGCTCCAGTCTTTCACCTGGGTGAACAGCTTTTTCAAAATGAGTTGTATCCCACGCTTTACCGCACTTGGGATGAGTGGGAGGTCACGGGCCTCTACAACACGGATCCGGAATATTGCCTCATTGCGGAAGTGGAAGGCGAGTTTGCGGGATTTGTGTTGGGTACGGTGATTGAGAAGCAGGTAACCTACGGCTACATCAATTGGCTAGGGGTTGATCACCGATTCCAGCGCCGGGGCGTGGCCGACTCCTTGGTCGATCGATTCGTGGAGCGCACGATCCACCAAGGAGCCCGCAGCCTATTTATTGATACGGATCCCGCCAATGAACCGGCGGTGAAGTTCTTTACCCGCAAGGGCTTTGACAATGTGCGCCGCCACGTTTACATGTCGCTCGATTTGGGACAACATCCCTACTTTGGCCGGCTGATTGACTACGAGCAAGATCAAGTGGAACGGACTGCTCGCAAGCACCGCCGCCGCGCCAAGGGATAAGTTGATCCCCTGATCTCCTGATTCCCAAGTCTGCCCTCTGGCGATCATGGGGTGCGATCGTGGACTCCAATCGTGGGGCACGATCGTGGACTTTGATCGCAGACTGAACTGGTGAGAAGCAAGGGCCTTCAGCCCCTAATTTGCCCATGAAATTTTTGCCCCTGCGCACCAAAATTGTCCTTGCTGTG
This sequence comes from Limnothrix redekei LRLZ20PSL1, assembly GCF_043235035.1. Lineage (NCBI taxonomy): Bacteria > Bacillati > Cyanobacteriota > Cyanophyceae > Pseudanabaenales > Pseudanabaenaceae > Limnothrix > Limnothrix redekei. The sequence continues at coordinate 84,671 of NZ_JAZAQF010000086.1, read as the reverse complement.
GTGGCTAGTGGCTGGCTGGGGGCGGCGTTGGTCGGTCACTTGGCCCTGGAAATGATGCGGGCTTCTTTTTCGCCGGCCACCGTGCAGGGACACCAGGAAAAGTATCGATCGCACGTATTGGCCTATTACCAATCGGCTGGATCTTGGGACGTAGCCAAGCAGCGGGAAGATCTAGGCCACTTCATCCAGCGCCGTCGGGCAGCACTGACCCGCAATCGCGCCGCTGACCTGCCTAGGGATCCCCGCCCGATCGATTGTCCTGTTGAAAGCTGGCTTCAGCGGCTCAAGGCTTGGCTAGGCCCTTTGGTGATGTTTGGGCGACCCTCTCCGCCTCCCGTGACCCATGGGGGATTAGGGGCATCATCGTGCAATTCGGAAGCCGCTTTGCCACCGGATTTCCCGGAGTTGCCAGAAGATCCAGCAACGATTCCTGGCCTGTTTCCACCTCCCAAGCCAGGACAAACCAGAACTGACCAGCGAGCCTGGCCCCCCAGCCGCCCGCTGTTTTCCGTGGTGGACTCAGAAGGCAACTATATCCTGCCATCCGAGCGGGCCGCGCGGGGCGATCGCGTCCCATTTTTCGACTTGCAACGTTGGTGGTCTCAAGTATGGTCACAGCGCATTTCTGAGCTGCAATTAGATGAGCAAATTATTGGCTTCATTGTATTTGAAAATGATTCGGAAGTAGATGACAGTTTCCTTGCCTATGAACAAAGTGTACGGGTTAGTTTTTTATTGGCTTTTTTGGTCACAACACTTCCCATTGGCATGATGGGTTATTTTTGGGGAAACACGATCGCTCAGCCTTTGGAGCAATTGACAGAAGCCGTTCGTTTGATGAAGCGAGGTGATTTAAACCGCGCGATCGAGGTTAAGGCGAATGGTGAAATTGGCCAACTGGCGACTGAGTTTGTGGCCATGCGACACCAACGTCAACTGGCAGAACAAAAATTAGCACGCCAAAAGCAACAGGCTGAAGCAGCCAAGCACCAGGCAGAATTAGCCAATCAGGCTAAGAGTGAGTTCTTGTCGAATATGAGCCATGAGTTGCGAACGCCGCTGAATGCTGTCATCGGATTTTCGCAACTAATGAAGCGCGATATTGGCTTAACTGAGGAGCAAAAAACTAACCTGGCCGTGATTCAAATGAGCGGCGAGCATTTATTGAGACTCATTGATAACTTCCTATCAATGGCCAAGATTGAAGCGGGCAAGGCGGAACTCGTTACACAGTCGATCGAGGTGCGATCGCTCTTTAAAGAAGTCGTGGCTATGTTCGAGTTGGCTGCTCATCAAAAGGGTTTGCGCCTCGATTTTGAACTGGATTCCGCCTTGCCTGCTTATGTGGTGATGGATGATGGAAAATTGCGCCAAGTGTTGGTCAATCTATTAGGCAATGCTATTAAGTTCACGCCGGAAGGGGGCATTTCTGTGCAAGTGCAATATGCACCACCCGATCGTCTGATGGTGGAGGTGATTGATTCCGGGGTGGGCATTGAACCGGCTGAGTTGCCCAAGTTATTCCAGTCTTTTGAGCAAACCGAATCGGGGCGATCGAGCCGCGTGGGAACCGGATTGGGATTAGCCCTCAGTCGCTCTTTTATACAACTCATGGGGGGTGAAATTACGGTCAAAAGCCAGCCCAATCGGGGCACTGCTTTTCATTTTTGGATCAGTGCGCCCATTGGCGAGCCGAACAGCGCCAACCCCGATCCCAGGCAAATTATTGGGTTAGCACCCGACTCCCCAATTCCTCGAATTTTGATTGCTGACGATCGCCCGGAAAATTGCACCCTTTTGAGTCAATTGCTCAAGCGAGTGGGGTTTGCTGTTCGGGAAGTTCATGACGGCTATCAGGCGATCGAGGAGTGGTCTAAATGGCAGCCCCACCTAATTTGGATGGATTTACGGATGCCACAGCTTGATGGCATTTCGGCCATGAGACAGATTAAAAAACTAGCCCGTTCAAAACAGCAGTTTGTGGCTATTTTGGCCCTGACAGCCAGTGCTTTTCAGGAAGATGAAGAACAGGTTTTAGCAACCGGTTTTGATGGATTTGTGCGCAAACCCTTCCGAGAGCAAACGATTCTGGATGCGATCGCCCATCATCTCCAGGTTCGCTATCTGTATGCCAACCTATCCACCGGTTTGGAAAGCGAGATCAGCAGCAGCTTCAGCGGGCGATCGCCCGTGGACAGCCCTGAACTCACGAATCATGTGAGTCAAAAACTACGAAATTTACCAGAACTTTGGCGAAAGCAAATGCTCAAAGCAGCCCAAGAAGCGGACTTTTTTGAGCTGGAATATTTGATTCACAAGCTGCCCCCAAAAGAGGCGTTAATCATTACTCAACTGAATCGTATTTTGCATGATTACGATTATGATCAACTACAGTCATTGTTGAGTAAAAACCCATCATGAGACTTGACTGATGTTTGCAATTGGTATTTAGTAAAATTTTTAAGTATTGTTCTTGTATTTTGCTTCTTTGCTTCATTGACAATTAGTATAAATTCACGAATTTCATCATTCGAGTTTCACAATTCGTGAATTAAATTTGCAAATTTTCAGAAACTCAAGACCACAATCTTCAGGATGCAGAGCCGATGAACTATTCCATGATCGATCGTGTCCCCCCAGAAGATGGCCAGCATGAGGCCATCCATGAACTGGAGCAACCGCCCTGCACAATCCCGACAGTGCAAGGCAACATCCTGTTGGTGGATGATAATTTGGTGAACCTGCGAGTCTTGAGCCAGTTGCTGGTGCGGGAGGGGCACAAGGTGCGGCCGGTCAACAGCGGAGAGCAGGCACTGAAGGCGATCGCGGCCCATCGCCCAGACCTGATCTTGTTAGATATTCGGATGCCGAATTTAGATGGTTATGAGATTTGTCAACGCTTGAAGGCTGATTGCCGATCGCAGTCTATTCCGATCATTTTTATCAGCGCGGCCAACGCCGTTCACGACAAGGTTAAGGGGTTTGAGGTGGGCGGTGTGGACTATATCGCCAAGCCCTTTCAAGAGTTGGAAGTGTTGGCAAGGGTCAACACCCATCTACAAATTTATCGATTGCAACAGGCTCTAAATCAAAAGATCTTGGATTTGGAAAAGGCGAACGCCAAAATCACAGAATTGAGCATTCGAGATGAGCTGACGGGACTGTTTAATCGCCGTCACTTTAATGGGCAAATGAGCCAATTATTTGAGCAGGCTCAGCGCTATCGCTCTCCCTTGAGCGTCGCGATCGGGGATGTGGATTTCTTTAAGCGAATCAATGATCGGTTTTCACATGCAGTGGGCGATCGGGTCTTGAAAGGGGTGGCACAAATTCTGCAAACGAATCTGCGATCAAGTGATCTTTGTGCTCGTTATGGGGGCGAAGAATTTGTGATTGCACTGCCGGGCGTAGGCTCAGCGGATGCGGTGGCGGCTTGCAACAAAATTCGCCAAGCGATCGAACAAGCGCCTTGGCCCAAAATTCACCCAGAACTCAGCGTCACCCTCAGCATTGGTGTTTCTGACCACTTAGCCTTGGGAGATTATGAGGCGATGATTGCAGAAGCCGATCGCCATCTCTATGCCGCCAAACATGGGGGACGTAATCAGGTTTGTGCCGCTTCTTAATGTTTCGTTGAGGCCAAGGCGGTAGGATGATCGTTTTGGATCGCAGCCCCGTTTTTTCGATTGCGCGCGATCGTCCCCTGGGCTGGAGGATGCTGGGCTTGAATCATCCTCGGTCAACGCTGGGGCAGCGTGATCGACCCTTGGATGCAAACTCTGGGGCTGCCTGTTGTGTCGCACTCTTTTGTTGAAAGGCAAGTAACCTATGGGCCCCGTCAGTCAGTTCATCAAACACCACTACCGCCACTTCAACGCAGCGGCCTTGGTGGATGCCGCTGAAGCATTTAAGGTGCATGTGGAAGCCGGAAATCCGATGTTGCTGGCCATGGCCGGAGCCATGAGCACGGCAGAATTGGGCCTGTCGCTGGCGGAAATGATTCGCCAAGGCAAAATCAACGCGATTTCTTGCACGGGGGCCAACCTGGAAGAAGACATCTTTAACCTGGTGGCCCACGATTACTATGTGCGGATTCCGAACTATCGGGACTTGACCCCAGAAGATGAACAAAAACTCCTGGACAAGCATCTGAACCGGGTCACCGATACCTGCATTCCGGAAGAGGAAGCCATTCGCCGCATGGAAAAGGCCGTGCTGGATGTGTGGAAGGCGGCTGATGCGGCTGGGCAACGGAAGTTTCCCCACGAATTCTTCTACGAAGTGCTGCTGAATGGCTCCTTGAAGGAGTATTACCAAATCGATCCCAAGAATTCCTGGATGTTGGCGGCGGCTGAACGGAATTTGCCGATCTTTGTGCCCGGTTGGGAAGATTCGACCCTGGGGAACATTTTTGCGGCTCGCTGCATTGAGGGCGACATCAAAAATGTCCACACGGTGCGCACGGGCATTGAATACATGATGGCCCTGGCGGACTACTACACGAAGGTTTCGATCGAGAGCGGCCAGTCGATCGGGTTCTTCCAAATTGCGGGCGGCATTGCGGGCGACTTCCCCATTTGCGTTGTGCCCATGTTGCAGCAAGACCTGCTGCGCGAAACACCGCTGTGGGGCTATTTCTGCCAAATCAGCGATTCCACCACCAGCTATGGTTCCTATTCGGGAGCCGTACCCAACGAGAAAATCACCTGGGGCAAGCTGTCGATCGACACGCCCCGGTTTGTGATTGAAAGTGACGCAACGATCGTGGCTCCGTTGGTGTTTGCCTACGTGTTGGGCTGGTAACAAGGCAGTGACCCGTTGCCAAATCGATCGCTCAGCCCAATCTCAGATCCATCTCAGATTGCTTAATGCCAATTGCTTAATGCCAATTGCTTAATGCCAATCGATGTAGCTCATTAGTAGCTCATTAGTAGCTCATTAGATGTAGCCCATTGTTGCTAGGTCTAGCCCTGCTCTGCTGTCTGGGGATGGCTGCCATCTCCCAAGAACAGCGGGGCGGGCCAACCATGCCCAATCGAAGGTATTAAAACTCCAAAATTGCCCACCTCCAATCGATCAGGCGATCGACGGTAGGATGATTGGGATTTAGCGGCAACCTCGGGCCCCAGTGGCTCTGCATTGCCCTGTACCTGGACTTCACCCCCATCCCTTGACCATGCCCGACATTGTTGACATTGCCATTAATGCCGGTTCCTTTGAAACCCTCGTAACCGCCGTCAAGGTGGCTGGATTGGTCGAAGCCCTGAAAAGTCCAGGCCCCTTCACTGTGTTTGCGCCCAATGACCAGGCTTTTGCGCAGCTCCCGCCTGGCACGGTGCAAACCCTAGTGCAAAACCCCCCACAACTGGCCCGCATCCTGAAATATCACGTGGTGGCTGGTAAATACACCCAAGCGGATTTGGCCCAGGTGACCCAACTGGAATCGCTCGAAGGTGCTCCGATTCCGGTGCGGGTTGGCAAAAACTTCGAGGTGAAAAATGCCACGGTGTTGGCGGCTGACATCGAAGCAGCCAATGGAGTGATCCATGTACTCGATCGAGTAATCCTAATGGGTTAGGGAGCAAATGGGCAAAAATGCGGTTTGCAGAACAGGCCGGCAAGGCGTTGCCCCGTTCCTCAAAATTCAATTGGGTTTAAGTTGAGTCCACCAAGTTGAGTCAAATTCGATCCAGCTTGAGGAAGCCAAGCTCAAGTTTGTATTTGCAATTGTTTGCGACTCTTGACATTTCTTCATAACTCCGAATTAAGGGAAACTGGGCGAAAGCGTCCCCCGGGCCTACCCTGTGAATCGTTCTCAGCAAATGGCGTTCAGCACTCAGCGCAGTATTTAGCACGATCGCTCTGGTTGCTGTTCCGCGTCATCCCGCCGATAAGGTCAGCCAGCTCGTCGTGAACTGGGTGTTTACGGGTACATAGCTGGGCTGGAGGAATGCCATACACTAGGAGACAGTTTGTTAACTGTCTAGGCGGACTCGGCTTCCAGGGGCATCTATTGACTGAACGGGAATTCGCTTCTGTCCTCGCCTGGTGTTGAGTTTGCGGTTCGTAGGGCCAAGCTATGGTCACAATCGGCCCAGACCATGGCCCGACCGAAGCCGCGAGCGGAACATGATTCACTACTTTTTCCCGAGTATCGTTTTTAATAGAGGCTCAGGGGTAGGGAACAGCAGCCGCGAGGACAGATAACATCCAGCCCTTGTAGGTCGCTACTGCTTTTGCTTGTATCAGTCTCATAAGGGGTAGTTCTTATGGTGCCCAATCGCATGCTCTCCCGATTCTTTGTTTCCTCGGTTTTGACGGTCGGGGCGATCGCCCTTTCAAGTTTCACCGCTTCGGCAGGAATGCCTTTGGTTAACGGTCAAGCTGGCTCAGAAGGGCCCACCGTTAGCTTCAATTCGCTCCCGAGCCAAGAAGCTGGGTTCGCTCCCCGGGGTAATCGCACCCTTCGCCATACGGTCAGTGGAGGCCGTCGCGGCGCTTGTGGTTCCTCGGCCTTGGCCCTCATGCCCTTAGTTCCAGGTCAACAGGGTGCGCTGACGGCCAGTGCTCATCCTTCGCTGTGGGTCTATGTGCCCGCTGGGATGGGTAGCACGGCCCGTTTCCGGTTGACGGACGAAACGGAAGCCGACTTGGATGAGCAAACCATCGCTCTTCCCCAGGAAGGCGGCTTGGTGCAGGTGAAGCTGCGGGATAAGGGCCAAGGCCTGACCGCTGGCAAGGCCTATCAATGGTACGTTTCGGTAACTTGCGAAACGGCTAACGGCGAAGAACCGCGCAACACCTTCGCTAGCGGCTGGATTCAACGGGTGGAAGCCAGCTCTGCGGTGGCGGAAGCAACGGCAGCTCCCGATCGCCTGGCAGCGGCGGCGGCCTATGCTCGCGCGGGCATTTGGTACGACGCAGTGAGCAGCGTGATTGAAGCCGATCGCTCGGGCGATCGAGCAGCCGCTTGGCAAGCGCTGGCCACTTCGGCGGGTTTGGATCGATCGCTGATGGCAATTAACCTGCCCAATCAATAGACCAGCAACCGGCCCCGCAACTCGTCAGATTGTCGGGTGTCAATCCTCAAGACAGTGCGTAGGCTATGATGCCTGTCGAGTCAGAATCAGGATGGAGTGTAAGCTCAATCCTGATTTTGGTTTTTAGGGCTTGTTTCTTGGAGCTGGTTTATGAACTACCTAATTGCTGTCTTTGCCGATCGCATGGGCGTGGAAGCGGCTTACACGGCCCTGGAAGCGGCAGGCTTTGACCTCAAGCAAATGGCCATTTTGGGCAAGGGCTACAAAACCGCCGATGAATTTGGATTCATTGACCCCAGCCAGCAGGCTCGTCGCCAAATTAAGATGATGGCTTTTTGGACAATTCCCTTTGGCTTTTTGGCCGGTGTGGGATTCAGCTTGGCGACGGGGTTGCAAACCTTCACGGAATGGGCCGGCCCGGTGGGTAACCACTTGGTGGGTGGCCTGTTGGGGGCGATCGGGGGAGCCATGGGCAGTGTGACCGTTGGAGGCGGCCTAGGCCTGACGGGAGGTAGCGGCGATGTGCTGGCCTATCGCAACCGCCTTGATCAAGATCAATACCTGTTGGTGATCAAAAATCTTGATCCCATGCAAACTCGCCAGGCAAATGATCTAATTCGACTACAAAACCCGGAAACCGTACAGGGCTATACCGATTCTGGGGCCGTTTAAACGCACAATCCATCCGGGATTTCATGCACCATGTTGGCTCCTCGGGGAGGAACTGCCCACCCCCAGACCCAAACAGGATTCAGGTTCCCCCTTCCTCATCAACAACCCAACCGCTAGCGAGCTGGCGGGATGAGGATGGGTTTCTAAAGCCCCGCCTTCCTATAATCTAGGGAGCATGACCAACCTTACCGAGCCAGCCGATCGCTCTATGAGTTCGACCATCCATTCGCTCGATCGAGAAGTTGCCGCAGCCTCGGCATCAGACTTGTTTTTGCGGCATCGTCTCAAGGTGATGGAAGACCTGTGGCGGCAGGTGTTGCAACAGGAGTGCGGTCAGGAATTGGTATCCCTGCTAGATCGACTGTTGGATCTCTGCGCGCCGGACGGCCAAGCCGCTGATTTTTGCGAAGCTGATGTTTTGAAGCTGGTTGAAAACCTAGACCTTAATTCGGCAATTCGGGCTGCGCGTGCCTTTGCCCTTTATTTTCAACTGATTAATATCGTTGAGCAACATTACGAACAACGCGATCAACAACGACAATACGAAACTGCCAGTAGTCAACCCATTTCTACGAAGCTTTTTAGCAACCATAGCCCCTTTGACAATCCTGAATCGAAGGGCGGAATTGAAGCAAAGGTGCTGGAGCGGAGCATTCCTAAACCGGATCAGATTCCGGATAATTGCGGTACGTTCTATTGGCTATTTCCCTATTTGCAGCAACTGAATGTGCCACCCCGGCAAATTCAAAAGTTGATTGATCAATTGGATATTCAGTTGGTCTTTACGGCTCACCCGACGGAAATTGTGCGCCACACGATTCGCGACAAACAGCGACGGTTGGTGAAGATTTTGCGGGAGCTGGATTTGGTGGAGGAAGATTTGCGCGATCGGGGGCTGAGCACCTCGATCGAGGCCCAAACCCTGCGCCAAAAACTCACGGAAGAAATTCGCCTTTGGTGGCGCACCGATGAGTTACACCAATTCAAACCAACGGTGTTGGATGAGGTGGACTATGCCTTGCACTATTTTGAAGAAGTGCTGTTTGAGGTCATTCCCCAGCTCTATCACCGGTTTGATCGGGCATTGAAGTCATCCTTTCCGGGCCTGACTCCGCCCCGTTTCGACTTTTGTCGGTTTGGATCTTGGGTGGGTTCCGATCGCGATGGTAACCCTTCTGTCACGCCAGAGGTGACCTGGAAAACCGCATGCTATCAGCGCAACTTGGTGCTGAAAAAATATCTGCAATCGGTGAAAAGTCTCAGTAGTTTGTTGAGCCTTTCTCTGCACTGGAGCGATGTGCTACCGGATTTGCTGGAATCCCTGGAGCAGGAGCAGGCCCGACTGCCGGATATTTACGAAAAATATGCGGTGCGTTTCCGCCAAGAACCCTATCGCTTGAAGTTGGCTTACATTGAACAGCGGTTGATTAACACCCTGGCGCGATCGAACCGGCTCTATGAAGGAGATGAATTGCACTCGGATATGTTGGAAAACAATCCGGTCAGCATCTATCGATCGGGCACCGAATTTTTGTCAGAATTGAACCTCATTCGGCGCAGTTTGCAACAAACGGGCTTAGTTTGCTCAGATTTGGAAGATCTGATTTGTCGGGTGGAAATCTTTGGGTTTAATTTGGCCCATTTGGATATTCGCCAAGAGAGTAGCCGTCACTCGGCTGCAATCGATGAAATTACGGAATATTTGCAACTGTTGCCCAAGCCTTATCGAGAAATGGACGAGGCAGAGCGAACGGCCTGGCTGGTGCAGGAATTAAGCACCCGTCGTCCTTTGATTCCGGCGGAGTTGCCCTTTTCCGACAAAACCCGCGAGGCGATCGAAACCCTGCGGGTGGTGCGACAGCTACAGCACGAGTTTGGCCCCGGTGTCTGCCAAACCTACATCATCAGCATGAGCCACAACGCCAGCGATCTGCTGGAGGTGCTGCTGCTGGCCAAGGAAGCCGGCCTCTATGACCCCGCCACCGGGTCAGGAACCCTGCGCGTTGTGCCGCTGTTTGAGACGGTGGAAGACTTGAAATGTGCGCCGTCGGTGATGGAGGGGCTGTTCTCCATGCGGCTTTACCGAGCATTGTTGGCGGGTGGCTACGATCGCCTTGATGCCGTTTTGGAAGCGACTACCGAAGGGCAAACAGGCGCAGAATTTGCCAAAATGCGCCCCCACACCCCCACCAGCAATCAGCAAGAGGTGATGCTCGGTTACTCGGACAGTAACAAGGACTCGGGCTTCCTCAGCAGTAATTGGGAAATTCACAAGGCCCAAAAGGCGTTGCAAGGGGTGGCCGATCGCTTTGGGGTGGCCCTCAAGATTTTCCACGGGCGCGGTGGATCCGTGGGGCGCGGCGGTGGCCCAGCCTACGAGGCCATTTTGGCCCAACCGGGCCGCAGTATCCAAGGCCGCATCAAAATCACGGAGCAGGGGGAAGTGCTGGCTTCCAAATATTCCTTACCCGAGTTGGCGCTCTATAACCTGGAGAAGGTGGCCGCCGCCACGATTCAATCAAGCCTGCTGGGCACGGGGTTTGATGACATTGAGGCTTGGAATGAGATTGTTGAGTCCCTGTCGGCGCGATCGCGGGAACATTACCGGGCACTGATCTATGAGCAACCGGATTTCATTGACTTTTTCCATGAGGTCACCCCGATCGAGGAAATTAGTCAATTGCAAATCTCTTCGCGACCGGCCCGCCGGGGCGGCAAGAAAGATCTCAGCAGCCTGCGGGCCATTCCCTGGGTGTTTAGCTGGACCCAAAGCCGCTTCTTGTTGCCTGCCTGGTATGGGGTGGGCACGGCCCTGCAAGACTTTGTGGATCAGGAGCCGGAAGAACACCTGAAGTTGCTGCAATATTTCTACTTCAAGTGGCCGTTCTTCAAGATGGCAATCTCGAAGGTGGAAATGACGTTGGCGAAGGTGGATCTGCAAATTGCTCGCCACTACACCAATGAGTTGACGCAGCCGGCTAACCGGGCCCGGTTTGAGGCTTTGTTTGAGCAAATTGCCCATGAGTACATGACGACTCGGGATCTGGTGCTGAAAATTACAGGCCATGAGCGCCTGTTGGATGGAGACCCGGCGTTGCAGCGATCGGTGCAGTTGCGTAACGGTACGATCGTGCCCCTGGGCTTCCTGCAAGCGTCGTTGCTCAAGCGGTTACGCCAACACAAACAACAGTCAGCAACTGGCATGGCGCGATCGCGCTATAGCCGCAGCGAGCTGTTGCGCGGGGCCCTGCTGACCATTAACGGGATTGCGGCCGGAATGCGGAACACCGGTTGATCGCGGTGGCTAATTGGGGTGCTGATCCCAATGCGTCTCGGCTCAATGGGGCCTGAATGGAAGGGCGATCGACCGACGGGTTGATCGCCCTTCTGGTGTCTGAAGGCGGGCTGAAGCCTGGCCTAGGCCGCAAGCGATCGAGAAACTAGATACAATCCTTCATAAATCTTGAACACCACTGCGATCGCATCCTATGGCTGCCAACGTTGAAATTTATCTCTGGACAACTTGCCCCTTTTGCATTCGGGCCAAGCGATTGCTCGACCACAAAGGGGTGAAATATACGGAATATGTCCTAGACGGCGATGAGCCAGGGCGGGCCAAGATGGCGGAACGGGCCAATGGTCGGCGATCGGTTCCCCAAATTTTTATCAATAACCACCATGTGGGCGGCTGTGATGACATCCACGCCCTGGAGCAGGAAGGCAAGCTAGATGAGTTGCTGGCTGCTTCTTAGGTTGGCCGACAATCAGATCTAGCTCCACCGGTTATCACTTAGCGCTAGGGGCCTTGGCTTTGGTGTTCAGGGCCCTTTGCAATAGCTCGGGGATTTTGGAGGGGCGATCGGCCACTCTCACCTTGGCGGCCTTGAGCGCGGCGACCTTGGTGGCAACATCGGTTTTGCCCCGTTTGCCCAACTCCGTGCGCGAGGCCACGATCTGGTTGGCATGGCCAATCGAGCGGTTCACGGGGGCAAAGTGTCCGGCAATGTAGGCAATCACAGGCTTATCGATCGTTTCGGCAATGTAACGCGCGGCTCGCAGTTCCCCATCACCGCTGACTTCGCCAATCAACACAATGGCCTCGGTGCGATCGTCCTCATCCAGCATTTGCAGCCACTGCAGCAACGACGATCCCACCACGCGATCGGCCCCAATGCAAGCGGCGATCGATTGGCCAAACCCAGCCCGCGTCAGTTGCAGCGCCACCTCATAGGCCAGGGTGCTGCACCGGCTGACAATCCCGATCGACCCCGGTTGATAGCATTCGGCCGGGTGCAACCCCAACAGCACCTGTCCCGGCACAATAATTCCCGGGCAATTGGGGCCGAGCACCAACGTATCGGTGGCCTCTGCTCGCCGCACCAGGCGCACCATATCCAACGGCGGCACACCGGCCGACACCATCACCACCTGGCGAATGCCGGCCGCGATCGCCTCCAAAGCTGCATCGACCGCCGCATAGGCTGGCGAAAAAACGATCACCACATCGATTGGCCCCACCGTGGCGATCGCCTCTTCTACCAAATCAAAAACGGGAATTTCATTGATCGATCGGCCCCCTTCGCCGGGGCTGACACCCGCCAGCACCTGTGTGCCGTAGTCCCGCATCAGCGGCACATGGGCGATCGCCAGCGGTTCGGCAATCCCACAAATCAAAACCTTGGTGTTGGGTGTCAGTCTCATCCACAAAGCTCCCTGACGCTCCTATAGCGAGATGCTAAAACCAAATGCTAACCGGGAGCGGCCTTGGCGGTTCCCCGGCGGCTGGTTCCATTATTGGCTGATTCCTCTAAATCATCGGTTAAATCTGCCTCTAAGTCTTCTGAATTGGCCTCGGCTTCCAAGAGTCGTTGCTTGCGATCGGCGCGATCGATCTCGGGCAATCGCAACAACACCCCGACTGCGTACCAGTAATAAACCGCCACTGGATCCACATCCAATGGGTAGTAATAGGTTTGATAACTGATGAACAGCACAAACACCCAATAGCTGGCTCCGATGCCGCGCAGATTTTTTTCCTTGACCGATCGATAGGCCTTAAACGTGGTTACGGTAATCACCGTCACGAAGGCCAAAAACGCCGCAATGCCCGGAAACCCCACCTCCCACATCACCTTGGGAAACCAGGTTTCAATTAAGGTTGTGCGACCAAAAACCCGCGCTGAATTGGTGGCTCGGCCTAAGCCCGCTCCAAAGAGATTGTTCTGGGCTTTTTTAAGCACAAATCCAAATTGTTCCCCAATGAACTCATCAGCCGGAGAAGCGGCCCAGCGGCTGGTGAAACTATCAATCCGTTCTTGCAATACATCAGGGAATAAAACCGCCGCACCACCCAACAGGGCCACTAATCCCAGAGCGATCGGCAAAAAGCGTTTTAAGTTGGTGACTTGCCCCGTTAAAACCAACAGAATGACTGTTACTACTGGCACGAGCGCCAAGGCAATTCGCTGGCCTGAAATCACCGCATTCATGAAGATTCCACCCATGGCTCCCAAGCCAATCAGCCGCCACAGGGGAGATGGATCATTAAACGCAGTGGTGTAGGTGAAAAAGGCATTGGAAATTAGAAACCAAGCCCACTGCCAGGGAGCCACGAAGGTTCCCGGCAGTCGCACCATGTTTTGCGATGGACTCCAAACCAAAGAGCCGCCCACAAAGCAACGAGCATCGATCGAGGCCTTGAACAATCCCGATCCTTCCAAGTGGTCAGTGCCTGCACAGCGCCCCGTCAGCAGAAAGTAATATTGCACATAGGCCAATGCACAACAAATAATGGATAAAACCGATGTGATGCGCGTGGCAAAGAGCAATTCTTTCTTGCTGCGAATGAGGTGATAGGTGCAGAAAATAATGGGAATGTAACCCATGAAAACCTTAAAGCCCAAAATCCCTAAAGCAAGCGGCGATTTATCATCGGGAAAGGGCTTTTTAAGCTGCTGCATTCCATTCACAGATAGCAGCGTGATGATGCAGCAAGTTAACAAAATCAAGAGTGTGGGTTTCAAGGCCTTGGAGGCCCAGAAAGGAATTCGCATCTGCCGACAGGATCGCCAAATGCCAATCAAAGCAGGCAGATAAATGCCGTCTTTGGCCAGTTGCAACACCACGCTGCCACCCAAGGCATAGGTGACTGTGCCGCTGAGGGGCAAGTACATTAAAAAGCCCCAAAAAGCCTGGCGCGGATATTTCAAAGATAGGGACAAAACTGGAATGGCAGCACCGGCCACTACGCCCATTTTGGGATCAACGGCAACGGCAGCGATCGCCCCTAAAATCACACCCACAATTAGGGACGGCATGAGGGATTGGATAAAGGCTTGGCGAGCTTTGGCTTGTTCCCGTTGGCGTTTTTTTAGCTCCTTGGGATCAACTTTGACCTTGGTATTTTTTCGCTTCTGATTGCGTTTTTTCTTGGTTTTGGTGTTGCGTTTTTTGGCTTTCGTGGGGCGGGCTTTGGCTTTGCGAGCGACGGCCATAGACGGGGGTGGGGAGAGTGAGGGGCGGCAGCGTGGGTTGCAGACAGGGCGGCGAACGGGCCCGATCGACCAGGAATTGACTAGGAAACGTTTGCCATTGTATTTCGCGAATTCCGGGATGGTTTCGGAGCAGTCCCGATCGCCCGCTGCCGGTTTGAGATATTTGGGCCTCTTGGGTTGATCAGTTGTTCAATGGCCTGGTTCACTGGATTTGTTCGCATTAATTTCGCATTGATATCGATCGCCCAGTTGATTCACTTGCTCGATCGACGGTTCCAGTTCTTTGCAATTTCCTCCCGATCGCCATGTCTTCCCCTTCTCTGCCGCAGCCGGCCGTTTCTGAGTTGCCCTCGGTGCGTTTTTTGCAGCAGCCCACCTCCCAATCTTGGGTGAACCAGGCGATCGCCCATTTGGATGAGGTGTTAATTGACCATGCCAACTGCGAGCGAAAGGCGGCCGGGGTGGCCTTGCAACTGATGGGCCAATACCCCACAAAAACGCTGCTGGTGCGCAAGCTCACCGCGATCGCCCAAGAGGAGCTGGAGCATTTTGAGCAGGTGAACCAATGGCTCGATCGCCTGGGGATTGCCCCTCGGGCCTTGGCAGCTCCGCCCTATGGGGCCACCCTGCGATCGCAAATTCGCCGCCAGGAACCCGGTCGCCTGCTGGATTCCCTGCTGGTGGCGGGCCTAATCGAAGCCCGCAGCCATGAACGACTGGGCCTGTTGGGGCAGCATTGCCCCAATCCGAAGTTGGCGGCCTTCTATCGCAGCTTAATGGCTTCCGAAGCGCGACATTACGGGATTTATTGGGTTTTGGCGGATACCTACTACGATCGCCCGGTGGTGATGGAACGGCTGGCGGAGTTGGCGGCGATCGAAAGCGATGTTTTGGCGACGCTGCATCCCCAAGCACGGGTTCACAGCTAGGGCGAGTTTTTAGATCCCTGCGATCGACTTGCGATCAATCTGCGATCGGCCAAGAATCCTTGAAACCCTAATTCTGAGATCGCAAAATCCTGGGGAACCAGGGGACTGAGCAACTTACCTGCGATGGCTTGAACTGGAAAATCAGCTATGTTAAGGGGCCAGAGAAGAGCCGAAATCATTTCATGAGCCAAATGACGAATTCCCTGGATCCCCGGTCGATCGACTGTAAGACCGCCTGTGTCAATGGTTGCGTTTTGGGTGACCAATGCCCAAATCAGGAATTTGCCAAGGCTGCGACCCAGTTGATTTGGGATACGCCGCTGGACAAGTTAAACGAAATTGCTGCTGCCCGATTCACCAAGCCCTTTGAATCGCAACTGCAACCGATCGACCTAAATCAAATCGACCTGAATCAAATCGACCTGAATCAAATCGACCTGAATCAAATCGACCTAGAGCAACTGGATTCGGAATCCTAGGGCCGATAGCCCAGCCGTTGTCTGGTGATTGTCTGGTGATTGCCTGGCGATCGTTTGGTGATGGACAAACCCGAGGAACCGGCCCGTTTGAGCGGGCCGCCCAATGTCAGAATATCCATGGTCAGGAATTTGACGATTGGGAATTTAAATCGATCGCGAAACTCCGAAAACTGGTGCGGGAGGTTTGCTGAGCAGGCTCGTTGAGCAAGCGGCCCCAATCGCGATCGGGTGTTTTCCCCGTCAGTGGCTGCCGTGGGTGGCCGCCCTGACCCAGGACGAATTGTTTAGAGAAAGTTGGGAAAAGTCGTGGGTTTCAAAGTCGGTCTGTTGGGTCTCGGAACCGTTGGAGCGGGTGTGGCGCAGATTTTGCTGGACGCGACCGGCCGCAGCCCGCTCCTGCAATCGTTGGAACTCTATCGGGTAGGGGCCCGATCGCTCGATAAGCCCCGGCCGGTGGAAATTCCGCGCGAACAGCTCACAACCGATTTGCAATCGATCGTCACCGATCCCAATGTGGACATTGTGGTGGAGGTGATTGGCGGACTGGAACCGGCGCGATCGCTGATGTTGGAAGCCATCCGCCACAGAAAACATGTGGTGACCGCCAACAAAGCCGCGATCGCCCGCTTTGGCCCAGAGCTATTTGATGCGGCCAAGCAAGCGGGGGTTTATTTGATGCTGGAAGCGGCCGTGGGCGGTGGCATCCCAATCATTCAACCCCTGAAGCAATCCCTGGGGGGCGATCGCCTCAATGGAATCACCGGCATCATCAACGGCACCACCAACTACATCCTGTCGCGGATGACCGCCGAAGGAGCCGACTTTGGTGATGTGCTCGCCGATGCCCAACGGTTGGGCTATGCGGAAGCCGACCCCACCGCCGACGTGGATGGCCTGGACGCGGCCGACAAAATCGCGATCCTGGCCTCCTTAGCCTTCGGGGGCCGCATCAAGCGGGAAGCGGTGCATACGGAAGGCATTCGCAACATCACCGCCACGGATATTACCTACGCGGATAAGTTGGGCTTTGCGATCAAACTGCTGGCGATCGCCCGTCGCCAGGGGCCTGCCGTATCTCTGCGGGTGCATCCTACCCTTGTGCCCCACAGCCACCCCCTGGCCCGTGTGGACGGCGCATTCAATGCAATTTTTGTGGAAGGCCAGCCGATCGGGCAGGTAATGTTCTTTGGCCCCGGGGCCGGGTCTGGCCCCACCGCCAGCGCCGTGGTTTCCGACGTGTTGAATGTGGCGGCGGCCATGCAAGCCATGGGCGAACGGGCCACACCGGTCATTAATCCCATGTTGGCTTGTAGCCACAGCGATTTTTGCCCCATCGCCTCCCTGGATGATCTGGAAACCCGGTTCTATGTTCGCTTTCTGACGAGCGATCGCCCCGGCACGATCGGCCATATCGGCAGTTGCTTTGGTAACCGTCTGGTCAGCTTGGAATCGCTGGTGCAAACGGAGGTGAACGGCGACGAAGCCCAAGTGGTGGTAGTTACCCATGCGGTGCGAGAAGGGGACTTCCGTGCCGCCCTGGCCGACATCCACGCCAGCGATGCCATTCGATCGGTAGCCAGCGTTCTGCGCGTGATTTAGCCATCGCCGCCGGAATCCACCGGGGATTCACTCTGGAATCCACCGGGGATTCACGCAATCGGGGGAGACGATCAGGACGGCGATCGCCCCAGCACCTCTCGGGCCTGCAAAATCCAGCGCGTCACTTTGCCTAAGTCAGGACAGAGATTGCGCTGCTGCAACTCTCGCACATGCAACCGCAACACCTGCTGATGGAGTTTGTGGGCCGGTTGCTGTGCCAGTTGCACGGTGCTGATGATGCCTGAATGCAGCAGCAAACCACAGTGATCTAGTCCCACGCTGGGAACCCGGGCCAAATCCGCCAGGGCAACCCATTTACGCACATGGTGCTCATGGAGTTGCAATTGGGCGGCGATCGCTCGTTGTTGGTCGCGACTCGCAGCCGATCGCAGGAGCGATCGGGTATCAACCAATCCCAATTCCTGAAGTTGCAACAAATCCTTCGCACTCAGCCCTGGCAATTGAGCCAAGGGCCACCATTGGGCAATCGCCCGCTGAGTCATTTTACTTACACTCCCTTATGCTGCAAAGAGTCATAATGATTCACGAGTGATGCATGGGTAATTGTTCAGTTTTGGGTGCTTCTTCAGTCTTGATGAGAGTTCGAGGGACGGCCATCGCCTTAATGCTCTCTCGATCGCAGCCAAACTCGTCACTGCTCTACCCAATGCTGCAATTTGAAGATTCGATTGCGCATTTCCGAGGCACAATCCCGATGCACATTTTTGAGCTGCAATCTCCAAGCCCCAAAAAGCCTTGGCATCCTCATGCTTGGGGATCGTGGATGAATAGACTTAGACTATCAGCAAATGCATCACTCCCGGATTTGCGTCAATAGGCTGAACTCAGGTCGATCGGGTCAAATCATCCGGGATCCCGAAAATTCATTCACAAAAACGAAGAAGTGCCAACCACCCTTTGGGTAGCAGCGCCTTGAATCAGTCCTGCGGGGTTCTCCGTTTTTGCCAGCTTAGTTCCTAACGTCTACGTCCTGCCTTGGTTTTTGGAATGAGTTTTGGAGATTGGTGATCTTTTAGAGCAATCTTGGGGCGCAATTTCACGAATTGAGGTTACATTTCATCTTCAATTCCAAAATTCTGCACCGATCGACACTTTCTAGATCATTAATCAGCATTCACGAATTTTGTACTTCCACGATTGATTACTTTTGGGGAAAATGATCAATCTCTATGGATGCAATAATCAGTGGCTATAACTAGTGACCATCACGAATGATGATCGTTGATCGTTGATATCGATCACAAATGGTAATTGTGGGTGCTTTCACGGATGCTGGTGATTAAGTCATTAATCGATAGTGATCGATAATGATCAATTGCTATCAATTACTGCTAGTGAATTCACGAATTTTTTTCTTGTGACTGAGGTAAAAATCATGACATAAAGCAGAGCCGTAAAATATTGTGTTTTTGCTGGATTTTCGTCATGTTTTGCTCATATTTCACCATTTCAAATTAATCAATTGAGGTTGACCAATTGGTTCTAGTTGCTCTTCAGATCCGCCAACTGAGGTTGACCGATTGGTTCTAGTTCATCTCCAGTTGCTTCCTAGTTGCTCCTTCTCCCCATCCTGCGCCTGCCATGACTGCTTCGATTGTTCTGGAACCTGAAGTGTTTAATGCTCTTCAGCAAGAGCTGGAAACCCTGCGCCTGAAGGTTCATCAGCAGCAAACTCAGTTTGATCGTCTGACGCAAAACCTACCGGGCGTGGTCTACCAATTCCAAGTAGACGCGGCGGGTGAAATGACGTTTCCCTACGCCTCGATCGGCTGTCGTGAGCTATTCGAGGTGGAACCGGAGGCGATGATCCAGGTGTTTGAGATGTTGTCGCCGGTCAATCAGGAAGCGCTGAGGCAGGCCACGGAGCGATCGCAGCAAAGTCTGTCGGATTTTCACTGGGAAGGGCCGTTTATGTTGCCCTCAGGGAAAGAGCGTTGGTTGCGCTTGGTGTCCCGGCCGGAGCGCTTGGCCGATGGGAGGACGCTTTGGGATGGCTTGGTGATTGATGTGACACAACAGCGGCAGGCGGAGGAGGAGCTGCGGCGCACTCAACGGTTCCTGTCGGCGGTGTTGGATGCTTTGCCGATGCCGGTGGTGGTGAAGGAGGCGGCGGGGTTGCGAGTCAGCACCTTGAACCCGGCCGCAGAACGGTTGTTTGGGGTGGCGGCGGCGGATTTGTTGGGCCGGCCCATGGATGATTTGTTTGCGCCGGAACAGGCAGCGGAGATCCGAGCGAGCGATCGGGCGGCCTTGGCACAGCGACAAATTTTGGATCAGCCACCCACAACCATGCTGATTGGTGGTGAGCAGCGTTGGTTACAAAGCCGCCGCATTGCCATTTGGAATGGCGATCGCCCGCAATACCTGATGGCGATTTATGAGGATGTGACGGAGCGCTACCAGTCTGAGCAGGAGTTGTTGCGGCAACAGGCGTTGCTGAAGTCGCTGATTGCGGCGGCCCCGATCGGGATTGCGATTACCGATCGCCACTACCGCATTCTGGAAGCCAATCATCGCTTGTCCGAGTTGAATGGCCTCACGGTGGCAGACCACCTCGGACAAACGATGCAGGCCACCGCGCCCAACTTGGCCCCTCAGTTAGAGCGTCTTTATGAAGAGGTGTGGCAAACGGGCCAAGCCATTTCCAACCTGGAGGTGACCGGGGCCCAACTGCATCACCCCGACCCCGATCGGGTTTGGAACCTGTCCTATTTTCCCATTTGGGATCGAGAAGGAACCATTAGCGCGATCGGGACGATCGTGGTTGAAATCACGGAGCAGCGGCGGATCGAAACGGCCTTGCGCCAGGCCAACCAACGGTTCCAACAAATTGCCGATAACCTACCGGGCATTGTCTTCCAGTACCGCCGCAGAACCGGCGACCCCCTAGGGGAATTTATCTACATCAGTTCCCGGGTGCGCGAAATCTTCCATGTGGAACCAGATGCGATTCTGGCAGATTCGGCTGCCATGTGGAGTTGTGTGCATCCCGATGATGTGGCCATCTTCGCAGAATCCATGGAGCGAGCCGTGAACCATGGACTGGAATGGCGACATAAATATCGAATTCTGTTGCCCTCGGGTGAATTGCGCTGGATTCAAGGCATTTCACGCATGGTGATGGATGAAGAAGGCACGCTACATGCCGATGGGTTGCTGCTGGACATTACCGACCGACAGTTGGCGCTGCAAAACCTAGAGCAAATGCGCGATCGGTTCCAGCGACTGGCGGACAGCATACCCGGCGTGATTTATCAGTACGAAACGTCTGGCAACGATCCCTTGGGGCGCTTCCTGTATCTCAGTCCCGGCTGCCAGGAGGTCTATGGCATTGACCCCATCCGCGGTCAAAACGACCCCCTCAGTCTCTGGACGCTGACCCACCCCGATGACTTGCTTGGTGTCCAAGCATCCATTCGGGTTGCCATTGAAACCCGCACCAATTGGCAGCATGAATATCGGATCATTACCCCCCAAGGGGAAGTGAAGTGGCTCCAATCTGCTGCTCGGGGACGGTTCCTAAGCGATGGGCGATCGATCTGGGATGGATTGGTTTTGGATGTGACCGATCGCAAGGCCGCTGAAGTGGCCCTGCAACAGGAGCGATCGCTCATGCAGTTGGTGTTGGATAACGTTTCCGACGGGGTGATGGCCTGTGACATGGCTGGGCGAATCACCCTCGCCAACCACACGGCCCGGCAGTGGTACAACTGTAGTCTGCAAGGCCTTGTGCCCGAAGAATGGATGAGCCTCTACACCGTCCTGGAACCGGATAGCGTCACCCCGATCGCCCCGGCCCAGATGCCCTTGAGCCGGGCGATCCTAGGGGAATCGGTGCATGATTTTGAGATGGTGGTTCACGTGCCCAACGAAGACCCCCATCGAATTGTTTGCCATGCGGAACCTCTGCGGGAAAGCGACGGCTACCAAATTGGGGCCATGGTTGTGATGTATGACGTGACGGAATATTACGAAGCCCAAGAGCGGCTCCGTCGCCTCACCGAGAGCCTGCAAGAGGCCCAGCGCGTGGCCCATTTGGGCTCCTGGGAATATCACGTGGCGACCGGTCAAGTCAGTTGGTCAGAGGAAATTTTCCGGCTGTTTAACTACCCGATCGAGGAAGGGGTGCCGGAGTTTGATCAGTCGGTTACCCTCTACAGCCCCTCCTCCCAGCAACGCTTGCGGATGGCATTTGAAGAATGCCTCAACGACGGTCAACCCTACGATTTGGAACTCGAAGGTATAGAACAAATCAACGGGTTACCGCGCTACTTCCGAGTCAAGGGACTGCCGGAGCGAGATGCCAACGGCCAAATCGCACGGGTCTACGGCATTTTGATGGATATCAGCGATCTCAAACAGGCGGAGGCCATCCGTCGCCGGAGCGAAGTGCGGTTCCGCACCCTGATTGAGGCCACCTCACAAATTGTTTGGGTCACCAGTCGCCTGGGAGAGTTTGCCGCCGATCAGCCCAAGTGGCGGGCCTTTACGGGCCAATCGCGCCAGGATTTGTTGGGCTGGGGTTGGCTCAATGCCATTCACCCCAACGATCGCGCCGCCACGGAGACCGCCTGGTCTCGTTCCATCATCAACAAACAACCCTTCACCCTGGAGCATCGGTTGCGACGCTATGACGGGCAATATCGCTACATGAGCGTGCGGGCTGTGCCGATTTTGGATGATGTGGCCAGTGTCTATGAATGGGTGGGGGTTCACACGGATATTACCGATCGGAAGTTGGCAGAACTGGAACTGTTCGATCGCGAAGCCTTCCTGCGCACCATCTTTGACGGGGTGGAATATCCCATTTTTGTTTTGGCCGTCCTGCCCGATCGCCGGTTGGAATATATCGGTTGGAATGCGGCCAGCGCCCGCTTAACCGGACTGCACGAGTCTCGGGTTTATCACCACACCCCCACTGAAGTGTTTGGCGAAGAATACGGAACCATTTTGGAAGCCCATTACTGGAGTTGCGTAGACCAACGCCAAACCATTGTTCAGGATGAATATGTCACCACCCAGAAGGGGCATCTGTGGTTGCTGACCACCCTGAACCCGCTGTTTGACAAGAAGGGACGTGTTTATCGAATTGTGGCCACCTCGATCGACATCACCAAGCGTCGCCAAGCCGAAGATGCCCTCCAACAAAAGGCCGCCGACCTAGAAGCGGCACTGCTGGATCTGCAACATACGCAAAATCAACTGATCCAAAGCGAAAAAATGTCCAGCTTGGGGCAGTTGGTGGCGGGAGTTGCCCATGAAATTAACAACCCGGTGAACTTCATCCATGGCAACCTCAGCCATGCCCATCGCTACGCGGAAGACCTGCTGGAAATTGTGCAAGCCTATCAAGAACGAATTCCCAACCCAGACCCAGACCTCAACGACCTGATTGAGCAAGTGGATTTGGAATTTGTGGCGGAAGATTTGCCCAAGCTCTTGCAATCCATGCGGGTGGGCACCGATCGAATTCGCGAAATTGTCTCCTCCCTGCGGAACTTCTCCCGCCTAGACGAGGCGGATGTGAAGGAGGTGGATTTGCACGAGGGAATTGATAGCACCCTGCTGATTCTGCAAAATCGCCTGAAACCCAAGCCGGAGCATCCGGGCATTCAGGTGGTGAAGCAGTACGGTGTTTTGCCGAGGGTGGAATGCTATGCCGGACAGCTCAATCAGGTGTTTATGAATATTTTGGTGAATGCGATCGATGCCCTTGAAGAGCGCGATCGCCTCCGTGACACCGAAGCCATCAAAAACCACCCAAGCCAAATCACGATCACGACCCGGGCGATCAACCCGCATTGGGTGCAAGTTCAACTCTCAGACAACGGGCCAGGCATCGCACCAGACATCCAGCAACGGCTCTTCGATCCTTTCTTTACCACCAAGCCCGTGGGCAAGGGCACGGGGCTAGGCATGTCCATCAGCTATCAAATCGTGACGGAGCGCCATGGGGGCCGCTTGATTTGCGAATCTGCGCCCGGCCAAGGAGCTACCTTTGTCATTGAAATTCCGCACCATCAAACGGGCCCGACGGCCCATCCAGAAACCTAGGGCTTGGTCTCTGGATCCCTTGAGGGCCATCCCTTGGGCCAGGGCCTTCCGTTGGCAACGATCTGGCTGAGCTGGCAACAATCCGATCGAGAGATCGGCCCCCGCTTGGCAAAATCTAATCTTTTTTAAAAAATTCTCTTAAAGATTCGTAAACTAGTTAGACACCATCCGGGCCCAACTGGCCGGATGCGATCGGTGTCTCGAAACTTTGAGGAGTGTCATGAAGTCACTGCCCCAACAGCCGCTCTCGTTGATTGAGCGCGCTTGCCTGATAGGTCACATTATTGCCATGGCGTTTGGCCTGGCTGGGTTGCTGTACGTCTTGCCTCGTCCTGACCTGATCGCCAGCTTGCCGCCCATTGGAATCCAGTTTTTTCAATGGAGTATGGGTCAGGGGGGTGTTGGCTACATCATCCTGGGTGCAGCGGCCGTGGCCCTGTACCTGGCCCGCGTTTTGGGTTGGCAACGGATGTTGCTGTTTTTCTTGCCCTCGGTGGGCCTGTCCTTGGGCAGCGAACTGCTCGGAACCAGCACTGGCTTCCCCTTTGGTCACTATCACTACTTGTCGGGGTTGGGATATAAGGTTGCGGGTTTGGTGCCGTTCACGATTCCGCTGTCTTGGTTTTATATGGGTGCGGTTTGCTACCTGCTGGTGATGGTGGGGCTGGAGCGTTTGAATTTGCCGGGGCTGCTGCGCCAGGCGGGGGCCGTGGTGGGTGGCGCGGTGTTGCTGATGGCTTGGGATCTGGTGTTGGATCCGGCCATGAGCCAAACGTCTTTACCCTTCTGGGAATTTGAGGAAATTGGCGAGTTCTTTGGAATGCCCTATCGCAACCTGTCGGGTTGGGTGGCGACGGGGATGGTGTTTATGTCGGTGGCGGCGCTGTTGTGGCGTGGTCAGCGGTTAAATTTGACCCGATCGCAACTGACGGTTCCAGTGATTGTCTATCTGGTGAATTTTGCCTTTGGGGCGGCGATTACGGTGTTTTCGCTGGATCCGGGATTCCTGGTGCCCACGATGATGAGTGTGGCGATCGGGGTGTTGCCGGCGGTGCTGTTGTGGGCGATCGCGCCGACGGAGGCTCCCAATGCGGAATCGGCGGAGACTGAGCCTCTGAATGCTCCCCCGATGGAAGTGGTTGCTAAGTAGTGGTTACTGAGTAACGAACGGGAGCTTGGCCGCTTTTGGCCGATCGCCCGATCGCAACATAACCCCAATCTTTTCCCCCCAATCCCCTCTGAGCGGGTGCGGGGGGTTGTTGTTCGGTGAAGCATTCAGCCAAGCAGGCAAGCTCCAATTGGCCACACGCCCCTTGTAAAATTCACGTTGAGAGCCTCGCGGGTGTTCACAAACCCCTTGGGCTGATGCATTGTGCCTTGTATTGCGTTCTATATTGCGCTTTGATATTGCGCCTTATTTCGATCGCCCTTTGCGATCAATCCCACTGCGATCAATCCCACTGGAGAACAGCAGCATGGTGACCGGAGCGGAAACTGAGACCGGAGCGGTAGTTTGGGGGGCGATCGCCCTTGGGTTGTTATTGGTGCAGCTTCCGGCCGTTGCCATTTTGTTGGCTCGCTTGATGCAAGGCCCCAATCGCCAACGACCCCTACAACCCAGGGACACCACCCACGACCAGCTCGGCTCCGTCAGCATTCTAGTGCCCACCCTGAACGAGGCGGCCAGGCTGGGGCCCTGCCTAACGGGCTTGGGGCTTCAGGGCTACGAGGTGCGGGAAATTTTGGTGATTGATAGCGACTCCACCGATGGCACGCCGGAACTGGTGAAGGCTGCTGGTCGCCAAGATCCCCGCCTGCGATTGTTGCCGGATGATCCCTTGCCGGGGGATTGGGTGGGGCGGCCCTGGGCGTTGCACACAGGGTTTCGCCACAGCAGCGAACAAAGCCGTTGGATTTTGGGGATTGATGCGGATACTCGGCCCAAGGCGGGCTTGGTGTCGGCGGCGATCGCGGCGGCCGAAGCGGGGGGCTATGACCTGGTTTCTTTTTCGCCGCGCTTTTTGCTGCAAACGCCCGGTGAGCTGATTTTGCAACCGGCCCTGTTGATGACGCTGGTGTATCGGTTTGGGCCGGCGGGCAGCTCGATCGGGGGGCCCACTCGCACCATGGCCAATGGTCAGTGCTTTTTGGTGCGGCGCGATCGGCTCGTGGACTTGGGCGGCTACAGCAGCGCTCGGGGGTCTTTTTGTGATGATGTGACCCTGGCGCGGGCGGCGGCGGCCCAGGGAATGAAGGTGGGCTTTTTGGATGGGGGCAAGCTGATCGAGGTGCGCATGTATGAAGGGGCCGCCGAAACCTGGAAAGAGTGGGGCCGATCGCTTGATCTTAAGGATGCCAGCCCCCGGGCCCAAACCTTGGGGGATTGTCTCTTTTTGTTAGCAGTGCAGGGCTTGCCCTTACCCTTGGTATTGTTATTATTCGAGCCGGCCTGTGCCAGTGCTTCCTGGTTGGTAACCGCCGCCTGGGGCCTGAATCTGGCGCTGTTGCTAATCCGATTTGCCTTAAATTGGGCGATCGCACCGTCCTATAACCTCAGCGGCGCAAAGCTTCCCTGGCTTTTCTTCCTGTCGCCCTTGGCGGATCCCTTGGCCGCCCTGAGAATTGGGCTATCATCGGTGCAAACGCCGACGCAGTGGCGCGGGCGTAGCTATTCCCCAGCCGTGCCAACCAACGCGGGCTAGTTCAGCGGCATCACATCTTCCAGGGGTTTTGCCCCCCTTTTGATTGCCCTGGATCCTAGCCCGGCCGCTGCTTCCGTCCTGTCGTCGCGAGGAGTGCCGCCCGTGAGTGGTAACGAACAAGTTGTCAAGTACTTCATCATGGAAGCCAATGAGCATCTGGAGGCGATGCAGGCGGCCCTGGGGAACTTGCAAGCAGTCATCGAAGAATATGAGGAGTGCAACACCATCTACCGAGCCGCCCACACCATTAAGGGCAGTGCGGCCATGCTTGGCTTTGAGGGAATGCGCCACCTGGCTTTGTTGCTTGAAAACTGTTTTAAGTTCCTGCGCGAAAATCCTATCAAGTTAGATGCCAGAGATCACAAAGACTTCGCAAATGGTGTTGCCCTTTTGGAGAAGTTGACTCGGGCCCTGGAGGGTGGCACTTACAACGACGAGCAGGCGGTTCCGGCGGTGGACAGTCTGCGGCCAGCTCTAGAGGCCTTGTACGAACGAATTAAGAAGCGGGCGGCGGGCGAACCGGAAACACCTGCCCCAGCACCTGTCCCAGCGGCTAAACCACTGCCGGCCAATTTTGGCCCGTTGGTGATGGAAGCGCTGAAGCAAATGGTGGTGCTGTTTAAGCAACCGGCCACGCCGGAGTTGCGCTCACAGCTCGATCGCCTCTGTCAAAAGCTGCTGCAATTGGGTGATGGCTATGCCACTTGGCAAACTCTGATCCAAGCCACCCGCCGGGCGATCGCCCATCCCAAAGTGCCCTTCAATGCGATCGCCCCGATCGTGGTGCGGGATCTGAAACAGGCCACTGAGTTAATGGCCGGGGGCAAAGGCCACAGCATCACCCTGGGCCCCGAACTCCAAAAATTTGCTCCACCAGCCGCTGCCGCCGCTGCCGCCGCGACCCCAGCCGCTCCGGCCGCTACTCCGGCCCCAGCCCCGGCCAATGGCCAAGTCAGCATTCCTCGGGATCCCAAGGGTGCTGCTCGGATTCTGATTTCCACGTTCCCCAAGGATCAGCTGATGGAAATTGCCCGCTATTTGGCGGCGGCAGCTCGCTAGGTATGCTGCAAGATACTGGGGGTTAATCAACGGTGAACTAGCCCTCTAAAAGCGGCGCTCGAATTGCACCGAAAGACGCGACTCGCCCGCAAAGTCTGTGGAGCCGCGAATTACGGTGTCGTCGTTGAGGCGATAGTCCAAATTGAGACGGGTGGTGTTGTTAATTTCTGAGATGATCTGAGCGATCGAAACGGAAAGATTGTTATTCAGGTCAATGCCCGCTTCAATGCCGAGACCCAGGGCGGTGGCTCGATCGTTCCGGTTGTTGTCGCCCCGGGGGCGGGCGGTGACGGTGGTGGGATAAATCCGAAAATCCGTCAGCCCGATCGCGGTGGCAATGTTGGTTTGAATGTTGTTGAGCAACCCAGCGCCGGCCAAGTTGGCCAGCACCACGGCCCCACCACTGCGATCGTCAAAGGTGTTGATCAAGCTGCCACCAATCAGGGCCAAAATTTGTGCTTCGCTGCGGGCGGGCCGACTGGTGAGGCGAATTTGGTCCAGCAGTTGGCTGGCGCGACCTTGGACGGTGGCCTTGATCCGAACGGTGCGAGCGGAACCCATGGATCCAACCACACTTTCTCGAATTTCGGCGGGATTGAAGCCGCTGGTATTGTCCGTTTGCAGGGGGTTGCGGCTGGAGTCGGGCACAAAGGCCACCATCTTGACATCTAGGTAGGGATCCAGACCCGATCGGGGGCGAAATTCCGCAAATTGAGGTTCGCCGCGCTCCAGGGTAAATTGCGTTGTGAACAGGTTAATTAAGCCCCGTTGCAGTCGAATGCGGCCACTGGGGCGCGGATCGGCCAAGGTTCCGTTCAGTTCCAGGCCACCCTCCGCCAGGAAGTTTAAGACGGGCAATTTCAAAATTTGCAGACCCCGGCCCAAGTTCACTTGCAGGTTTTGGAAGCGAGGGGTGATCCCCACGGTGGCGGCATTGGGCGCGCTGGCCATCAGGGCCGCCGGATCCGTGGGCAAGATCACCCGACCATTGACGAGGCCCAGGCTGCCACCGACGATCGGCTTGAGGGCCGTGCCCGTGATGCTGATTTGGCCGTTCACGCCTCCTTCGTAGAGATCTCGTAAATTAAGCTGCAATTGATCCAAAGCCACATTCAGGGGTGGATCGTTGGGCCCTAGGGCTTTGGTGTCGGCGATCGGCAACATGCCCCCCACGCGAATTTGTCCCTGGCCAAAGGCTCCGTTGATGCCGTTCACCACCAGCCGATCGCCCGTGAAGGTGGCTTGGCCGTTGATGTTGGTGACGGTTTGGGAGAGACCCTGCAACCCGATCGCCGCGTTGGCAAACTGGGCTTCTCCGGTGGCCTGGGGTTGGGCCAAGGTTCCGCCCACACTCAGCCGCACGCGCCCCTGGCCACCCAGCCATTGGAATTGTGGAATTAGCAAGCTCGCCAACCCCAATTCCTTGTCTTCCAATTCGGCATTCAGGCGCAGGCTGTCGTTGTCGGGTTCCACCTTGGCAAAGGGGAGCTTTTGGGGAATGCTGCCGGTAATGGCGATCGGATCTTTGTCTTGGCTGCCTTGAACCGCCACGGCACTGCTGAAATTCAGCCGCGCTTGGGCATAGCTAAAGTTGCTAGTGGCCGTTTCGATCGGGGTGTTGTTCAGTTTGCCGCTGTTGAGCACCACCTGCCCCACGGCCCTTGGATCGTCGATCGTGCCGGCCAGGGCCGCCGTGATATTCACCCGGCCACTGAGGCGGGGCAAACCGGTGCGGCCGTAGAGTTCGCGGACTTGGGGAATATTTTCCAGGGATTCGGCGGGAAAGTTGGTGAGCTGAAATTGACCCGATTGGGTTTTGCCAATTTGCCCCGCAAAGGCCAGCAGGATATCGTTGCGGCGAAATTCCAAGGGGGCCAGGGTGAGGGTGTTGTCTTGGAAGTCACCGCGAATATCCACCTGATCCGCATTCAGGGCCACTTGAGCCAGGCTACAGGCCTCTTCCGGTAACCAACTCCAGTCGCGACCCGAGAGATTGAACTTGGCGGCAATGCCCGTTTGCACGCTGCCATTGAAGGTGAGATTGGCCCCAAATCCGCCCCGGATTCGATCGAGATTGACGATCGGGCTGGCATTGCAGCGATCGGCGATCGACTGGTTCAGCAGGGCCTTGATTTCCGCTAACTTCCGCAACTGCTGGGAAAGGGGTTGATCAGCCATTTCCACCGCCAAGGGAGCCACCTGGGCAGCAGCGGCATAGGTGGGCGGCCGCAGGTTTTTGGCCCATTGGGCTGCGGATTCAAAATCCGTTAGTTGCAGGATCCGAATTAGGGTTTCCAGCTTGCCGTTGCGGGCTTGCACCTGGCCCTTGAAGCGCGGGTCAGCGGCCACCACCAACTCCGCCCCCACCAGATATTCACTGTCCCCTTGGGTCAACTTGCCATCGGTCAGCACGGCGCGGTTGTTGGCATACCCAAACAGTCCGGTGAATCGATCGCCAAAGGCCACCCCCACGCCCGGTTGTTCGGCGCTGATTTGCCCCTGGGCGGTGAAGCGATCGAGGTTCAGGCGTGCTCGGGCGGCAATCGTCCCTCGGGGAATGCCGGCCGGTTCCGTGAGGGCTGCGGGCCAACGCAACCGCTCCAATTGCAAATTCGCCAGCTCGGCCAAAAAATCTCGCCCTTGGCGGCGGCCGGTGGCGGTGGCCCCTTGCCATTGCAGATCCAAGCCGGTGGGTAGAAATTGTCGATCGAGCCGCAGGGCCAGGCGATCGGACTCGCCCCGCAGGTCGATCGATAATCCCCGATTCAAGCTCACGTCCACGGGCCCACTCATCAGCAGGTTAAAGTTTGCGCCCGCCGCTTCCAACCCCACCAAGTTGGCCGTCCCGATCGCCCGTAAACCGGCTAGAGGGCCATTGATTTGACCAGTAAAATTCGCCCGCCCCGCCAGCAGGGGCCGATCGCGAAACGCATCCCGCACCCCGGCCGGAATTAGATTAGGAACCAAGCCGGGCAGGGGTTCCAAATTGACGTTTTGCACCGCCACTTGCAAATCCAGATGGCGGAGGGTGGGCAAGCTGGCCAGTTGTGGGGGAATGGAGGGAAATAAGGAACCTTCAGCCCGCAACCCGGGCCCCACGGCCCGATCGAGCCGAATCGCTTGCCCATCCCAACGGGCCGCGAAGTCGATCGGCAGCCGTTGGTTGAGGTAGTTGGCTTGGGCAACGGTTAACAAACTGGAGCGATCGCCCGGCCTCAGTTGCCCCGTTACTTGGGCCGCGATCGAAGCAGGATTGCGGGCTAACAGGCCGGCGACGGTTCCTTGGGCCGTGACCTGGCTGCTGAGTTGTCCGGTGGCTTGGGGCACGATCCGCGCTAACTGAATACCTGCCAACTGGGTTTGCAATTGCCAACGATCGCCCGTGGCCTGGGCGGCCCAATCCAGCTTGCCGCCGGCCAAATTCTGCAAGTTGCCCGCCGCCTGCACAGCCAAACCCGTCAAGGGGCGGTCTAAAGTGCCCCGGGCTTGGGCTGTGGCGGTCAATTGGCCCGAGAGTTGCGGAATCACCCGCCCCACTTGCAGATTTTGCAGCCGGGCCGAGCCGGCCCAAGCCCGATCGCGCAGTTGCACCGCCGTTGTGATTTGCCCGCCCAGCAGTTCCGTGCGGGCCTCCGTGTCCAGCGCGGTTAGGTTGCCGCGCGATCGCCCCGTGACGGAGACCGGCCCCGGATTCTGGGGTAAATTCAGGCCATAGGCTTGGGCGATCGGGGCCAGGGGCAGATCCTGAACCCGCCAATCGGCCGACAGCCGATCGATGCCCAACCGATCCAAGGCCCCATTCGCCAACAGACGGGCCGAACCATCGGCGGTGATTGCGCCCCCGGCCGTTGGTTCAACGCGCAGCTGATCGAGCCGAGCCGCCAGGGGAAAGGCCCGCACCAATCGACTTTGCCAATTTTCAAACAGGCGAAGGGGCGAATTTTTGGGCGGTTCCGATCCTTGGCCGATCGCAGAGAAATTGCCCTGAACGCGCCGAAAGGTCAGGCGATCGACCCGTAAGCCGCCCACCGAGACAAAATTGCCGGTAATTTGCGGGCGATCGAGCGTTCCCCGTAGCCTGGCATTCACCTCCACCGGCCCCACGATCGGGAGAGGCAAGGTCTGATCAAGCGTGGTTGCCAGATCCGCCGGCCGCAACGCCTCCGCCCGCAACGTCACATCATATTTAGCCTCCAGGGTGGTTTTGAGGGGATTTTGCAGATTCAACACCGTTCCTGAAAAATCCACCGGCCCATTCGCGATCGCCTGCAAGGATCCATATTGACCTTGGGCCTCATCCAGCGTCACGACGGGCCCCCGCAACCGCAACCGCCCCGTGGCCAGGGCCATGGGCTTGGGCACGAGGGGGCTGGTGATGCGCCAATCTCGCAATTGCAGCGTGCCCTGAAGCGCCGGAATGCTTTTCCCCAATTGATATCGCCCATCGGCCACCCCGTCCACCCGTCCCCGCTCGATCGTCATCGGGGCGGGCATGGCCTGGGCCAATCCAGTCACATCCAGGTTTTGTAGGCGCGATCGCACCGCCAACTCCTGGGTCGGAATTTTGAACTCTCCTTTGAGGTCAAACTGTCCGGGCCGCGCTTGCCCCACG
The DNA here is from genome assembly GCF_043235035.1 of Limnothrix redekei LRLZ20PSL1. Lineage (NCBI taxonomy): Bacteria > Bacillati > Cyanobacteriota > Cyanophyceae > Pseudanabaenales > Pseudanabaenaceae > Limnothrix > Limnothrix redekei. Next base: position 53,010 of record NZ_JAZAQF010000086.1, on the reverse strand, counting down.
GTTCCCACCACCGAAAACCGCGCCAATTCCGGCTGGCCAGCACGCCACTGCTCCAAATCCGCCGAACCGGAAGCCACAATCTTCACGGGCAACGGCGGGGTCGATCGCCGGGGCCGATTCACCAAGGCCGGCGCAGGCACCAAGGTCACCTGGGCATTTTGGAACTCAAAACGACTGGGACGCAGCTCAAAGGGCGGCTTAGGGCCCGACTTCAAGCGCACTTCAAACAAATTGCCGTCGTTGGTTTGCTCCACATACACCGACGGCTCCCGAAAGGTAATCGCGATCGGGATGACGCGATCGCCCAGCAAATTAGGCAACTGGGCGATCGACCAAAAATCAAACCTGGCCTCAACCGCACCGGCCTTCGCCTGGTCAGGATCCTGCGCAGTGGGCAACAGGGCCGATTCCCCAAAGGTCAGCCCGCCCAAAGACAATCCCGTCAGGGGCCCCACCTTCACCGGCCGCATCAGGGCATCGCTGAGGGCCGCGGACAAAAAATCCGAAAATCGATAGTGCAGCCAGTACCAACCAAACCCCAGACCCCCAGCCACCAGCCCGATCGACCCCAAAACGGCCGCCCGTCCCACCCAACGCCACAGGGATCTTCGATTCCTTTGGGGACGGCGCGATCTGGGTGGGGATGGCTCAAGCTCGGAGGGCTGATCCGGCTCCCGATCGGGCAAATTTCCTGGCGACTGCATAGCTCTGAAACCCGGCGCAACTCCTCACCCCGTGCGAGCTAGCCATCAGCCCCGCTGCACGATTGTGCATATCATAAACGACTCATTTCGCTGGTCTTGTTGACTGTTCCAAGTTCTGGATTGCCCATGGGGTCTTGGTTGGCGATCGAGGGCTGGCCTCGATTGGGCGCAATGGGGCGATCGGCGCGGCCGGGCGGTTCCATGTTGTGGTTTTGTAGTTTTGTGGTTTTGTATCGTAATTTATAGGCCGCAATCATGATCATGGCGACTGATGGGCTGGTTTTGAGGGGCGATCGCTCCTGTTTGCGTTACAGTTGGTGCAATAAAGGTAAATCTTAAGTAATCTAAGTGATATTTAAAGTAATAACCTCAAATAATTTATTAATTTGGATTTTTATTTATTAAACAAAGCAAATCACTAAATAAATTTTAAATTTGTCCAATGAATTGTGTGGCTTAAATGAATCTTGAATGGACTAACCTAGTTGCACTCTTTGGGGCAATGACAATCCTAGCCACATTACCCAGCGTCAGTGTGTTCACGGTGGTAGCGGCAGCAGCCCAAGGGGGATTCCGGCCAGGTGTTTGGACAACGCTGGGCATTGTTCTAGGGGATTTACTGTTGATTTTGCTGGCGGTTTTTGGGTTGACTCTGTTGGTTGAATCGCTAGGCAGTGCTTTCGCCATCATTCGGTATTTGGGCGGCGCTTATTTGGTGACGATCGGCTGTTTGTTGTGGCGTTCAACGGGGCGATCGACTATTCACCATGACTCCTTGAGTGAGATAGAAGAATTGGAACCCACTAAAACTATTTCTGTGCAGCCATCCAACTGGGGGCATTTCATCACCGGCTTAGCGATTACTTTGGGTGATCAAAAGGCTGTTTTGTTTTATTTAGGATTCTTGCCAGCGTTTGTTAATTTGAAGCAATTGACAACCTTGGATATTCTAATTTTGATGGCAATTGCGGCGTTGGCGGTGGGTGGCGTTAAATTGGGATATGCCTATTTTGCAAGTCGTGCGAGGTTGCGTTTTGGTCAACGGCTAGGGGTGATGATGAATCGGGTGGCGGCGGTGATCATGATTGTGGTGGGATTGGTGGTCATTTTTCGATCATAGTTTCAATCACCTGGGAGCAAGGGGCTTAAGCCCCTTGTCTTGATTGATCGGTAGCCCTTATTTTTATCGATATTTTCATCGATCAATCGAATGATCTAAGTGATCATCAATCAGATCAACAGCAGATTAACTTGGGCTTTTTAGACATCCTAGACCTTCGCTTAAAACTTGGTTGTTACAAGCTTTGAGAATTTAAACTTCTTTTCAAACAATTATGATGATTATGAAATAGGTTCTGGGGGAAGGTTCCATGGCGAAATTGGGCGGCACTTCTCGAAAATCGATCGGCTCACGGCCCGAAGCCGATCGGGTCGATCGCCCTGATTTGCCCCTTTCGCCGGCCCATGAGCGGCTCCTGGCCCTGTGGCTCCATGGCAAAAGCCGCCACACCCGTCGCTATTACCAGCGAGAGGCCTTGCGGTTTTTGGCTTTTGTGGATTGCCCGATCGAGCAGGTGAGCGCCATTGATGTGCAGGGGTTTTTGGATGAGTTGGAGCGCGATCGACTGGCTCCGAGCAGCATGGGCCGTTCGATCTCGGCGATTAAATCCCTGCTGCGGTTTGCGCATCAAATGGGCCTGGCTCCCGACAATCCGGCGGTGGCTTTTAAAGTCCCCAGCACGAAAGACACCCTTTCGGAGCGGATTTTAAGTGAAACTCAGGTACAAGAAATGCTGGCAGCAGAACCCCAGCTCCGAAATCGATTAATGTTGCGATTGCTCTACGCGGCCGGGGTGCGGGCTAGTGAGCTTTGTGGACTGTGTTGGCGAGATTTGCAACCCCGAGGGGATGGGGGCCAAGTGACGGTCTATGGCAAAGGCAACAAAACCCGCGCGGTGTTGCTGCCACCAACGCTCTGGCAAGAACTCCAGGCCTATCGCGAGTCGATCGAGCCGTTGCCCCATCGCCAAGACCCGATCTTTCGGAGCCGTAAGGGGGGCCACCTGGATCCCTCGCAACTGATGCGAATTGTGCGATCGGCGGCCCAGCGAGTGGGTATTGAGGCCAATGTTTCGCCCCACTGGTTGCGCCACGCCCACGCCAGCCACAGCCTCGATCGGGGTGCGCCGATTCACCTGGTGCAAGCCACCCTGGGCCATGCCAGCATTGCCACCACGGGCCGCTATCTCCATGCCCGCCCCCAGGACAGTTCTGGGCGCTATCTGGATCTTTAAGGAGCTGGCAAAGCAGTTAGTAAATGAGTTAGCAACAGCATTCTGCAAAATTCTGCAAAATTTCCATCCATTGCATCCTTTCGGGAACCCGTGGCAAGATGGGGCTGATCTTTGGAGCCATTAGCCCGTGACTCGTTGGCGGTCGTCTGAGAAGCGATCGAGCACGATGCAAGACTGCGATCGATTAGGAGCAAAGCAAATGAAGACCACCACTTGGGCTACTGTGATCGGCTCGGCGATCGCCGCCACGGTTTTGAGCGTGGGCCCCGCCCTGGCCCAGTCGGCTGACTATGGCGATCGGGTCATTGTGCCGGGGCCAAACGACCCCTTGGGCAGCGGCACGGTGCAAACCGGCACTCCCGGCAGTCGTTCATCGGCCGCCATTCCGATCACCACCATTCCCCAAGCCTTTGACGCAACGTTTTATCGCCACAACCCCCCAACCCAAACCGATCAAACGATTTGGGGACAGTTGCAAGTCATCCTAGGGCTGCCGTTCCCCGAAAAGGGCACTAATGCTGACAGCCGCAACATCAGCCGCTTGTATTACGAAGTGCTGCAACGCCAAAGCCTGTCGGATCCCTGGATTCGGACACAGGACTTGCCGAACCCTTACAACGGGTCGCTGCTGCAAATGCAACGATCGACCGGCGACGGCCAAATTTCGCCCTAGGTTCGGTCACGAAATCGATCACTCAACCCGATCGCCCTGCCACTGTTCCAACACCCGCATCAACTGCTGGCTCACCTCGGCCGCGTAGGCTCGGCTATCCAGGCAGCGCGGCGGCCGGGCCAAGGCTTGGGTTAGGTGCTGGCGAATTGATTGCCGCAGGGTTGGATCCGCCGCCAAACGCCCCGCCAGAGCCAGGTAATCTGCCTCTGAGCGGGCGACCCAATCCCCCAAACCCACATCGCGTAAAATGGCAGCCCCTTGGCGCGATCGAAACCAGTTGCTTTCGCGGGCCACCACCGGCAACCCCACCTCGATCGCATCCACAATGGAATTCGCCCCACCAAAGGGAAACGAATCGAGATAGATATCAGCCAGTTGCAACACCGCTTTCACATCGGCGCGGCTGGGCAATTGGTCAAACACAATGGCTCGATCGGGATTGACTCCGTGGGCGGCCAAAGTTTCCCGCAAGCGCCGCCAAAACTGCACCTTGGGATAGTTGCGCTTCCAACTGGCTCCAAAGGGACAAAGCAAGAGATAACTATCAGGAAACTGGGCCAGCAGTTTCGCCCAAGTTTCCCGTTGTTCGGGGATGGTTTTATATAAATTGGCTCCCGAAACAAAGGCGATCGCCCCCTCAGGAATCCCCACACTGGCCCGATCGATGACCAATCGCGGTTCGGCGGCTTCCAAGGAGTAGTCAAAACAGTGGGCCGGCCCCGACACACAGAGCAATTTTTCCTGATAATGGGCGGCGGCGTTGGTGATTTCCGTGAGCTGACCCGACAGGTAGTAATCCATATGGGTCATGCCGCTGGTGACGGGGGAAGAGACGGAATGGATTTGCACCCGCGCCAACCGATGGGCCCCAATCATCAACACCCGATGTAGGGAATTGGTGACGATCGTGGCCACCAACAGCAAATCCAAATCATCTTCCCGAATTCGGGCCACCTGTTGTTTGAGATCACCCACCAGCGGCACGATCGCATCTCCCGATCGGCGTTGTTGATAGGCATCTAGCAGATCTGGATCGCGATCAATGACATACAAAATCACTTCAAACCGATCGTGATCGAGCCATTCAAACACCGGAAAGGTTGTGAAGGTTTCCGGGTGGGATAAATAATTGGTTTTCAGAATTCCGAGTCGAATCTTGGGGCGATCGGGCGGTCGGGGTGCAAAGTCATATTCCAATTGATGGCCCGCCAACCGCAGGGAAAATTCCAAGATCGCAGCCCGTTTGGCAAAGGTCGATCGCAAGTTCCGATCGCAAAAATAAAGCGGGACAAGGTTCGCCAAATTACTAAAAGTCAGGGCGATTTTTTGCCATTGTGCCGATTGTGGATAGCGGAAAATTTGTTCATGTAAATAGTCCACCAGGGCGATGGTGAAGTTGGCATAGCGATCGACCTCGCCCAATTCTCGAAAAAAGCAGGGAAAAGCCAAGCAATAGTCAAAAAAGGGTTCGATCGCCCAAGGCGGCAGTTGCAACCCATGCAGATCGGGTAACCAGGTTTCGGCCCGTTGATAGAGGGTGATCGCCCAAACCGCTTGGAGGCGGGGAGCTGGCCAAGTGGCGGCCAATTCCCGCTCGATCGGCTCCAGCCACTGGCGTTCCTCGGGGGTCAAGGCCTCATAGCGCAAGTTGCAATCCCAAAGGGCCGCTTGGGCGGCGCGGCCGGTTTCCCATTGGGTCGCCATGGCTGCGTCCGGCGTGGCCAGCCACTGTTCCGCCAATTGACGACGCAGATCCCGCAATTGGGCCAGGGGTTCCGACGCAAAGGGCTGACGATCCCAATGATCTAGGGCTTGTTCGATCGCCTCTAGCAGCGCAGTCATGGGCAACCCATCTAAGCGGAATAGTCCGCGATCGCGAAGATATAAACCCCATGGAGGGTCAAGGCTCCCAACCAGCCCAGGGTGACCCAAACGGCCCAAGGATCACTCGCCCGGTTCAGGGTTTCAAAAAACCACAGACCCGAGTTACTGGCGGCAAAAATCGCCACGTGGGTCGCAAAGGTCATCCGATCGTCAAGTTTGCGATATTCAGGATCGGCGCGATCGGGTTCACGGGGCCAACGGGGAGGCATAGGACAGTTACCGGGTTGCGATTTGGGACGGAAAACCGGTTCTCATTCTGCCATGGTCTGCCGGGGCGATCGCGGTTGGGGTGAATCAACGGTCGGCTGCAACTGGTTGAGGGGGCGATCGCGGTTGGGGTGAATCAACGGTCGGCTGCAACTGGTTGAGGGGGCGATCGCGATTGGGTTGAGGCTATGGTGGGTGGCAAGGCGATCCAGTGCGGGGGAATTGGGCCATGCGTGGACTCTGGTTGGGCGGGTTGGTGTGGCTGTTAGGCGCAACCTCCGCGATCGCCCTGCCCCAGCCGGTTCGATCGGCGCAACCCGCCCAGTCGCCTACGGATTTGCCCTCCAAACCAGCGGCCGATCGGCTGTTGCAACAGGGAATTCAACAATACCGAACCGGTCAGTTTCGGGCGGCCCTTCAGTCTTGGGAAGCCGCCCTTCAGATTTATCGCGCCCTTCGGTCTCAGAGCGGGGAAGCAGCGGCCCTCGGGAATTTGGGCAATGCTTATGATGCTTTGGGTCAATACCAACGCGCCATTGAGTATCACGAGCAGTCCTTAGCGCTCGATCGCCAACGGGGCAATCTCCAGGGAGTCGCCCAGTCAATCCATAACCTGGGCAATGCTTATCAATCCCTCGGAGATCATCAACGCGCCATTACCTATTACGAACAATCCCTGGCGATCGAGCGTCAATTGGGCGATCAATCGGGTCTGGCCGATTCCCTCGGCAGTTTGGGCAATGCCTATAACCGTTTGGGACAATACCAACGCGCCATTACCTATTACGAACAATCCCTAGAAATTGACCGCGCGATCGGCAATCAGCAAGGAATTTCTGCTTCTTTAGGCAATTTGGGATTAGCCTACCAATCCTTGGGAAACTATCAACGCGCCCTTGACTATCATGAACAATCTTTGACTCTCGATCGCCAATTGGGCGATCGCCAGGGAGAAGCCATCTCACTCGGTAATCTTGGCACTATTTACAATTTACTGGGTCAATATCAGCGATCGATCAATTATCAAGAACAAGCCCTGGCAATTAAGCGCGAAATTGGCGATCGCAACGGAGAAGCGATTTCTCTGAGTAATCTTGGTCAGATTTACAATTCCCTCGGTCAGCAGCAACGAGCAATTGACTATCAAGAGCAAGCCCTGGCGATTAAGCGCGAGATTGGCGATCGCAACGGAGAAGCGATTTCTCTAAATCATTTAGGCAATGTTTATAACAATCTGGGTCAGCATCAGCAAGCGATTAATTATTACGAGCAAGCCTTAGCCATTCAGCGGGCGATCGGCGATCGAGAAAATGAAGCCGTGGTTTTGAGCAGCTTGGGCAACAGTTACCACGACCTTGGGCAATATCAACGCGCCATTACCTATCACGAACAATCCCTAGCAATCAAGCGCAAAATTGGCAACCGAGCCGGAGAGGCCTATTCCCTGACTGTCCTCGGGATGACTTACCACGCTCTTAATCAATATCAGCGTGCCATTGAATATTACGAACAGTCTTTGGCGATCGCTCGCTCCATTGGCAGTCGCGAGGTGGCAGCCATGACATTCAGCAATCTTGGTCTTGCCAATTTCTATACCAATCGATTGGCAGAATCCGCCAAAGCGTTGCAATCTAGCTTAGATCTTTTGGAAGCAATTCAAGCTGATTTTGGGCAGAACGATCGCGATCGCATCTCGCTGCTGGAAACCCAACAAAATGTTTATCAAGCTTTGCAACGAACCTTGATCGCTATGAATCAAATGGCTGAAGGAGTTGTCGTTGCCGATCGCGGTCGGGCCCGATCGCTGCTGTCTTTTTTGCAGTCCAATCCCACATCCCCAAATTCATCCCTAACGGCTGCTGAAATGCAGTTGATCGCTCAACAACAAAACGGCACAATTATTCACTATTCCACTGTTTGGAGAGAGCTATATATTTGGGTGATTCCACCTCAGGGGGCGATCGCTTTTCGGAAGGTTCCCTTACCCGAATCTGCAAAAGGTCTGGGTCAAACGGCGGAAGCTTTGCGAAACAGTGCGGTTACCCTGCGGTTAATCAGTATGCGGGGCAATGATCAAGGATTGAGTGATCTTGCTAATCAATTACGAGGAACGGGCAACGAACAGATCACTGAAAATCCCACGGATTTACGACAAGGCTATGACCTGTTAATCAAGCCGATCGCTGATTTATTACCCACAGAAACGGGCAGCAAATTGATCATCATTCCCCATCGTGAATTGGCGGTGGTTCCCTTTGCGGCCCTGCGGGATGAGTCGGGCAAATTTTTGATCGATCGCTATACCCTGGCCTTTGCGCCTTCGGTGTCGGTGTTGGCGGAAGCGGCCCGCCGCCCCCAAACCAACAACGGCCCAGCGCTGATTGTGGGCAATCCTGACCCGATGCCGGACAATTTGAACCCGTTGCAGGGCGCAGAGTCTGAGGCCCGGGCGATCGCCCAAACCCTGAATGCTACGCCTTTGATTGGGGCCCAAGCTACTGAATCGAAGGTGAAAGAACGGATCGATCGCGCGGGTCTGCTGCACTTTGCGACCCATGGGGTTGTGCCCAGGACGGCCGATGGCGGGTTGGAAAGTTGGTTGGCCCTGGTTCCCGACGGCAAGGAGGACGGGCGATTGATGATCGCGGAAATCTTCGATCGCAATTTGCAAGCGCGGCTGGCGGTGCTGAGTGCTTGCGACACGGGCCGAGGAACCGTCAGCGGTGAAGGGGTGATCGGTTTGGCACGGGCATTTTTCAAGGCCGGTGTGCCAACGGTGGTGGCAAGTCTTTGGAAAGTGCCGGATGAACCCACAGCCCTGATGATGCAAATTTTCTATGCAGAACGAGCAGCGGGCAGCGATCCAGCGGTGGCGTTGCGATCGGCCATGTTGCAGGTGCGGGAGCAATATCCCGGGCCCCAAAACTGGGCGGCCTTCGTGGCGATCGGGGATACAAACTAACCCTGAATCATTGCCACAGCATCAGTTATGACTGCTGATCCTGATCAAGGTGATCGCTCAATTTGGAATGAGGCTCACCATAACCTTCTAGGTAGGCAGGATTTGTTGATAGGTCTTCAGGTCCGTCACCAACACCCACAAATGGTTGGAGAACGTCCAACACTGATCGTGTTTTCGGTGGCTGAACTTGAGCCGATCGCCTGCCCAGAGATCGCACCAGTTGCCAGATCAACATCAGCCGATCGCGCCAGGACAGTTGCTCGGCTTGCTCACTTAAAGATTTCCACGTCACCATGATCGATCGCCCCCCGTCGGGGCTGATGAAACTGCTGATTGCATTTTTGATTCCATTATGGATCGATCGCCCCGCCGTCCAATCGGCCGTATGATGATTGGCTTGGGGTGTTTTCGCCACAGTTAGCCGATCGCGCTCGCAACCCGAAACCCGAGCCAGATCGATCGCGCGACCCTCACTCGCCCCAGCCCTTTCAACCCCCACGCAACAAGCAAGGAAACTGACATCGTGACTCGCACGAACCTGGATTTTTTGGCCGAATCCGATCCCCTCGTGGCCGAAATTATCGGTCTCGAGTTACAGCGCCAGCGCGACCACCTGGAACTGATTGCCAGCGAAAACTTCACCTCGGCGGCGGTGATGGCGGCCCAAGGCTCGGTGCTGACCAATAAATATGCAGAAGGCCTGCCCGCCAAGCGCTACTACGGCGGCTGTGAATTTGTCGATCGCGCTGAGCAGTTGGCAATCGATCGCGTGAAGGAACTGTTCGGCGCGGCCTGGGCCAACGTGCAACCCCACTCGGGCGCGCAAGCCAACTTCGCCGTGTTCCTGACCCTGCTGCAACCGGGCGACACGATCATGGGCATGGACTTGTCCCATGGTGGTCACTTGACCCACGGTTCACCGGTGAATGTGTCCGGCAAGTGGTTCAAGGTGGTGCAGTACGGCGTGAGTCCCGAGACCGAGCAACTGGACTTTGATCTGATCCGCAAACTGGCGATCGAACACAAGCCCAAGCTGCTCATCTGTGGCTATTCCGCCTATCCTCGGACGATCGACTTTGCCCAATTCCGAGCGATCGCTGATGAAGTGGGCGCATACTTGCTGGCGGACATCGCCCACATTGCCGGGCTGGTGGCTGCTGGCCTGCATCCCAACCCCCTACCCTACTGCGATGTGGTGACCACCACCACCCACAAAACCCTGCGCGGCCCTCGCGGCGGCTTGATCCTGTGCCGCGATGAGGAGTTGGGCAAGAAGTTTGATAAGTCGGTGTTTCCCGGCAGCCAAGGCGGCCCCCTGGAGCATGTGATCGCTGCCAAGGCGGTGGCCTTTGGGGAAGCCCTGCGCCCGGACTTCAAGACCTACGCCGCTCAAGTGATTGAAAACGCCCAGGCCATGGGTGCTCAGTTGCAGGCGCGTGGCCTGAAGCTGGTGTCCGGCGGCACGGATAACCACTTGGTGCTGGTGGATCTGCGCTCGATCGAAATGACCGGCAAGGAAGCCGATCGCCTGCTGGGTGAAATCAACATCACCGCCAACAAGAACACCGTGCCCTTTGATCCGCAATCGCCTTTTGTGACCAGCGGCATCCGGTTGGGTTCGCCGGCCATGACCACGCGCGGCATGGGCGCAGCGGAATTCACGGAAATCGGTGACATCATCGCCGAGCGGTTGATCAACGCGGCCGATGCGTCGGTGGAAGAAGCCTGTCGCGATCGGGTGGCGGCCCTGTGCGATCGCTTCCCGCTCTATCCCCACCTGCGGGTGGCGCTGCCGGCCCTGGCTTAGGGATTTAGCCAAGGGATCTGACTACGGAATAGGGATCGAGGGGTGTCATTATTCCCGATCCCCGTTCCTGATCGCCACCGATACAAGTTTTTGAGTGATTTAGTCAAAGTTTGAGTGATTTAGTCAAAGGGGTAAAGTTAAAATTTATCCCTTTTTTTAGAGCTTCTGGATAAGACTTTTTTGGGTTTCAGATCCTCTTGAGTGATTAATTTCAAGTTACTAGGGGGGAGTTACTGATTTTTATTAGTTTTGAATTCTAGCTTTAGTTTTTAGTTTTAATTTTTTGACAATCTTGATTTTTTAATTCTGAATTTTGATCTGAAGTTTTTAATTCTCAATTCTTCAATCTGAGCCTAAATTTTCGAGTTTAAATTCTTAAAATTAAGCCTTTCAAAATTGAATCTTTGATTGCATTTTTCGAAGTCGCTGAAAATTTATAAAACCTGGATAAAATCTGAAGTATATCGAATTGCGAAGAATTTTAAGATTGGTCGATTCAAAATTGCCTCTGATTGAATTTGATTAAATAAATCAAGAAATTAAGATTTTCTAAGGGTCAAGGATCTCAAAAGTTAATCAAAATCCAGTTTTCACTTAACCCTGTCTTTACTGAAGAAACCTAGCGTAAATAGCGTCTATGGCTCTTTGCAGAAGCTGACATGGTGGATGTTGGCTTTTTGGCAAATGGGTCTCGTGCGTCGCTGAATTTATGAGCTTGGCTAGGTTTGCATTGGCCTCAGTTTGCATGGCTGTTCTGAATCCCGTTGCGATCGCGATCGGGCCTTGGAACCTTGGGAGTGGCCTGATTTTGATTGATCAGCCCGCCCTGGCCAACCCTCCCAGCCTAACTCTCGAATTGCCGATTTATACCCTGACCGAACAGCGCGATTTAGTGGCCCAAGCCGAACGGATGGCCCAAGCGGCGATCGCGCAGGAATTTCAGCAAAAACCGGCCCTTTCGATGGTTCGGGTTGCGGTGTTGGGCAATCGTCATGGAAATTTGGTGCCCATTTTGACGGTGAGCGTTACCCGATCGCAGTGGCAACAAAACCCACGGGTCAGCGCCTGGACGCAATATTATGCGTCCGGTCGCCTGTTGCAACGGCCGGATCCTCAGCCTGCAGAGCAGCCCGATTCTGTGGTGGCGGCGCAACCGGCTAACCCAACGCAGTCGGGGCAACCGGGAACGGGCCCTCGGGGTGTGGGTGGTCGCGGCGCAACCATTGATCAAGCTTGGGATACGGGTCAAATGACGCGATCGCAAGCTCAGGACTATCTCAGCGACCTCGATTAGAACAGTGACGAAGACAGCAACCGCTTGGGGGGTGACCTGGCCCTGATGCCCCGATCGCCCGGGGCCAGCCCTATTCATCAGCCTGTTTCCACCACTTGCATCGCCAGGACTAGGAGAAGACCCGTGATTCACGACAACGGCATCAGCAATCGATCGAACAACCGCCCCTTTGAAGACATTTTGCGCGCCCGCTTGTCCCGCCGAAATCTCTTGACCCGCAGCGCCATGTTGGGAGCCAGCGGCTTTTTAGCGGCCTTGGCTGGCGACAAACTGCTGGCCCAAGGGGCCGCAGCGGCCACGGGAGCCAACTCAGAAACCGGCCTGGTCGGGGGGCAAATGCTGGCCCAAGCGCGGAAATTGGTGGACTTCCCGATCGTGCCCGTTTCGGCCGGTTCGGGCCCGGTGCCGGCCATCTCCTCCGCCTATGAATACGACATTCTGATTCCTTGGGGCAGTCCCTTGCAGGGCCCTGGCCAAGGCCCCAACTACAACGGAGATCCAAAGCGTCGTCCCAGTTCGGCTGAACAGGCTCAACAAATTGGCATTGGTCACGATGGGATGTGGTATTTCCCGTTGGATCAAGGCAACGACAACGGGATGTTGGCCATTAACCACGAGTACGGAACCAACAGCCACGTCATTGGCAAAGACTTGCCCACCAGCCTGGAAGATGTGCGGGTTTCACAGCACGCCCACGGAGTTTCGGTGGTGGAAATTCGGCGGGTACGGGGAGCCAAGTGGCAAGCAGTGCCCAGCCCCCGATCGCGCCGGATCCATGTGAACACCCCCGTCACCTTCAGCGGCCCCGCTGCCAACAGCCCCCTGTTGCGCACCGCTGCCGGTAACCCGCCCTTGGGAACCCTGAACAACTGCGCCAACGGCAAAACCCCTTGGGGCACTTACCTAACCTGCGAAGAAAACTTCAACGGCTACTTTGGCGACAGCACCTACAACGCCCAAACCAAAACGGGCACTTGGAAAGCCACTAATGCCCAAAAGCGTTACGGCTTTGCGGCGGCTGGTGCTGGTTATGGCTGGGAACTGTTTGATAAGCGTTTTGACTTGGCCAGCGCTGAACATGCCAATGAAGAAAACCGCTTCGGTTGGGTGGTGGAAATTGACCCCATGAACCCCAACCAAACCCCCGTCAAGCGCACCGCCTTGGGTCGGATTAAGCATGAAGGGGCTGAAGTGGTGGAAGGTCGCGGCGGCCGGATTGTGGTCTACATGGGCGACGATGAGCGCTTTGACTACATCTACAAGTTCGTTTCGGCGGACAACTGGCGATCGATGCGGGCCCGTGGGGTCAGCCCCTTGGACGAAGGCAAGCTCTATGTGGCCAAGTTCAATGACAACGGCACGGGCAGTTGGCTGGAGCTAAACATCAGCAACCCAGCTCTGCGCGGCAAATTCAGCGATCAGGCGGAAGTGTTGACCTATGCCCGGTTGGCGGCGGATGCCCTGGGAGCAACGCCGATGGATCGCCCCGAGTGGATCACGGCAGCGGCGAATGGACGGGTTTATTGCACCCTGACCAACAACACCCAGCGCAAAGACACGCAGGTGAATGCGGCGAACCCCTTGGGCCCCAACCCCGATGGCCACATCATCAGTTGGCGCGACAGCGATGATTACACGGGAACTAGCTTCACTTGGGATATTTTCATCCTGGCGAAGGATACCCACGGCAACGGCGACGAGCGCACGTTCAGCAGCCCCGATGGTCTGTGGGCGGATCCCGATGGCCGTCTGTTCATTGAGACCGATGGTACTCAGAAGAAGGGCCTGAATGATCAGTTGCTGGTGGCTAACCTGGAAACGGGTGATATTCGCCGCCTGCTGACGGGGGTTACGGACTGTGAGGTGACGGGCATTACGGTTACGCCCGATCGCCGCACGATGTTTGTGAATCTGCAACACCCTGGGGATGGGAACCCGGCGAAGACCAATTTCCCAGCGCCCCAAGGTAGCGGTCGGATTCCTCGCGATTGCACGCTGGTGATTCGCAAGAAGGACGGCGGCATCATTGGTTCGTAGGCTAGTGGGTTCGTTCGTTCCTAGGTTCCAATTGGATTCCTAGATACAGGGGGCGATCGGGAATCGATCGCCCCCTGCCATTGCAACCCACCACAAGACGTTCAAGACCGCCAAATAAGCTGTTGATGAACCCTCACAGCGCGATCGCCTGGTAATTTCCGGTGCGATCGCGCTGTTGTTATGCTGGCGATGGCGCTTGTTTTTGAGGTTGGTTCATGGCCGATCCCGCATCTTTTGGTGTTTCTCAGGTTGTTCCTCAGGTTTGTCTCGATCGCTTCAATGAGGCAGCCCGGTTGGCCGGCGAAGGAGACATTGCCAGCGCCCTTGCCCAATATGCGGCGGTGTTTGCAGACCTGGGCAACCAACCTTCAGGGGTGGTGACCGGACCATTTTTGGCGCTGGTGGAACTGCGCAAGGCCTATTGCCTAATGAGCCTGCGGAACTATGCAGCGGCTCAGGCAATTTTCCAATCACTCGATCGGGGCATGGCCGGGCAGTTGGAAACGGCGGAAATTTTTGATTTCTATTTGGCCTATGGCAATACGTTGGGGCATTTGTCTTTGCTGGAGGAAGCGATCGATCGCTTTGCCCATGCCATGAACGTAGCCACGGAATATTTACGGGATGCCGAGCGATTTCGCACGGTTTGGTATTGGGTTTTGTATTGGGAAAAATATCACGGCGCTTGGGAGGCGCTGGATGAGCATTGCGCCGATGTGAATGGTTTTGGGCTAGAAAACCAGGATCCGCAATTGCAAATTATGGCGCTGGAGTTTCGGTGTTATGCCGATCGGGCGTTGGGACGATTGGCGGCGGCCCGGCAAGGGGCGGAGGGAATTTTGGCTTGGAAACAGCAAACGCAGGCCGATCCTGCTGAAATTGCTCAATGGGAAGCGTTTTTAGCGTCGCTGGTTCAACCCGATTAACAACTGTTGATTAACCCCTCTGTTGGTGTTGTCCGTTAATGCTGCTTCCCGTTGGTGCGGTGGTTGCTCGGTTTCCCCTCTTGGAGTCGTTGCAAATATTCCCAACCTCGCTGGGGCCAGACCCGATCGCGCCCGGTGCGTTCGGCAATCCATTGGGCCACCTTGGGCCCCGACCAAGGGCCCCCGTCGGGAGCCGGTTGATCCAGCAATTGCGCTAATTCCTGTTGTTGCTCCGTGGTCAGGAGCGATCGAGCCGATCGGTGGCGTTGGCTGGGTCGCCGGTCGATCGCATTGGGGCCCAGTTGGTTATAGCGACGAACCAACTCCTTGGCATAGTCATAGCTCAAGTCCACCACTCGGGCCGCTTGGGTAATGGTCCAGCCTTGGGCAATTAAATAGAGCAGGTGCCATCGGCGGGCCTCGGTGGCTTCCTTGGCTTGACGGTAGCGATCGCGCAGGCGATCGAGGCTGAGATGGGGGTTCAGCGTGACGCGCGGCGGCATAGGAACGACCTGGGATCGTCAATCAAGCGATCAAAAAACAGCAAATCAGGGGGCCAAGCGATTGGCCTGAGCCAGCACAACCACCCTGGGCTTGCGGTGTCTAGCCAAGGCCCGGCGGTCGTATCCCCACTTTGCTCTTCTGGCTGGCAGGGTCGAATCCGGACGCTTTTGATTCACCCGACCCGATCGCCCCGATCGACGCACCCTAGGGGGCCAATCGCTGCCAAGCCAACCGGGCCGCTCCGGCCATGCCTGCCTGATTGCCCAATTCCGCCACCACAATTTGCAATCCTTCCCGGGAGGAGGGCAGCACCCGCCGGTTCACTTCCGCTTCCATGGCCGGGAAAAACCACTGGGCCCCGGCGCTGATGCCACCGCCAATCACCACGGCTTCGGGCGTGAAAATGTAGATTAGGCTGGCTAATCCGGCTCCCAAGTCTCGGCCGTAGGCGGCCCAAAAGGCGATCGCCTCCAGATCGCCCGCCGCGGCCTTGGCCGCCACCTCATGGGGTTCCAGACCCGTGCGCCGCCGCACCGCCTGCACGGAGGTGTATTGCTCCAATGATCCTTGATTGCCGCTGTTGCAAGGGGGGCCATCGGGATTGAGGGTAATCAGACCCAATTCTCCGGCGGCTCCGGTGCGGCCCGTGAATAGTTCACCCCCCAAAATGACGGCTCCGCCTACGCCCGTGCCCAGGGTCAACACCAGCAGGTCTTGGAATTGGCGACCGGCCCCTAACCAGGCTTCTCCTAAGCCAGCACAGTTGGCATCGTTGGCCAAAATGGTCGATCGGCCCGTGGCCGCTTCCATCCAATCGGCTAAGGGCACATCGCGCCAGCCTTCCAGGTTGATGGCAACTCGGGCAATCCGCCCGGCCGCGTCGGCGGGGCCCGGCGTGCCAATCCCGATCGCGATCGCTTCTCGATCGGGGTCGAGTTGCTGAATGGCGGCGGCGATCGCCTCCGTGACTGCTGTGGGTGTGGCCGGCTGGGGAGTATCAATCACCAACGAAGCCAAGCAATCACCCGTGGCCGTATATCGTCCCAACTTGATGGCCGTGCCGCCCAAATCTACCCCGATTACCGTTGCCGAACCCATGACTCTGTACCAAAACTCCGCCGCGCTATTTTGGCATCTCGGTTAGCGGCGCGATCGGGTCAAAAGCCTGGGCAACGGTCAGCAACCCCAAAAAGGGCAGCAATCAGCTATTTCAATGCAAGATTACTAAACTAATCTTGCATTCAAGAACGCTAAATTGGGGGTCGAAACCCCATTACGTGACCCAAACCCTTCGATGGCGACTCCAACCGCTTCTAGACCCCAAAATCGTCGCCAAAATCGTTGGCCATTGGCCGGCATTTTGGGGATGCTCACGGCCCTCGGGTTGGGAACCAAGCGCTATCACGGCCCCTTGGAAAATTGGGTGCAACATCACCTGGGCGATGTGTTGGTGATGATTTTTCTGATTGGGGTGGCCCGTTGGTTGTGGCCCCGGCGATCGGCTGGGGTGCTGAGTGCTTGGGTGATGGTGATCGCGATCGTGATCGAACTGCTGCAACTGTGGCATCCACCGATTTTGCAGGCGGTTCGTGCCACCTTCCTGGGGCAAATTATTTTTGGCAGCTATTTCGATTGGTGGGATTTTGTCCACTACGGCCTTGGGGCCTTGCTGGGCTATGGGGGGTTGCGGTGGCTCGATCGCTGGGGCCAGGAACACCCCCAAGTGGCCCCGCCCGATCGCCCCTCGATCGATCAGTGACAAGTAACGGCGCTAGCGGCGCGATCGCAACCGGCTTTGCTGCCATTGTTGCAACCTTTCAATCCATTGCCCCCCATCTTCCTTGGCTTGGTTCAGGAGATGGACGATCGCCGCTTCCACAATCGTTTCCTTATAGGGGGCGTTGCTTTTGCCCAGGGCCAATTGCAGTTCCAAATGGAAGCGATCGAGTTCGTCCAGCACTGACTCCCGCACTTGAAAAGTAGCCCGGCGCAAACTGGCCGCTTGGCCCTTGGGTGCAGGCGGCAGCGAATTCGTCTCGGATTCGGTGGGTTGCAGGTATTGCGCTAGTAACTGGTCGCCGGCCGTGGGTTCTGGAGACATGGTGGATTGCAGAATTGGGGATTTGAACCGAGAAGTGGATGGGGAAAATTAGGGGAATTGATCGATCAGATTAATCAGTTGATCGGTCGATCGGTCTATTAGTTGATCAGTCGATCGGTTGCAGCATCCATCGAGGAGATGAGTAGCGGCGATTGATCAGGTTGGATTGGTGGGTGAGGGACGATCGACCAAAACCGCCGCGATCGCTTCATAACCCTGCAACACAACCGATCGGCGTTGGCGAGCAAGTCCCGATCGCAACAATTTTCCATCGACCGTGAGCTTGGGGAAACAAGCCGATCGAGGAATGGGCGGAAACAGGGCGATCGCGCCTCGGCTGGCCAGGGCCCAATCTTGCAATCCCGCCAACACCTGATCACACCAAGGGGCCCGTCGTTCGCTCATGGTGGGCAACACCCCCACAACCCGCAAATTGGGATTGAGCTGCGATCGCACACTGGCCACCGTTTCCATCAGAGCCAACAAACTACGCAAGGCCAAGGGTTGGCATTGTACCGGAATCAACAACCCATCCGCCGCCGCCAACGCACTCAGCGTCCAAAACCCCAATCCCGGCGGACAGTCCAGCAACACCAGAGGGCTTTGGGTTTGGGCGGGAGATGTTGCCAAAAATGGTTTGGGTTTTTGCTCATCCAGTTTTCCCAACGGTTCCAGCAGTGACCAAGGTTGCGCCAGGGCCTGACGCAGCCGCAACAACCCTTCGGGCGATCGAGCCAAGGCCACCGCCGCCGACTCCAAATCCAAACCACCCGGCAACAGCCATCCCCGATCACCCGCCGCCACCAGTCGATCGCAGATCGCCCCCTGTTCTTGCAACGTTGTCGCGATCGAGGGTGAATCCATCGCCCCCAACAGGGCCGTTAGGTGCGCCTGGGGATCCAAATCCACCATCACCACGGGCGATTCCACAGGCGATCGAGCCGCCAACAGTTCCGCCAAACAAAGCACCGTTGTGGTTTTGCCCACGCCCCCTTTGGGATTCACGATCGCGATCGTTGTGCTTGCCACCGGTTTTGCCCACATCCCAGACCACAGGCGAATTCTACCGCTTCACTCGCCATCTTGCTCGCTGGTCAACCATCCAGCCACTCAAGAATCAAAGAATTTGAATTAATGAATTTACAACGTCTCAAGAATTTCAAAATATAAATTCATAAGAACAGAAACATTCAAATTGTCAACTTGTTAAAAATCCAAAATGATTTTTGGTAAATCTATCAAAACAGACCCGTCAGAACCAGTCCCAAAACAGACCTATCCCCCTCCAACGAAGCCTGACCTCGCCGTCAGTTAGTCCCAAGGCACTCCAGAAACTAGAAGTTGCGATACAAAATTGCGGCCTATGCCTTAACTGCGCCTTAACTGCGCCTTAACTGCGGTCTATGCCATCCCAAATTCTGCCCTTGAATCGCCAATGCCCCAAATACAAACAAACAGACAAGGGATTTAGGGTCTGTCGTCATTCCCATCACCGTAGGGGTTGGGTCTCCCAACCCTAACCCAGGCGATCGCGGCAACCCTGTCCCCCCCTGGGAACACCCAAGGATCACGGGAACTGGGCAGGGAAACCCTGCCCCTACGAACGTCGCCAAATGCCTTGAACCTGTGACCACCAAGCTTGGGGCCGATCGCTCGATCGCACCTGCCAGCTCAACATCGATCGAATTAGAGGCCAGCCGCCCGATCGCAACGCCGCCGCCACATGCAGCCCCAAACACAACACCATCACCACCCAAGCCGCCAAATGTACGGAATACCAAACATGGTGAAACTCCCCGGCCGGCAGCCATTCCTCCTTAATTTGTCGGCCGGAAACCACCGCCAGCCCCGCCGCCAACAACATCAACGTATTCGCCAGGCGATGGAGCGATCGCCAGGTTTGACCCGCCTGCTGATTGCCCAGTTGCCGCAGCGCCGCGATCGAAAGCAACCGATGGGAACCTAAATAAAAGCTATATAGCGCCAGCGGCAACAACATCACCAGGAAAAACAGACCGAATGTGCCGTGCAAACCTTCAATGTCCGCGATCGGGGGCAACGGCAACCGTCCCCACCGGCCATCGTAAGTGTTGTAGGTCAGGGCCGCCGTCACAATCGCCCCAATCCCCAAGCTGGCGCTGATGCCATGCAAAAACCGCAATAACGAAGGTTGATAGGGCTGAGCCTTGGCCATGAATTTTCCTCTCAAGTCATCCTGACTGGCTAAAAAAGATCGTCGTAAAAGACCATCTCACTGGTTGAATACCGTTTAAATAGTTTAAGGAATTTCAGAAAAAATGGGCTGCATAATGGGCTGCACAATGTCAAACAATCCGCATCTACTGAAAATCAAGATCAATGATCAAAAGAACATTCGGAAAGTATCTTGAAGCATTCGCAAGCTGTCAAGAAATTACGGAAAATAGAGTGCAAGATTTTGATTTGAGATTCAAATTCTATTCATTTTTTATTCATCATCATTTCATTTTTTGATCAAAATGAATTCATCATCATTTTTGAAAATTACTGAGCCACTACTATTACGCATTCAATCCAGATTAAATCATATCCTAATTCTTTGAAATATTCTGTCAATCAGTCTTTGAAGCCCACGTTTCAATTCAAATCAAGGCACAATCTTAGTCTGAAGACAGCTCAAAAGCATAATTATTTTGCTCAGAATGATCTTTTCACGGATCCAGTTTTGCTCAATCCATTGAAGCTGATTGAAGCTAAAAAATGAATTAAAAATGAATTAAAAACAAAAAGATGAATTGAATATGAAACAAAGAAATCAGAATTCTATCTATAATGACACTGTTTCAAAATCGAAATCAAAAAATTTTAATTTTACGCTTAACGATAATGCTTGATGAATTATCTCTGACAAATAATCAAGCATTTTTAGAAAAATCTCTGATCTCCAACTCAACTCAGTTTCCAAACAACCATCATGGACATTTTAACGGCGGCTTCTTTAGGGTTAGGACTATCAGCAGATGCCTTCGCAGTCTCTGTTTCCAGCGGCTTATCGATGAAGTATGCTCGCTGGCACAAAGCCATCAAAATTGCTCTGTTTTTTGGTGGGTTTCAAATGTTGATGCCGATCCTGGGTTGGGGTCTGAGCCTGACTTGGCGATCGACCATTGAAGCCTACGATCAGTGGATTGCCTTCTTGTTGTTGGTGGCGATCGGGGCCAAGACAATTCGCGAAGCCCTGGGGGATGACGACAACAACCCCAGCGAGCAAGCCTGCAACCCCGCTGACACCAGAATGCTCACGGGCCTCGCGATCGCCACAAGCATCGATGCCCTGGCGGCAGGTGTAGGACTGACGGTGGTCAATACACCCATCCTGCAAGTGGCCGGCGTGATTGGCCTCATCACCTTTGCAGTCTGCTTGACGGGGGTCTTTTTAGGGAAGTCTTTTGGCTGCCGACTCTACTCCCATGTGGGCAAGGTGGAGATTGTGGGCGGTGTGATTCTGATTTTGCTTGGCTTCAAAATGTTACTAACTGCGGGATGATTCGGCAAAGCGGCCATCATTATGTCAATAATTGAAATGGTATAGCAGGTATCAAGAACCTGTAGTTTGGGGAAGCTAATCTCGATTAGCTCCCCTCTTTTTATTTCAGAAAGCAGCTTTTCCTTCCTAAATAAACCCTGTTTCGTCAA
Organism: Limnothrix redekei LRLZ20PSL1; assembly: GCF_043235035.1. Lineage (NCBI taxonomy): Bacteria > Bacillati > Cyanobacteriota > Cyanophyceae > Pseudanabaenales > Pseudanabaenaceae > Limnothrix > Limnothrix redekei. The sequence goes on along the minus strand of NZ_JAZAQF010000086.1, from coordinate 31,942 downwards.
ATTTGGGTTCTAGCTGCCCAAAGTGACTATTACGAAGACTCCATGCTTGTCTAACAGTTCTATGGCCGTTTAGGGTGCAGTTCGCGGTCAGCCCCAAACTCCGGCCCCAATAGGATTGCGGCGGGGGGAACCTTGCTTGGGTCGATGCAAATTCGATGCAAATTGGTGCAAAAAAGAAGCGATCGCCTATCGGAGACGATCGCACGGGGGCAAGGGTAATTATTGCAACCTATTTAAACACAACTAATACGGACAAGACTGGCATCAACCAGGCCTGTGCAAATCCCTGGACGAGGTAGCTAGCTGGTTTTTGCCGATGGGTCGATCGGGCCCGCATCCAGATCAGCCCCCGGATTGGGCACAGAAGCGGTACTTCTATCCGCGATCGGGGAAATCGGGGACGGGTCGCCTCCATCCCGATCTCGAGAAGCATGGGCATGGTGAGCGCCCTGGCCGTTACTGTCGGACTTCGGTGATTTGTTGGTTGTTGTGGTCGTTGTGGTTGTGGTTGTGATGGTTGCAGGGTCTGGGTTTCGGGGCTGGGATTGTTGAGCCAGGGTGTCGCGCTCCGCATTGTCGCGGTCCTCTGCCCGATCGCGCGCGCCATTACCCTCTGTTTCCAAAGGCACGATCGGCACAGGCGCTTCGGCCTGACCCGCAAGACCAATTTGGGCCGCATTGAAGGCGATCGCCACTCGCCGCCGAAATTCTCGGGCCGCACCCCACTGTTGCAAGGGAGTGGTGCGAATCCAAACCCGCACCATAGAACCACTGGCGGAAAACTCATCAATCCCCAACACTTGGGGACGATCGAGCAAAATTTCTGACCACTGCGGATCCGCCGCCAAATCATCACTGAGCTGATTCAAAATTGCCAGGGCTTGATCCAAATCGGCTCCATAGGCGATCGGGATTCGCAAATCCGCTTGGGAATAGTGGTTGGACAGGTTGGCCACCGTGCGGATTTCGCTGTTGGGAATCACGATCAGCCGCTGTTCTGCATCCCGCAGCTTCGTGACCCGCAGGGTGAGCGCCTCCACCCGCCCGGTCAGGTTGCCCACCGCGATCGCGTCGCCCACGGAAAATTGATCCTCCGCCAAAATCAAAAACCCGTTAATCGCATCCTTAATCAGGTTTTGGGAAGCCAGCGACAGGGCCACCCCAATTAACCCCGCCCCGGCAATCAGTGGCCCCACATCTACGCCAATGCCAGCCAGGCCGACGATCGCCCCCAGAATGACCAGCAACACGGTCAGGAAACTTTTGAGGATGCTGGATAGGGTGAGAACACGCTGTTGCAAACGGGGGCGAGTGCGGGGAGCAATTTGGGTTCCGGCCGTGAGGATCGCCGTTGCCCGATCGACGGCGATGTAACTCAACAAAATTGCAATGTAGGTGACCAGGGTAGCCAAGCCCAGCTTGAGGTAGGCCTCAAGGGCATCAAAGATCCGGGCCTGGAGCCAGCGGGTGGCGGGGAAGTTGCCCAACACCCACAAACTGGCGGTGGCCCATACGGAAGGCTGGGCAATTTGAATCAGAATCCGCCCGATCGCCAGCCAATGATCTCGGCGCTGGCGTTGCAACCAAGCGGCCAGAGGAAAACTGTCGTTGGGTTTCGGGTCAACGGGCGGGGTGCTGTGGCTAAGTCGATCGAGCCGTTGCAGACCCCAACCCAACATCAGATGGGCCCCCAAGGCCACCAACCAAATGGCCAAGCTCGATCGCACCTGTTGCCCCAAGGCCGCCGGTTGTCGATCGGCCCGGGCCTGTTGCAAGGATTCCTCAATGGCCGTTTTCACAGAAGTGGCATAGATTCGGGGCTGGGTGAGCTGGGTTCCCGCATCCAGGGCCGTCACCGTCATGATGTAGCGACCATTGACCAAAATTCGAGGCGCATCGACCAAGGCCGCAGCAGGCAAGGTCGTAGCAGGCAAGGGCGCAGCGGGGGCCGCAGGAGCAGCAACGGCGGGAGCCGACCCCGAGCCGGGAACCGCCGCATTGGGATTGGGATTCGTAGCGGGGGCGGACGCGCTGAGTTCGATCGTGACCGCCAACGATCCCTTGGGGTCGCTGAGGAAGCGATCGCCCGCTCCCTGTAGCTGGGTGGTGATGGTGGCAGTCCGCCGAGCCAACTCTTTGGGGGGAGCCGCAATCTGGAACACCGGCCGCCCATCAAATTCAATCCATGCGGCTTGGGGGCGATCGGCCTCGGCTCCCACCCAAGGAGCAGCCCAAGGCTGAATGAGGCTATTGGCCCAGTTGGTTTCCAGGGTCGAGCCAGCCGCCGCAGGAGCCTGAGCATTCAGGGGACTGCTGGCCCCCAACCAGAGGATCAGCCCCAGGACGATCGCCCCCAATGGCCAGCGTCGTCCCGCCGATCGCCCCGAGCGACGTTGGATGATGGTTCGGATTGCTCGCTGGATTACTCTCTGGATCACGTTGGAGATTCCGATCAAGGTCGGCAATTGGAATGGACTTCAATAAGTTAATCAATACCTAATATTGATCGAGGCATTGATCGAAATATTGATCGAAATCATGTTGGTCGCGAGGCTTAGAGAATCCCCGTTCCTTTAGGGCGGGGAGTATGTCAATTGCTCAACTGATCGCAAGCCCGCCCGATCGCCAATAGGGCTTCATCCATCGGGCCCTGGCCCGTCACCCACTGGGGCAACTCACTCGATCGCACCCAAGCCCATTCGGAATATTCATCCTCGCTGAGTTGCACCTGGGCCGCCTGGGTTGCCGTCAGCCTCACGGCAAAGGTCAGATTCACGCTGTGTAACCCTTCCTCGGCCGGGGGTTGCGATCGCTCCGCAAACTCCGTGGAATAGACCCCAATCCACTGCAACTGGCTGGGCAAAATTTCTAGGCCAGCTTCCTCCTTCGCCTTGCGGATGGCGGTGCGCTGGGGACTTTCGCCGGGAAACATTCGCCCACCCACCAACCACCAACCCACCCGGGGCGGCCGTCGTCGAAAGCCTAAAAGCCGTCGATCGCCCTCGCAGAACAACAAATCCACACAGGTAATCACCAAAGCGCTCAGGGCCTGGCCATAGGCGATCGCATCCAAATAGGGCCGGGGCGATCGCGTCCCCCGAGGCTCCGAATCCTGTTCCAAATCCCGTTCCGAGTAATGCGCTGGTTCCATTCGTCGGTTGCTGTCCTGAATTGGCTGTCCTGAATCGGCTGTCTTGAACTGGCTGTCCTGACTTGGCTATCACTGGCTATTTTGAATTGCCGGCCCCGGGCGATCGGGTGTGGATTCGCCCCAACCACCCAAAACTTCGTCACTCCATGGCCGCGATCGCCAACCCGCCGTTTAGAATGAGTTAACAAAGTTTTACACCACCCCTATCCTCCTCCATGCTCGCTTTGATTCCCGAGCTGATTACGCTCGAAACTATCGAAGCGCTCGCGCAAGAATATGGCTACTGGGCCGTATTCCTGGGAATTGCCCTGGAAAACGCCGGTATCCCCCTGCCGGGCGAAACCATCACCCTTGTGGGCGGTTTTTTGGCGGGCAGTGGCGAACTGAGCTATGGCGGCGTTCTGGGAACGGCCATCGGCGGCGCAATTTTGGGCGACAACCTGGGTTACTGGCTGGGCCGCTGGGGCGGTTGGTCGCTGTTGGTGCGGCTGGGTAAACTCTTCCGGATTGGTGAAGAGAAGCTGGAAGGCGCTCGCGAGCAATTTAGCAACAACGCCGGTAAGGCCGTGTTTTGGGGCCGCTTTGTGGCCCTGCTGCGGATTTTTGCGGGCCCCATGGCGGGCTTAGTGGAAATGCCCTATGGCAAATTTTTAGCCTATAACGCAGCCGGGGCCGCCGTTTGGGCCGGAGTCACGGTCACAGCGGCCTACTTCTGCGGGCGGCTGGTGTCCTTGGAAACCCTGATGAGCTGGGCTAGTCAGTTCACCTGGGTGGCGCTGCTGGCGATCGGGCTGGTGGTGGCCGTGTCCCTGTGGCTCGAAAACCGCAAATCCACACCATTGGGCTAGGACAGCAGGGGGCGATCGTGCGGGTATTTGTGACCGGTGCAACGGGATTTACCGGGTCTCATTTGGTGCGGGCCCTGGTGAAACGGGGCGATCGGGTGGTGGCTCTGGTGCGGCCCCGGGCGGATCGATCGCGCCTGGCCGGCCTGCCCATTGAAATCATTGAAGGCGATCTTCAGCAGCCCGCTGCCCTGGCCCAAGGGATGGCCGAAGCGGACTGGGTATTTCACACGGCGGCCTATGTGGAATTGGGCCTGGTGGACAGCGAAAAAATGTGGCAAACCAACGTGGAAGGAACCCGCCAAGTGCTGGCGGCGGCCCAGGCCGCTGGGGTGAAACGGTTGGTCTATTGCAGCACGATCGGGGTGTTTGGCCACACCTTTGGTCAAGTGGTGGACGAAACGTTCCAGCGGGTACAGGCTCAGTTTGATTCCGCCTACGACCACACCAAATATGAAGCCCAAGTGCTGGTCGATCGCGCAGCCCAAAACGGTCTGGACACCATCAGCGTCATGCCCTCCGGCATTTTTGGTGGCGATGATCCACACTTTGGCCCCGTCCTGCGCCAGTTTTTGCGCGGGAAACTGCCCTTTTGGGTCGGGGGCGATCGCCCCACCGGGATTGTGCATGTGGATGACCTGGTGGCGGGCATGATCTTGGCAGCCGAACGGGGCACACCGGGCGGCTGGTATATCCTCTCGGCTGGAGAATGCCCCACGCGGGAAATGTTTCGGATGGTGGGCGAGACGACTGAAATCCCTCCCCCCAAGGAAGTGCCCGCCTGGCTGGTGCGAATTTTGGGGGCAATTCTCGACCCGATCGGGCGGTTATTTCGTTGGCAACCACCCCTCAGCCGCGAGCGCGTTCGCTACATCTACGATCGCTGTGTACGAGTGGATGCCACCAAAGCCCGTCAAGAGCTGGGCTGGCAACCCCGATCGCTGGCCCAAACCCTCCGGGACGTGGTGGCAGAAATGGTTGAATAGAAAAAGCCTTAATAAGGACAAAGACAAGGGGCTTAAGCCCCTTGCTCCCAAAATCTGCTAACGATCGCGCCCAATATTTCGCCTGGGTTGCATCCCAACTTCAACCGGCTTTCGTAACCCCAAAACAGCAAAATCGATTTCAAACCATCCAGACCCATGAGCGACTCGGCAACCGCAGCCCCCGAAAATCCGTTCACGGCCCAAGTGAGCGATCGAATCTGTAAGCACATGAACGATGACCACGCCGACGCGGTGTTGGTCTATGCCCAATATTTCGGCCAGATCACGACGGCCACCAGCGCCCGAATGCGGTTGATCGACGCGGCCGGCATGGACTTAGCCGTGGAAGTGGACGGCCATCTCCAGCCCCTGCGCATCGAATTCAAAGCACCTCTGGCCGACGCGAAGGCCGCCCATCATGTTTTGGTAGACATGATCAAAGAGGCGCAACAGGCCAGCGATCGCTAATCTAGCAATGGCCCATACAATCAGCCGCTAGCGCCGTCCACAAGAACCCAACGCTAAAAGCGGCCATTGAAACTGAAACTTGTGGCGCAAAATACCCGATGGGGCCAATTTTTGCAGCAAAGCCATTCATCGACAGGATTGAGCCACTGAGCTATCCCTAGCCTCTCAATCCTGTACGATCGGGTCTGGCTGGGTTGGCCAGTCCCTGCTCCGTGGTTTTGAGGAGGCATGGTTTTGAGGAAGCTTGGTGTGCAACCGTCAAACGGGCCAATGGGGGGGATGCGCGATCGCTACGTCGTCACGGCGGCCCAAATGCAGGCGATCGAGTCTCGGGTGTTTGCGGCGGGAATGCCCGTCGCAGCCTTGATGGAAAAAGTGGCCGGACTCATTACCCAGCGAGTCATGGCTTGGCGATCGATCGCCCAAGGGCCGCGGGTGGGAATTTTGGCCGGCCCCGGCCACAACGGCGGTGATGCCCTGGTGGTGGCCCGAGAGTTACACCTGCGCGGCTATCAAGTTGCCGTTTACCTCCCCTTTGAACGGCGCAAGGAGCTAACCGATCGCCATGCCCAATACGCCGCCAGCCTGGGTATTGAGGTCAGTCCTGATCTAGCCCCCGTTTTGGCGGCCGATTGGCTGGTGGATGGATTATTTGGCTTTGGTTTGGAACGGCCGATCGAGGGAGCCTTGGCCGAGGCGATCGATCAGGTGAACAACAGCGGCAAACCGATCGTGAGTATTGATCTCCCCTCCGGCCTCCACACCGACAGCGGCGCAGTCCTGGGCAAAGCAATTCGATCGACCCTCACCCTCTGTTTGGGCCTTTGGAAACGGGGCCTTCTGCTCGATCGGGCCCTGGATTGGGTCGGCCAAGCGGAACTGATTGACTTTGACCTGCCCCTAGCCGACATTCAAGCCATCCTGGGCCCAGACCCCCAACTGAACCGAATCACCGCCCACCTCGCCCAATTACCCCTCAACCGATCGCCCGCCACCCACAAATACGAGCAAGGTCACTTGCTAGTGGTGGCGGGTTCCGCTGTTTATATGGGGGCCGCATTCCTGGCCGCCTTGGGGGCCCGATCGAGCGGCGTGGGCATGTTAACCGTCGCCGTGCCCGCCAGTCTGAAGCCTTGGTTGGTGGCCCAAATTCCCGAAGCCCTCGTGGTGGCCTGTCCCGAAACGGATATGGGCAAAATTGCCCGCGTTGATTTGGATCTCGCTCGCTACGACGCGATCGCCTGTGGTTGTGGCCTCACCCGAGAAGCCACCCCGATCGTCCAAGCGGTTTGGGAGAGCGATCGGCCCCTCGTGCTGGATGCAGATGGGTTAAACGCCCTGGCCCAACTGGGTTGGCGCGATCGCCAAGGCCCCGTCGTTCTCACCCCCCACTGGGGAGAATTTCAGCGGCTGTTTCCCAACTTGGTCGCCCAAACCAGCGATCGACTGGAACTAGCCCAGCGGGCGGCCCAGCAAACCGGGGCGATCGTCCTGTTGAAAGGGGCCCGCACCGTGGTGGCCGAACCCGGCGGCCAAAGCTGGATGGTGCCCGAAAGCACTCCCGGCCTGGCTCGGGGTGGCAGCGGCGATGTTTTGGCCGGGTTACTGGGGGGATTGGTGGCCCAAGCCCGCCCCACCGCCCTCACCGATTGGGGCTATTGGGCCGCCACAGCCGCCTGGTGGCACGCCCAAGCGGGCATTCAAGCCGTTCAAGATCGATCGATTTTGGGAGTAAATGGAGCCAGCCTGGCCGATGGTCTGCTCACCGTTGCTCGTCAGCAAACCCAAGCATTGGAGAAACAGTCGTGAATTTGCCCACTTGGATCACCGTGTCACGGTTGGCAGCCGTGCCCCTATTGTTGTGGTGGCTCAGCGGCGAACCCACCACAGCCGATCGCTGGTGGGCATTGGGTGTGTTTCTGTTGGCTGCGGGCACAGACTGGCTGGATGGATACTTGGCCCGCAAGCTGAACCAAGTGACAGACTTGGGCAAATTTTTGGATCCGTTGGTCGATAAGTTGCTGGTTTTGGCTCCCCTGCTCCTGTTGGTGGAACTGGGGCAGATTCCGGCTTGGGGCGTTTTTGTGATTTTGGCGCGGGAGCTGACGATCGCCGGTTGGCGCGTGAACCAAACCAGCATTTCGGGGGCAAACCTCTGGGGCAAACTGAAAACCGTCAGCCAAATTGCCGCGATCGCCCTGTTGTTGGCCCCAGTGATGGATGCTTACTCCCTTTGGGCGATCGGTCTCTTCTGGGCTTCTGTGGCCCTAACCATCATCTCCGGCGCAATTTATCTCATTCCGGTTGGTAAACAGAGCGTTGAATCCGGTTCTTAGATCACGTCTTTCTTGATTTTTCTCACACAGAAAAACATTAGAACTGACGTTGACATGCGCGGCCATATCCTAGCGATCGCCTAATCGTCGTTGCTGGTGCTGCTGAAGCCAACCGCTAGGGAACCGATCGCCAATTGCAGAGAACGCGCCACCCACAAAGGCATCGGCACTGAATCTCCGGTGCGGCGGTTGTGCCAGCCAATGACTTCTTTCTCCCCGGACTGTGACCACCATGAAAGGGGTGTTTTTAGGACATCAGGAGCCTTGGGCGACTGGATGGCTAGCCAAGCGTGATAGTCGCTGACTTGGTTGGCCATCCAGGCGAGAAAGAACCCCCAAATGCTGATTGAGATTGCACCTAAACCCCAAAGCCCAAACCGTTTCAGGAGTGACCCATTCACAACGGCCAGGATTGCAATCAACACAAATCCGGTGACATAGGGATCGAGAACATCAAAAATTGCACCCACCAACGGGTGAAACGATGGATGATGCACCAGGCGGCGCAGCCAGGCCACAAGCAGTCCGATCACATAGTTGACCACAGACACAGCCAAAAATCCAGTCAGTCCTTGCATAACTATTCAGGGGGTAAGCTTTCGTAGGGAACATCATTACGGCGATCGATTAGTCGTCGTAATGCTTGCCGATTGCCCCTCCTACAACAAAGCTGACAATGCCCCATTGCAATCCCAAGTCCAGCCACCGGGGAAGGCCAACCGTGCCACGGCGACGACTGCGGCTTTGGATTTCTTCGTTGCTGGCTTGCGACCACCAGGCGAGTGGTGTGGTGAGGTCTGCGGGCTTGGTGGGCGGCTGGGCTGAGAGCCAGCGCCGATAGTCGTGGGTCAGTTCGCCCAGGACGCAGGTGAAGACGGCTAAAAGTCCGAGGGCGATCGCTGCCCGGCGCTCCATCCAAAAAAAACTCGCCAGGAGTCCACATCCAGCCGCGATGCTCAGCAGCCAAACAAAGATGGTGAGTATGTAGAATCCTCCCCCCCAGGCGGGGTCACTGGCGATTAGAGCGGCTTTGATTGCAGCCCAGCCCCAGCCGATCGCCCCACCCATGGCGGCCCAAGCGAAAAACGCAACGATTCCCCGCATCTATTCCCCCAGGGCCTTCAGCAGGTCGATCGCGGATGACTCAGGCGCTGGTGACTCGGTGGCGGGACGCACGATCGGTGTGGTGATGCACTCACTTCGCGAAAAATCCACGTCATTGTGGCAAATTCTGACCATCACGATTCCAACGTTGCCATCTTCAGGATCGTAGACCCCATAGCGAATCCACCCGCAGTCAGGGATGAGCGTGTCTAGCAGCTCAAAGGCTTGCTGTTTCAAATTTTCTAGGCGCTCTTCGGTTTCTGGTGATGGGTTTTCTTCGTCTAGGGATAGCCACTCAGCGGCCATCTCGCCAACCAATTCCTTGACTCGCCGCCAGCCCTTACGGCGAGCTTCCTTGAGTTCTGTCAGCACTAAGTCTTCCATTGCCGTCACCGTTGATGCTGCCGAGACTCTACAGCCCAGTGTGAGCACTGATGGCGATCGAAGTCACAAAAAACAAAGCCCACTCGACCGATCGGGTGGGCTTTGCTGGATGGCGCATCAGTTCAATCCGCATTGCTCTGGCTCGAACGCGGCCAGAATCTCTTCAAACGAGCAGCCGGTTATGTCCATCAGTCTCTTGATTTGAGGCAGGGTAAACTTCTGGTTAGAAAATTTACCCCTCTCCCAGTTGCTTACCGTGCTTGGCGACACGTCAATGGCGACCGCAAATTGTGCTTGCGAGAGCACCACGTTGACATCGTGGGGGCCAGACGGACAATACTGTTAATCAATCAGTATTCACTGCAAACGATCGCCCTATGAATACGACTGATTCGATCACCTATGAATCAGACTATTATGGCTGGATTCAGCAACAGGTGAAACTGCTGAAAACTGGGCAACTCACAGAACTAGATCTTGAACATTTGATTGAGGAAATCGAGGGTTTGGGGGCATCGCAACGGGCTGCATTAGTTAACCAAATTGCACGGCTGTATCTCCACCTCTTGAAGTGGCAACACCAACCCCAAAGACGATCGCGCTCTTGGGAATTGTCGATTCAAAATGCTCGCATCGAAATTGAAGAATTGCTGGAAGATAACCCCAGCTTCCAACCTTGGCTGGCGGCAGCCGTTGCCAAAGGTTATGCCAAAGCCCGCAAGCAAGCCGCAGCCGAAACGCGATTAGCCATTGACACGTTCCCGATCGCGCCACCCTTCGATTTTGCCCAGGCCATGACCATTGAAATTGATGGTATTGGTTAGGGAAACAAAATTTGGTGGAGCCATCACCCAACTCTCGTGACCCTAACTCGCTTTATTGTTGTCCTGACTGGGCTTTGCGTCATCTTGGCGCTGGTGCTCTGGCTCGTCAGCGCCCTGCAACAGCTCTACTGGCAGGTGAGTTGGACAGCCCCATTTTTGGGGCCGGTGGTCGTCCTGTTGACCTTGGCCCTGTTGGGGGCCTTGCTGGTGGCGTTTTTTCGGTATGTGCGGCCCCTGGATTGGCCCCAAGATTGGCGATCGCTCTGGCAGGTGACCCAACGATCGATCACCGGACAAACGCCCCCCACTCCGCCGGAACCCAACCCCACCGTTTCCGAAGTGAAAACCGAAGCGGCCGGCGCGGCGCTGGAGGCCGTGCGGGCCCAGGTGGACTTAATTCGCGATCGGGTGGCGCGGCAGGCCCTGTTGGATCGATCGCGCGAAATTGAAAGCAGCTTGGCCCGGGGCGAGTTGTTGTTGGTGGTGTTTGGCACGGGGTCAGCGGGCAAAACTTCCTTGGTGAATGCCCTGCTGGGACGGGTGGCCGGAACCATTGGCCCCACCATGGGCACAACGGAAGAGGGTGAAACCTATCGGCTGGCGTTGCCGGAAATTGATCGCGCCGTGTTGATTACGGATACGCCGGGCATTTTGGAAGCGGGGGTGGCGGGAACCCAGCGCGATCGCCAGGCACGGCGGCTGGCGGCTGAAGCGGACTTGCTGATTTTTGTGGTGGAAGGCGACTTGCAGCAGTCGGAATTGGAGCCATTGCAACAGTTGTTGGCGATCGGGAAGCGATCGCTGCTGGCGTTCAACAAAACCGATCGCTACCCCGAGGCCGATCGCACGGCGATTTTGGCCAAGTTGCGGGAACGGTTGGCAGAACAGCTCCCCACGGCGGATATTGTCCCGATCGCGGCGCGGCCGGCGGCGGTGCGGTTGCCCAACGGGGAAACCCTGACCCCCGACCCGGAAATTATGCCCCTGATTCGGCGGATCGTGGCGGTGTTGCGGGCCGAAGGGGAAGAATTGATTGCGGACAATATGTTGCTGCAAGCCCAGCGCTTGAGCGATCGGGCCCGCCAACTCATTGATGCCCAGCGACGACGACAGGCCGAAGCCGTGGTCGATCGCTATCAGTGGCTGGGGGCGGGAGCCGTGGCCGTCACGCCTATTCCGGTGGTGGATTTGCTGGCCACGGCGGCGGTCAATGCCCAGATGATTTTGGAGTTGGGCAAGGTTTATGGCTGCAACTTAAGTGGCGATCGGGCGCAGGAGTTGGCCCTGTCCCTCGCCAAAACCATGACCGGCTTGGGCATTGTCAAGGGAGCCATGGGGATTTTGACTACTGCGCTCCAAGTGAACATCGCTACTGCCATCATCAGCCGAGCCATCCAAGCGGTGACAGCGGCCTATTTAACCCGCATTGCCGGCCGCAGTTTCATTGAATATTTTCGTCACGATCAAGATTGGGGCGATGGTGGCATTAGCGAAGTGGTCAAAAAACAGTTTCAGCTAGAACAACGCGATCAGTTTGTAAAACGGTTTGTGCAACAGGCGATCGCGAAAGTGGTGCAACCGATCGCCCAAGAAACTGCGCCGCAACCAAAGCCGCCCGATCGCACCTCTCCGAACTCCTAATTTCTCCTCCAGGAAGCTGTGGCTAATTCCCAGCAAATCATCTCCCAGCAAATCATCCCAAAAAGAAACCACCCGATGAGGGTGGCTCTTTGATCCATTATTCAAGCAATGTTTGATCAGTATTTGATCAGCGTTCGATCTGTGTTCAACTAGCCAATTTGTAATTAGCAATTTCTCAGGACTTAAAGCCTCGAATTGATCAGCTAATGTACAATTAGCATTCGGTTAGCGTTCGTTCAGGACTCAAGGCCCCAACCCGAACTCGATCAATATCAATCCCCTTTCGATCAGGATTCTTCGATCAGTATTCAGTTTTTAGTCAAGGTTCGAGATTCGAGATTCGACGTTCGAGATTTGATCTAGCAAGCTCCCAATGTTCAGCCGACTGACTCGGCTAATTCAGCTAATGGAATGAACCTTCAGAATTCAATTGAATTTTCAATTGAAATAATTGGACGCAATTCGACAATGGAAACAGTTCGGAATTCAACAGCAAGCCTTCGGCAGGAAAGCTTCTGGCAAGAAACGTTCAAAAACCTCAGAAACATCAACAACAAACGTTGCCATGGGCAGGCTTGCAACCGACACAGGCGACCCAAACCCTTTGACCAAATCGAGGCCAATGCTTGGGCTGGCGATTGCTAGGACAGTGCTCCAGCGGTTGCCGACATGGCCGTTTCCGGTCTTGTTTTGAGCCTCAGATCACCATGCTCATGGCCGATACTTGAGAATTGGATGGTGGAATGGGGGCTTGGCATTAGGCGAATTCAGACCGACTGAATCTTTCCAACTGAATCTTTGAGACTGAAAACGACTTAATCCAGTTTTCGTCAAACCAAGCCCAACCAAAATTCAACACCATCAATCGTCGTCAAATACAAGTCAAATGCAAGTCAAATCAAAATCAAACAGCAATCAGAGAGGAATTAGGGAACCTCCTAAGTCATCAGAAATATTTGAGGCGAAATGTTTGAGATTTTGAGATATCGAAAGGGTGACCCGTGATGTTCAGCGGAGCCAGCGAGTTAATCAGAACTCAAGCCAGCCATCAACATCATCAAGGTCGAAAAGCCGAGAAAGCCTGTCTTCAGTTGCCAGCAGTTCCACAAAACAAGCAAGAACTGACTGATCAAACGATCAATGAGAAACAGCGAACCGCAAAATCGTGACAAGCCAACTGCGAAAGACGGATAACCAACTGCGCTTTAACTGAGCTAACTAATTGGCTAACGAATTGGCTAATGATTATTTTAGCCAACTAAGACTTCCGAGGGGATTCTGATTCAGAATCAATGACAATGCTGCATGTTACAAGCCCATCAAAACCACTGGGGTTTTGGTTAACGAACAGAGCCACAAGGTTTATGTAGCCCTCTACGAAACGAGGCAATAACTTGAAACGATGGTTAAGAGAGTTAACTAACTAGGCTATCTAGCGCTAACTGATTTGATTTTAATGGGTTTGATCCCCATAGGTGGAAATAATTCGCAACTGTAAAAAAATGCGATCTATAGCAATAAAGAAGTCAAAAATGGGGCTTTTTAATTGCGATTTGCTTACAAATGGTTATGAACCCAATAGTGCTTGCTAGCGGGTTGGGGAAAATTAACGCGATCGCCCTTCATATTTCAGATGTTGCGGCAAAGGCTGATCCCGGCTTGTTGATCCCAGCTTTTGGATCGAGTCGGGATCAAGGGCGCGATCGGGCGCTGGCGGGGGGCGATACATTCCCGGCAGCCATTGCCCAGCACCCTACCAGAGACAAGTTAGGGATCGATTAGGAACGGGTTAGAGACTGATTAGGGCCAGGCTTCGGAGCAAGGAATTTGGGAAAGCGTTTTGAGCCGATCGAACCTGGCTGCATTTCCGTGTGCCAGGACGCTGCCAAAGTTGGGATGGGTCGTTTACCATCAACTGCAATTGTCGTTGTTTGCCTGCGACTGCCATGCCTCTCGATTGCAGCCATATTCAGTTTCGCGATCGCGCCGAAGAGATTGATTTTGACCAGCTCCATCAACTGTTTCAGGACACGGCATTTTGGGCGCGCGATCGCCGCCGAGAGGACGTGGAATTGGCCGTGGCCAACAGTTTGCCGGTCATTAGCGCTTGGGATGGCGATCGGTTGATTGGGTTTGCCCGGGCCACTTCCGATGGCATCTATCGGGCCACGATTTGGGATGTGGTGGTTCATCCCACCTATCAAGGGGCTGGCATTGGGCGCAAATTGGTGCAAACGGTTTTGGCGCACCCGCAACTCTGCCGGGTGGAGCGGGTCTATTTAATGACAACCAATCAACAGGCGTTTTATGAACGGATTGGTTTCCAGGAAAACCAAAGCACCACGATGGTGTTGTTGAATCAACCCTTGATTGAACCCTTGCCGGCTTGTCAAGGGGCGGAGGTGGTGCCGGTGGCGGAGGTGGTGGCCCAGCCCACATCGGCCTAGGGACTGCGGCACAATGGCTAGGTGTCTTGCGATCGAGGCTGGCCGTGAAGTTTGCAACTTGGACAGTGGGTTTACGTCACCTGTGGCGCGATCGCCCCTGGGTGGTGGGTTTGGGGGCTGCGGGAGCCGTGGCCTTGGGGGTTGGTGCGGCCCTGTCGCCCATGGGAGATTGGTTGGCTAATCGTCAGGCTAACCAGCCTCCCACAACGGGATTAGCCGAAGTGGCCGCGGCCCGAATTCACCAAGAAACGCCCAGTCCCGAGGCCAAGGATCCCAAAGCGGCCAAAGTGCCTCCCCTGACAGAGTTGGCGGAATCGGCCAACTCCTTGACTCGATCGGGGGCACGCTATGTGTTGGCCACGGAAGCCCTGAGCGTCAAAGACCATGCAACGGCCCTGAAGTGGCTGGAAAATGCTGATGATCCGGTGCTGTTGGCTCCGGTGTTGGCCCTGCGGGCCAAGGCGCAACTCCAAGGGGGCGATCGGGCTGGGGCCAGCCAAACCTGGCAAACCCTGCTGAAGCAATTTCCCCAGGATCCGGCCACGGCGGAAGCGCTCTATGGGTTGGGTCAACAGGATCCAAAGTGGCTCGATCGCCTGGTGGCAGCCGATTCTCCCTGGAAATCGCATCCCCGGGCGATCGCGGTAGCCAAGCAACGGTTAGCCCAAACACCCGATCGCCCCGACTGGTTCCTATATCTATTGCGCCATGCCCCCGATGCGCGGGACGTGGGCAACTATCTGGGGCCCTTAGAAAGTCAGTTCGCCACCGCCATCACCCCCGCCGATTGGGCCACGATCGGGCGGATTTATTGGGATCGTCGTCAATACGCCAAGGCCGGTGATGCCTACGCCAAAGCCACCCCTAACCCCCTCCATGCCTATCGGGCCGGGCGGGGGGCGCAACTGGGCGGCAAACGGCCCGAGGCGATCGCCCGCTATCGTCGTCTGATTCAGCAATTTCCCCAAGCTCCAGAAGCGGCCTTTGGCATGACCCGTTTGGCCCGGTTAGTGCCGCCGGCCGAAGGTTTGGCCCTGCTCGATCGCGCCCTGGCCAACCCCAACCATGCCCCTCGGGCCCTGCTGGAGCGAGTGCGGATCCTGAAAAATCAGCAACAGCCCACCACGGCCGATCGCGATCGACTCTTCAAAACCTTCAGCAACAGCGACGCGGCCGGCGATTTGCGCTGGCAACTGGCCGAAGAAGCCGCCACCACCAGCCCCCAAGCGGCCCGCCAATGGGCGATCGCCCTGGTGCAACAGAACCCTGAGCATGAAGATGCCCCCCGGGCCAGCTTTTGGGCCGGGCAATGGGCCGCCCAGTTGGGAGACCAAGCGGCCGCCCAAGCGGCCTACCGCCACACCCTGCAACAGTATCCCGAGTCCTACTACGCCTGGCGATCGGCGGTGAAGTTGGGGTTACCGGTCGGAGATTTCACCACCATTCGATCGGGGCAACCCACCCTGCAACCGCCGCCGCCCCGCTCTCCCTTACCCGCCGGATCGCCCACCCTGCAAGCGCTCTATCAACTGGAGCAAGACCGCGCCGCCTTTGACTATTGGCAAACGGAATTCCAAAACCGCAACCAGCCCACCTTTGCAGAGCAATATACGGACGGCACGTTGCGACTGGGCAATGGCGATTATTTAGCCGGTCTTTTTGCCCTGGCCAATTTGCGGTGGCGAGAGGAACCGGGCGATCGGGAACAGTTTGCAGCCGCCCGTCGAGACCTGAACTATTGGCGGCGGCTCTATCCCCGTCCCTATTGGGATGCGATCGCCGCCGGGGCCCGGGCCCAAAACCTGAATCCGGCCCTCGTGTTGGGGTTAATTCGCCAAGAGTCTCACTTTGAGCGCGACATTCGCTCGATCGCCAATGCCGTGGGCTTAATGCAGGTGTTGCCTTCCACGGGCGAATGGGTAGCCAACAAAATCGGCTTCAAGGATTACACCCTGGAAAATCCCCCGGACAACATCAAACTCGGCACTTGGTTTTTGGACTATACCCACCGGGAATATGACAACAACAGTCTGCTAGCCGTGGCCGCCTACAACGCCGGGCCGGGCAATGTGAACCGCTGGGTGAAGCAATTTGGCACGGCGGATCTCGATCGATTTGTGGAGCAGATTCCCTTTTCGGAAACGCGCGGCTATGTGGAAAACGTGTTGGGCAATTATTGGAATTATCTCCGGCTCTACAACCCGGAAACCCAAGCAATTTTGCAACCGTTTCAAGCTGATTCCAAACCCAAAAACAGCCCCTAGAGGATGCTTAAAAAGCCAAATCAAGCCAAACACTGAATCAAGCCAAACACTGATCTAATGCTCAGTCCATTAATCAACAAAAAAAGGGCTTCAAGCCATTAATCAAATCACCCAAAACCTTGACATTGCCGCCATGAAATCATGTGAAACAAGGAGCTTAAGCCCCTTGTTAACAAGGTAACCGATGTAAACAATGGATAATTTCCAGAAAGATATTGCAAACCTTAGCCAATTTTTAGACAGATATTGAGAACAAAAATGTAAATTTATTTAGAATTTGAATATGCTTGAATGATTGAGCAAAAATTGGCGGTACAGTTCACCAAAATTCTCCCACCGCTCCCCGGTTTTCCATGCCCAAACTTTCCTCCTTCGCTGTTTTATGGGGACTGTTGCTTGGTTCTGGCCTGGTTGTTTCCAGCGTTGCCGCCCAAGAAGCTCCCGTAAACCTGCGATCGCGCCGTGATGCCGAAGCCCAAGTGAGCCAATGGCTGGAGCAACACCGCGCCAGTCCCCCTGCGATCCGGGCCTTTGTGCAGCGAATGCCGAAAGGAGGCGACATTCATACACACCTGAGCGGGGCCGTTTATGCGGAGCGTTATTTGGAGTGGGCCGCCGCCGATGGCTACTGCATTGATCCCCAGGCCCTGACCCTGATTCCACCGAGTGCCTGTGGCCAAAACAGCCGCTATTTTCCCGCCTCGCAGTTGCCCAATCGTCCTGACACCTACGATGCCCTGATTAATTTGTGGTCAACGCGCAATCTGCCTTTTGCCAATCGATCGGGACATGATCAATTTTTCCAGGCGTTTGGCGGCTTTTCGGAGATTTCTTCTGCTCCGTCGCGCCAGGACGACATGGTGGCGGAGGTCGCCAATCGCGCTGCTGATCAGCATATTTTCTATTTAGAACTGTTGATGACCGTTCAAGGCGCTGAAGTGCGTCAACTGGGGCGGGCGGTGGGCTGGAGTGGCGACTTTGCCCAAATGCGGCGCGCGCTGCTCGATCGCGGCTTAATGGATCTGGTTGCCCGAGGGAGCCAGGAGGTGGCGAATCTTGAACGCCAGGTCGCCAGCACTTTACGCTGCGATACGCCCATGGCTCAACCGGGCTGTGAAGTGACGGTGCGCTATTTGCAACAAACCACACGCACCAAAGCGCCCGAAGAAGTTTTTGCCCAATTTGTTTATGCCTTTGAGTTGGCCAAAGCGAATTCCCGCGTTGTGGGGATCAACTTAGTTGCGCCCGAAGATAACCCGGTGGCCCTGCGCGACTACCAGCAACAAATGCAGATGTTGCAATTTCTAAAAACGCAGTTTCCGGAAGTCAAAATTTCTCTTCATGCGGGGGAATTAACCCTGGGCTTAGTGCCACCAAATGATCTGCGTTTTCATATTCATCAAGCGGTGGAAGTGGCTCAGGCCAGTCGCATTGGCCATGGGGTGAGCATTCTCTATGAAAACAACCCCTTTCAACTGATGGCAGAAATGCGCAAACGGGGGGTGTTAGTCGAAATTTGCCTCACCAGCAATGAGGTGATTTTGAATGTGGCTGGCAACCAACATCCCTTCCGCGAATATCTCGCGGCCGGTGTGCCGATGACGTTGGCTTCCGATGATGAGGGCATTGCTCGCATTGATTTGAGCAACGAGTATGGATTGGCGATCCTGCGCTATCAGTTGAGCTATGCCGATCTCAAACGGTTGGCGCGCAATAGTTTGGAATATAGTTTCCTCTCGGGAGCCAGTCTTTGGAATTCGTCAAATTTTGACGCAGTGACTGCCGCCTGTGCCCAAGATTCGCCCAACGCTGCTTCCATTTCGGCGGGTTGTCGGGGCTTTTTGGCCCAGAGCGATCGCGCCCGGGTGCAGTGGAAACTTGAATCGGAGTTTGCCCAATTTGAAGCCTTGCCCTCGTTTCGCACCGGCCCATAGCGCAGGAAATTCTCGATTTTCCTACGCCCGGTTTTCCTACGGTTGAAAGAGCTGGGCTAAGTCGATCGCGCAGTCCGGGAAGGCCAGCGGTGCGATCGGGCGATCGCTCACCGTTTCCTCTTGGCTGTAGCGGCCCGCCTCCGGTTGCCGAAACACCACCACCCGCCGATTTACCAAATCCACCACCCAATATTCCGGAATTCCCACCCGCGCGTAGAGATCCCGCTTGTGGGTCAGGTCTGTGGTCAGGGTCGATCGGGAAATTTCCACCACCCAAAACAGATCCGCCGCGCCGGGATGTCGTTGGACAAATTGGGATCGATCGCCCCGCACCACTGCAATATCCGGCTCCGGTTCCGAATGGTCTAGGGTAATCGGTCGCGCTTCCCGCACATAGGCTCGCCCCCGCAGGCGATCGCGCAGCCACTCCGCCAGGGTTTCGCCGCGATAGGTATGCTCCGGCCCTTCCGGTGACATCTCAATAATTTGCCCGTTCAACAGTTCCACGCGGCGATCGACCAGCAGGCCCGCCGCGATCATTTGGTGATATTCCGCCACAGTCCATTGCGCCAGGGTCAACATAGGCGACCAGTTTCGATCGGGGAATTTCCCCCAGTCTATCAACAGGCTTGATGGCCTAGGGCGCGGTGTTTTGAGTCTGGACTAGGGCGGCAAATTCAGCGAGAGACTGCCGCAATCGATCGCCCGCCACTTCACTCAAATCATTGTGGCCGGCACCAGCGATCCAGAGCGATCGCTTCATTCCGGGGGCGGCGGCGTAGAGTTGCTGCCCATGAGACCAATCAATCGTTCGATCCTGTTGACCATGAATGACTAAAACGGGCGATCGCACCTGGGGCAACTTACTGTGATTGGTGAACTTATCAAAGGGGAAAATCGCAATCGGCAACACCACCCGAAAAGCAGAGGTGAAAGTGCTTTCCAAAATTAAGCCTCCCACCGGATGCCGTCGCGCCAACTCTGTGGCCGATCCACCCCCGAGCGATTGCCCATAAACCAGAAGATTGCGCGGCGCAATTTTCAAAGTTTGGGTGAGATATTGATAGGCCGCTTCCGCATCTTCATAGGCCTTGGCCTCGCTGGGGCTGCCGTCACTGGTTCCATAACCACGATAATCGTAGGCAAACACCGGATAGCCCCAGTTATGCAACTGAAACAGCCAGGGCCGAATTTGCCCCAAGTCACTGGCATTACCATGAATATAAAGAATGGTCGATCGGGCGTTTTTCTGTGGCAAATAAAGGGCTGAAATTTTTTCCCGAGGGTTGACCGGAATTTTCAAAATTTCAGGACTGTCAACATAGCTCGGCGGCGGTGGCAAAAAGATCATGCTATCCGCCCGAAAGAAGACATAAAGCGTAATCGCCACATACACAAAAACAACCGATCGAATCAATCGCTGCCAACTCAGTTCACCAATTAACAGCGATCGCAACTGGGAAGACCACATTACCAGTGACCCATGTTGATTTTTATTCAGCTAGTTTGACCGATGGTCGCCGCCCGCTGCCCGCCAACTGGCCACCCGCACCACAGACAGCCAAGGGGCCGGTTTTGATCGGCTTGCGACTTTAGCAACATCAAGGTTGTAAAATATCGCCTCAAGACTGGCCTTACAGTCGAGAGAGTCGAACCACTAGGTGAATTGCCCATGACCGCCACAACCCCCGCACCCACGACCACGCCTGCGTTTTGCGACGGCATTCAATACTTCGGTGCGCCTTGGCCCGAATTTGACACCCTGGGTGCTGCGCCAGCCGTGGATGCGACCACAGGGGCGATCGCCAGTCCGAGCGATCGAGCGGCGGCCTTCCAAACTCTCCTGGCGGCCGATGCCCTGCGCTACCTGACCGTGCAAATGACCGCCAGCAAGGAATCGGGCCACCCCGGCGGCTATGCCAGTGCCGCCGATGTGATGGCGGCGCTGATCATGCTGGGCTACAAGAACTTCACCACCGAAGTGGGCCACCACGCGCCCGGTTTCTATTCCCAGGTGTTCTTGGATCGATCGCTCGAAGCCATGGGCATCACGACGGTGCAGCAACTGCGCGATCGGTTCCGGGAAACCCACGGGCTGCTGGGTCACCTGTCGGGACAAATTCCCGGCCTGCTCGCACCCGCCGGCCCCCTCGGCCAGGGCCAGCACTTCGCCATGGCCGGCGCAAAGCTGTTCCCCGGAACCCTCTTCCCCGTGACGATCGGGGATGGCGGCCTGGGCGAACCCTACATCATGAGCAGCTTTGGCCACTTCAACACCGCCTATCCGCAGGCCACCAACTTCCTGCCGATTCTGATTTGGAACGGCTACAGCCAAGAGCACCACAGCATGGTCTCCACCAAATCCAACGCCGCCATGGAAGCCTACTGGCGCGGCAATGGCTTTGAAGAAGTGGTGCTGCTGGATGCCAAGGCCTTTGACGATGCCAACCAACCGGGCAATTACGTCGATAGCACCCAGTTCTCCTTTGCCCAGCGGTTGGTGTTTGCCCAGGCGGTGCTGGAAGCCACCGACAAAGCCGCGAAACTGGCCTTGGGCGGCAAGCTGACGGTGTTGATCATCAAGCAACTGAAGGGGGCGGGTGTTCACAAGCGCGGGGCCCAATCTCACAACCTCTATCCCGGCGACAACCTGGAACGGGACTACATTGTGGCGGCCCTGAAGGAACGGGCCCTGTCGCCGGAAGCCTGGCAACTGGTGCGGACGAATTTTGAGCGATCGGGCGGTGGCCCCGGCTCCCAAGTGGCCGTCACCGAAAGCGTTCGCCCCCTGGCGGAGTTGGGCGCGCTGAACCTGGTGGAATTCCCGGCCGGCGAAAAGAAAGTTTCGACCACGGCCATGGGCGATCTGGTGGTGCAAGTGGGCAAGGCCGACCCGGATTTCATTGTCACCAATGCCGACGGTAACGCCGCTTCGGGCATCAACAACATCAACGTGGGCCTGAAAATCGTTCACCCGACCACTGACCCCACCTATTTCCAACAGCCCGATGGTCAGGTCTACGAACCCCTGAACGAAGATGCCTGCGCTGGGTTGGCGGTGGGTCAAGCGCTGTTTGGGGCGCGATCGCTCTGGTGTTCCTACGAGTCCTTTGCGATCAACGGGCTGCCGATTTGGCAAACCGTCACTCAAGCCATGGCCGAACTGCGCCGCCCCACCCCCGCCACGGTCTGCCTGTTCACGGCGGGTGCGCTGGAGCAAGGGCGCAACGGCTGGACGCACCAACGCCCGGAAATCGAAAACTACTTCGCGGCGATGATGCGCAACGGCAACATCTTCCCGCTGTTCCCCTGCGATGCCAACAGCACCCAGGCTTGTTATGAGTGGGCGCTGGCTCAGGTGAACAAGGGGATCACGATTACGGTCAGCAAGTCGCCGCTGCCGATCGTCTCGACCTTTGAGCAAACGCGCCAAGCTTTGCAGGATGGTGGTTTTGTGCTGCAAGAAACGCCCGGTGAGAAAACCGTGGTCTTGGCGGTGATTGGCGACATGACGCTGACCCCGGCGATCACGGCGGCGGAACAGTTGGCGGCCCAGGGCATCGGCTCGCGGATCGTGGCGGTGGTCAGTCCCCGTCGCCTCTACCGATCGACCGATGTGGCGGTGGAGATGTGCTCGGAGCCGGATGCTCACTTTGTGGATGATGCGACGTTCGATCGGCTGTTTGGCGGTGATGCGTTGTTGGGTGTGACCGGCGGCACAAGCGCCATGCTGGAGCCGATCGTCCTGCGTAGCACGGCCCCGCGCGATGTGTTTGCCTGGAAGCGCGGCGAAACGACGGCGACCGCTGGCCAACTGATGGGCCTCAACGGTCTGACGGCTGAGAACCTGGTGAAACGAGCGATCGCGCTGTTGGGCTAGGGCTGTGACGATCCCAGGGCGATCGTCGTGGTAGAAGTGCTATAAGTGGGGGTATTATCTCGCAACTGCGGGATAATGCCCTCTGTACCGGAGTCAGACTGAAACTGCTTGATAACACTCTGCTGAAGGAGTTATCCTGCACATGCGGTCTAATAAATAGTTATGCTGCTTGGCTGCTGGCTAGGACGGAACCACCAACTTTCTATTCGGGGACGAGATTGATAATTGTTAAGCTATTTACTGCAAATCCTTTCAATAATTCAGTGTTGCGAATCTATTGAGGGAAGCAGCACTGACTATTTGAAGACAAAAGTAAGCTAAAACAGGACTGATTTCGCTAACATGGTACTGACTAGAGAAATCTATTTTAAAGAGATCAGTAACAACCTAGCATTGTTGCAACAGTCTATCGAGTTTCGCACAGCCTCCAATTTGCATGACTTAGGAATATTTGCAGAAGATTTTGTAAAAGAATTGCTCAATATCGTCTTTGATTTTCAGCTTAAAAATCTAAACTCAGTCAATTTAAATCAAGCAGGTATTGATTTGGGTGACATTGTAAATAAAGTTGCAGTTCAAGTTACATCTACAACTAATCGGGAGAAAGTTAAGACAACAATTGATAAATTTCTTACCTATAAGCTTTATGAAAAATACTCACAGTTATATGTTTTCATCCTAAAAGGAAGGCAGCAACGCTATAGGAAATTTGATACACAAAACCACTTCGATTTTAATGAGAACAACAATATCATTGATTTCAAATTCTTACTCACGAAAATTCAATGCTTAGAAATCAAGAAGTTGGAGCAAATACATAATTTCATTGAGACGGAAATATCTAAAACAGCAAGAGAAATTCGTGCGTTTAAGAAGTTAGACAGCATAAATTGCGATCCTGATAGACTGCATACCTGGCAGTATCAACCTCTGCTTACTCATTATGTAAATGTTCACAGACTTCTCAGTATTGCTGCGGCTAGTGGACTTCAATTTGTGGATATTCCGGCAGGGAATCTTGATGAACTGGGTAGTATACGGGCTTTACCTTATGACGATTACCACGAGCTTATGGCATTTACAGTACAGGTGCTAAAATACTGGCAACCTAAAGTCTTAAATCTACAAAACGTAAATAATTTAACTAAAGATTTTATTGGATGTGCTTTTGAATTTTTTCAAACTGACTTTAGAGCAAAAAATATCAAATTCTGGGATAAATACTGTGAAAGACCAACAATGCACGGGATTTACAAAAAAGATCCTCATTTGTATCTCCAAGTAGAGGATGTAAAGCTTTATTTACCTCTCAATCTTGCTTGGATGACGACAGACACCTCTTATCATAATTTTGGGTTAGAAACAGGGATAGCAGATTCTCTATCTGGTCTCTGCATCTTAAAGAGTATCTCTAAAGAAAGGGAAGCAGTTTTTACTCCTATAGTCATTGGAGTTTACGATGTGTTTCAGCAGATTGAGGATGCCACCAAGCAAGGCAAGACATTTGAAATCAGGCAATCATGGTAGCTTGCTGGACTTCTCCTTTCCTGGCGCAACCTAACACGTCATAGTAGCGGACGGACGAACGAAAGCCGCTGGTGCTCAGTTTAAGGTTGTCTGCCGCGCCGCTGCATTTTGCCGTTCTCTTTCTGTGGATGATGCAACGCTCGATCGCCCCTCTGGCAGTGATACGTTGTCGGGTGTGACCGGTGGCACGAGTGCGATGCTGGAGCCGATCGTTTGATGAGCCTCAACGGTCTGACGGCGGAGAACCTGGTGAAAGGTGATCATTGCAGCCGAATGAATCGTTAGCCGTCTTAGACTTCAGCCTCGCCCCCCTGTCGCCCTCAAAAAAATGCTTGAATTAAGCGATAAGCTCAAACCATCCTGATAAGCCGCTATAAGATCATTTGTCCTTGCATGACGATGGCAAACCTACCCCACTTCATTCAATATCAAGGCAGCAAAAGGAAGCTAGCAAAGCACATCCTCCAGTTCTTTCCCAAAAAATTCAATAGGCTAGTAGAGCCTTTTGCTGGAACTGCTGCAATTAGTGTTGCTACGTCCGCAAGTCAGATCACCCAGAGTTTTTGGTTAAATGATCTGAACCATCCGCTCATCAAGCTCCTAGAACTAGCTGTAGAAAAACCAGACGAAATAGCCGATTTTTACTTAGAGCTATGGAATCAACAACATCCCAATTCTGTAGACCATTACTTTGAAGTCAGATCAAAATTCAATGAGACCAACGATCCAAAACTACTTCTTTATCTACTAGCAAGATGCGTTAAAGGGTCAGTTCGCTACAATTCCGAAGGATTGTTTAACCAAAGTCCGGACAAAAGACGGAAAGGAACACGACCCGAAACAATGAGAAAAAATATAGTCGGTGTTTCTAGTTTGCTCAGAAGCAAATGTAAGTTTACCAATTTGGATTACCGAGAAGTATTAGAGCAAATCCAGGAAGATGATTTTATCTACATGGATCCTCCATATCAAGGCGTATGCGGCAATAGAGATTCAAGATATTTGTCTGGAATAAATTTCGATGATTTTGTGTTAGCGCTTGAACAGTTAAATCGCAAAGGATCTGCATTTATCATCAGTTATGACGGTAAATTGGGTGACAAGGCGTTTGGCAAAGTTCTTCCTAAGCGCTTAAACCTTGAAAAAATCGAAATCGAAGTTGGCAGATCTTCACAGTCTACCTTACTAGGCAAAGCGGAAAATACAATTGAGTCGCTGTACTTGTCACCAAGCTTATCCAAAAACTTAATGAATACTAAAATTTATGATTTTAGCTATATTGACCAACAACCAAAGCAGCTAACCCTTTTGGAAACACATGGAGAATTCGCAGCAGCTACCCGATGACTTCCTGGAACTTTGCCGTTCTGTAACAGCCAAGAGACCGAAAGCAGTCATTGACCACATCTTGCAACACGGATTTATTACAACTGAGGAATTAAAAGAAATTTACGGTTATAGCCATGGATTTTCAAGATTGAGTTGTTTGAAAGCGATCGGTGTGGTTGTTGCTCAAAATTCAGTTGGTGTTAGACTTCAAGGAATCGGTGGAAATGTAGTTTATAAGTGAGTATTTCAATGCTGAAGTTTTACTACAACCCGGTCTCTGGCAATGCGCGTCGAGTGTGGATCGCATTGCTGGAAAAACAAATACCGTTTGAACCAATTCTGGTTAATCTGGACGGCGATCAGTTTGAAAATGCCTTTACAGTAGTTAATCCACTTCAGCGAATTCCTGTCATCGTGAATGATGGAGTTCGGGTCATTGAGTCGTTGGCAATTTTAGATTACCTAGAAGCAAAATACCCAACACCCTCATTGATGCCGAGCAATCCTGAAAGCGTTGCTACGGTTCGGATGGTAGAGATGCTCGCTATCAATGAGCTTCAGCCTGCTGCGATGCTGTTAACCCGACCCTTAGTAGGGCTGGATGTTGACAATCAGAAGTTTGACGCTGCGAAAGAACGAGTTATTTCCGTTATGCAGTTTTACGAGAATCTTTTAGGCGATGATTCGTACTTTGTCGAAGAAGACATCACATTGGCAGATATTGTTGCTGGAACTTTAGTGCCTTCGCTGTCCATGTTTGGTTTTTCTCTGGATGCCTATCCTCGCCTAAAAGCTTGGTCAGAAAGGCTTGCAATGCGTGAAAGTTGGCAACAAACAACACCGCCACCTGAAGTTATAGAAGCTGCTTTACCTAATATCAGAAAAATTTTGGAGCGGCGATCGTAGTGAGCGTAGGCTAACAACGCCCATGCACATCGACCGCCGAGAGATGATCGGTTGTAAGGCAAAGATTATTTGCGGCGGGTGATGGGCAACGTTATCCTAATGTGAGATGATACACAATGCTCGATCGCCTCTTCGCGCAATCGCCATGCAGGCCCCGCAGCACAGCCTCGCGCGATGTGTTTGCCTGGAAGCGCGGCGAAACGACGGCTACCGCTGATCAACTGATGGGTCTCAACGGTCTGACGGCGGAGAACCTGGTGAAACGGGCGATCGCGCTGTTGGGCTAGGGCTGTGATGATCCCAGGGCGATCGTTGCGGTAGAAGTTCTATAAGTGGGGATATTATCTCGTAACTGCGGGATAATCCCCTTCATACTGAAATTACACTGCAACTGCTTGACAACGCTCTGCTGAAAGAGTCATCCCGCAACTGCGGTCTAATAAATAATTAGGTGTCATTCGCACTTTTCTATGAATTCCAAGCACCAACAGTTAGTTGAGGTTCTCCGAGAGGCGCGCCAGTTCCTTTCGCGGCCCGACAACAACTTTGATTGGTCTTCATGGAAGGATGCACCGGCAGCACTTCGAGAGATTGACAGCATTGTTTCTCGCATTGAGTCTGGCGACATACCCAAGCGTTCCGACATTGAACTTTTGTTTCTTCCCGCCGGCCCAATCCAGGAGGTCAGTGTGAGCAGTGGTTGGGGGCAGGAGTTCTGCGAGTTTGCCAGCCGTTTCGCCACCGCGATTGCGAAAGCCTACGGTGAAGACGTTTTCGCGTAGTTAGGGCGATTCTTGCCGGAGAGTTGGAGGCCGAAGTGAGAGAGTTACAGACCATGACACCTAGTTTGCAATCGTTACGCCCCGTGCGCCGGGTCGCTGAGTCTGGGTCGTTATCTCGCTGTGGATGATGCACAGCGTTCGATCGCCCCTCAGTGATGCGTTGTCGGGCGTGACCGGTGGCACAAGTGCGATGCTGGAGCCGATCGTCTGATGAGCCTCAATGGTTTGATGGCTGCGAACCTGGAGAAACGGGCGATCGCGCTGTTGGGCTAGGGCTGTGGCATTTTCAGGGCGATCGGCAAGGTTTCGGTAAGGTTATAGACGTGTCTGGCAGACCCCTTGTCAGTCGTCAAGGTGAATAGCTCGAAGATGGAAGGTTGTTAGCATATTTTTAGCACTGGGAATGAGGCAGAAAATTGGATTACACCGTTAGTGACCGACAGCAGTATGAACCAATTTTGAGAAATTTCGTTGGAGAAACTTGCTACTACTCGATCGCGTGTAATTCAATCAAAATCCAATTTGAAAAAAGAGACAAGTTAAAAAAGCAAGGTTACATTTGGATTGACCCACCTTGGTCATTTATGCAGAATGGAGAACTGATCACAGATGCCTACTTGTGCCCACACCATGAAGATATTGATTACAGGCTAAGATTCCCAGAGTGGTGCAATCTATTTCATCCGTTAAATCAAAGCGTATTTACAGGGTACGAATTTTTGGAAGATAACAGTCTTTACTTGTTTTTTCATGATTCTTACCAGATTCATATTCCAAAGTATGAAGACTGTTCAAATGATGAGAATTCAGAACTGTGGTACTTACAGTGGTACGCAAGCCCATTTCAAGAAAAGCAAGCTACTTGATAAGCACCAGCAGTAAAACGAACTTGTTAGAACAAGCTGAAAAAGTTGATCGATGTTACAGCAACGTTGAGCAGCAGCCGCTCAGCAGACCCGTTATACGGTCTTAAGCTATCTGTGAAGAGCAGCTCTCAGTTTGTTGCTTATATCAAGAATCTCGTAGCCCAGAGGTGCAGAAAAATTTTTGGTGGCTGTTATTACCAGAAACAGTGTTAATTCGGGTAAATCCCGCTCTACGCATCATCATTTCCACTTCAGTGACTTCATAGACAGCAAATCCATGTTGCGCTAGTTTTTGTTGCTCTAGATAAGTTTTGGATGCGTAGCCAATCACCAGTGCGCTGCCAGGAGCTAGCACTCGGTGGCACTCAATTAATACTTGGGGTGCGTCTGGCCAAAAGTAGAGCGTATTGACAGTACAAATTTGGGTAAATGACTGATCCAAGAATGGTAACGCTGCTGCATCGGCTAAATGGATCTCGATCGCTCCCTGTTGAATTAGCCGTTGAAATCGATCTTGACAAACCTTGAAGGCATCGGGCGATCGCTCTACCCCGACAATCTGGGCGGGTAGTCCTGTTTTCACCAATTTGCCCATCAAATCACCACCGCCAAACCCGATTTCCAGAATGCGGCTACCAAATTGGACTTGAAGTTCTGACAACACGAGATCGTTCATGGGCGCATTCTTGCGATTCAGCAAGCGCAGCAGCAGTTGTCCAAACCAACCGGATGGTAGACCCAATTGTTTTGCCAAGAAAGCCCGAAAGGTTTTCATGGATTATTCCCCGTTGATAGATTGAACATTGCTTCAGGCTGAGCGATCAGTCGTCTTGGCGGAACGCGCAACAGACAGATACCCACGATTAGCAACCAGACTTCCCAGAGGATAAACCCAATTGGAGTGGCTTCCAGGACGGGCATATGCGGAATCACGGTTGCCAAAAGTTCACTTTGCCCCAAGAGCAGTAGGGGAGTTGTCAACAAGCCCCACCAGGCAACCCAGGATTTGAACAAGGTTGACGATCGCATAGACCAGCCAACGCCCAGCGTCCAGCCGATTAGCAAGGTCTGCCCCAAATATTCACCGATGACAACGCCACCGTACTGATGCACGGCTTGATAGACTACGCTCACCGCCTCACGGGTTGTTTGACTAGCACCAGAATTGGTATAGAGACTGGCTAAAACCGGTACAACAAAGACCCAGCGCATGAGTCCGATCGCCTGCAAGATACCAGAAAGTGCTCCCATCAGCGTTGTAATAGAGAGATAGGGCTGATCGTTGCGTTGGGTTGGTAAATTCAGAACCTGGTGCAGTAGCAGGCTGGCGGGAATAAATAGTAACGCCGCCAAACCAAAGCCAAACCAAATTAGAATCAACTCAGTTCCACCAGCTTTGAACTTTGTTAATACGACATCGACTGGTTCGCGCAAAATATCGTCATACTCAAACATTTTTATCAGCAGCATGTACGGAATATTCGACAGAATGATCAGCAGGATCAGTAAAATACCCGTAGTCCGAATCAGTTTTAAGCGGTGCATGAAAATTCATCTCCATTGGATGTGTGAATGCATGTCAGTGAAAGAAACTCAATGAACGATTGAAGCTCTAACAATTTGCTGGAAGTGGTCAGAACCCTAAAACCCTGGATGACTTTAACGCCAATATTTTGTGATCGCATGATCGGCGTTGAAGACTCGAGCGACCCACACCAAAGTGTTTAACAGCAGACCAAAGAGAAAGGATGGAATACCGACAGGAATGGTATCTGACAGCTTCAGTAAAATAGCCATCTCTAAGACATTAGTCGGCATCCCGTCACTGTTCACCTTGCTGTCGATCGCCAAGCCATAAAGTCCGCGCAGAAACTGCTCAAATCCTGCGGCGGGGCGATTTTCTGTGGTGAACGTGACCCATTCGCCAGAAGAATTGCAAAAGCTATGGTGCATTCCTGCGGGTACTTGTAAACTTTCCCCGGCTTGCAACGTGCGACGGTTGTTTTTTCGCCCCACTTCCATATCCAAACAGCCGCTTAAAACCGTGAATGTTTCATCCATTTTGGTGTGGTAGTGCAAAGGACTCCCTTTTGCACCAGGGGGCAAATCAAAGCGAATTTTGGCGTACTGCCCTTGATGT
This sequence comes from Limnothrix redekei LRLZ20PSL1, assembly GCF_043235035.1. NCBI lineage: Bacteria > Bacillati > Cyanobacteriota > Cyanophyceae > Pseudanabaenales > Pseudanabaenaceae > Limnothrix > Limnothrix redekei. The sequence goes on along the minus strand of NZ_JAZAQF010000086.1, from coordinate 2,128 downwards.
TGGGAGGACGGCTGCATGAAGGTCATGCGATCGCCCGTCACTGGGTTCACAATGGTTTCCATTTCGGTTGTTTCTGAGCTTGCCATGCCCTGCGTTCTTCGTAAGGTTGATTGCTTGGTTGAACAATTCAACGGTAAGGCTTTCTGTTAGGGTAAGAATTGACGCACTGCGCCAGAAAGTTGACCCATGATGCCAATCTGAAGAGTCCCGTATGCAAGAGGCAACTTTTTCAACCGCGATCGTCCGGGACATTGTGCAATATGCCGTAGCCCAGGGAGTTGCCGCCCCAAAGCTGTACCGGGCTGCTCAAATTTCCCCATCCTGGTTGGATGACCCCGATCGCCAGGTTGGCAGCGAAGTTCTTCAAAAGTTGTGGCGGGAAGCTGTTATACAAACGGGCGATCGCGATCTGGGCTTACACATTGGGGAAGCCTTCGATCTTGCGGCGATCGGTATTGTTGGTTATGTGTTGCTGAATTGCAAAACCTATGGACAAGTGTTAGAAAAGCTTTCTCAATACACACGCCTGTTTAGCCGAGGTGTTGCCATTCACCATCATGTTTCGGCAGGCTGGGTACATTGTGATTGCGATATTGTTGGCAATATCAAAAATTATTTGCTGGATGAACCGCGCCATCCGATCGAAAGCACCTTTTCCGCCCTCATCACTGCAACTCAACAGTTAACCGGTAATCGCCTCAAAGCCGATGCTGTCTGGTTTCAACATCCCCGCTCCGAAAACACCTCGGAGCATGAACGAATTTTTCAAACCACCGTTTGGTTTTCCCAGGTGGCAAACCGCATCATCTTTCCAGAACCTTATTTGAATTGGCGGGTGCGATCATCAAATCCAAGCTTGCTCTCCGTGTTTGAACTTCACGCCAACACAATGCTCCATGCGCAAACGGAGACCCAGAGCTATCGTCAACAAGTAATCACCGCGATCACCCATCGCTTACAGGGAGAAGTGCCATCGATTGAGGCGATCGCGCATCACTTAATGCTCAGTGTGCGCCAGCTTCAACGAGAGTTACAAACTGAGAACACCTCCTACCAACAGCTTCTCGATGAAACTCGCAGAGAGCTTGCCCTGAGTCAATTCAATCTCCCCGGTACCTCCATCCATGATCTGGCATTTCTCTTAGGTTTCTCAGAGCCGAGCGCTTTCCATCGTGCCTTCAAGCGCTGGACAGGACAAACCCCTCGGAATTACCGCTTGAATCAGAGCAATCCAGTTAAGCCGTTGCGGCCGCATAACAACCCAACTAGAACGGACTGTTGATAAATTCAGTTGTGTTGTCCAGGGTATCGGTAGCCGCTCAGCCGAAACGTTATCTTGCTGTGAACAATGCACAACGCTTGGGGGATGAACAGTCTGGCGACTGAGAACCCAGTGAAGTGAAACGGGCGATCGCACTTTTTTTTAAAAAGAAACATTGGTCGAAACAGGACGATGTTACGAGCATTTTGCGTTGCGAACAACTGCATTAGGCATCGAAAACGCATTCTTGAACCAGCCGGTTGAAGTTTCATCATTGCGTTCACAATTTGCTAATTAGCTTGATATTGGTGATCTCAGATCTGATCTTGTTGTCCGTTTTGGATATGGGCCTGAGAGCTGATTTATAAATCAATTATTAAGCATCTAGAGCAGCCAATCTTCTCACCATCAAATGCATTAAGCAGCCATAGATCATCCCTTCACTCGTCTCCGAATACAACTCATAGTCCTTGCTCAATCGCCGAAATCGGTTCAGCCAGCCAAACGTCCGCTCGACAATCCATCGCTTGGGCAACGTCTCAAACCCTTTACCGATTCGGCTGATCACCTCCACGCGCACACTCTCACCACACACATGCTTCACAGCATCCGCAAACTTTTTCCCGGAATACCCCTGATCAACCCAAATGACCTCTAGCCGAGATAGCTTCTCTTTCACTTCCCCTAACACCACAATTGCTCCCAATCGCTCAGAAGCATTCGCTTCAGTCACCAACACCCCCATTAGGAACCCTTGCGAGTCAACGATAATGTGGCGTTTACGTCCCTTAACCTTTTTGCCACCATCGAAGCCGTAGACCACCCCCTTTTTTCCGTGGTTTTCACCGACTGAGAATCACCGATACT